>NZ_ALPT02000050.1 GCF_000292245.2 Alkalihalobacillus alcalophilus ATCC 27647 = CGMCC 1.3604 | reverse complement strand
AGAGTTCGGCGTAAAAAGAGGAGGGGTGAGAAGGAAAGAGCCGAGCAAGGCGTAGTTCGGCGTAAAAAGAGGAGGGGGGAGAAGGAAAGAGCCGAGCAAGGCGTAGTTCGGCGTAAAAAGAGGAAGAGAGAGAAGGAAAGAGCCGAAGCAGTGCGTAGTTCGGCGTAAAAATAGACAGTGAGAGAAGGAAGAAGCCAAGTAAGGCTGAGTTAGAGATAACCATTCGAGCAATCAATGCAATTTAAAGTGAAGGTTTAATAAAATATGAGTTGTTCGTTTGATCAACTCTTTGAAGGTGAGTTGTTAATATTTGGCGAATAGATCTTTTGGATGTGTTAGCAATGTTGCACCAATCCCAAATAGCATAAGTCGTCACTTTTTTATCAGGAAAAAGAAGCATGAATTCATGTGTTGTACGAATAACGGCTTGGTTTAACTTTTCTTTTGTTAAACAGTTTGTACAATGGATAGACTTTCCTTTGAAAAAAGTGTTTAGAGAACGACAGCCTTTACAGACAATTCCTTTGTTTAATTCTTCATATTGGTATTCAGGTAACCGAGTATAAGGATTGTCATCTAAGTGTGAGGCTAGAAGTTGCTTAGATAATTTAGTATGAAAAGAGGCCATTGTTTTTGTTTGCTTTTGTATTTTGGTGAGGAGACGTTCGAGTTGACTATAAAAAATAAAGGCTGAGGAGTTTTGGTGGGAGTGATATAAATAAAACTGAGGGTTAATAAAAATCACGTAAGAAGTAATGGGTGGATGATGAAGTTTGTTTTTTTGAAACCATTGTCGTAAAAATGTTTCGCTGCGTTTAACTTGGTCAAGTGGGTTTTGAATTTCGAGGTTGTTAATGCTGTAGAAACGGTCCTGACTAAAAATAAAATCGCCTTCGTAATTTTTAACTTCAAAAAGATATATTTTCTCTGGTGATATTACAAGTGAGTCAATTTGAAAGACACTTTTATCTTTTTCTAGTAATAAATCATGAAAAAGTAACCATTCATCGGGAAGCTGCTGGAGAAATTGAGCAAATTCTATTTCTCCTAAAAATCCTTTTTGGATACGTTCATATTCCGAATGGTCGCTGTCATCAAGACTACTGTGTCGTACAATTAAATGTTCAAGTAAATTTAATTGTGGCGGTTTAGTTTGTTGTTTTATGATCATCACATCCTCCTTATAAAACAAATAGTTATCCTTATTTTAAAGGTGAGGATAAGGTGATTCTATAACTTTGTGGAGAAACTTAACAGAGTTTCTTTCCAGCTAAAATGGAGTATAAATGGTTGAAAGTAAAAAGCCCAAAGTATCATTAAAATACTTTGGGCTTTTAGTGGTGTTAAAAGATTTATTTAATATTACTCTTTTGTTGCGGCTACTTCATTTAACTCTACTTCTTCAACCTCTTGTCCAATATCTTCTTTCGCAAACTTATCAACAAGGGTGATTACAGCACCATCTCCTGTAACATTGGCTGCTGTACCAAAGCTATCCTGTGCCATGTAGAGGGCAATCATTAATCCGATAGCGGCTTCTGTAAATCCGAGCATAGAAGTTAAGACACCAAGAGCAGCCATTACTGCTCCACCTGGGACTCCAGGTGCGGCAACCATTACAAGTCCTAACATAATGATTACTGGAATCATTTCGATAAAGCTTGGAATTGCAAGGCCAGGTAACATCATCATTACAGCCGTTGCACATAGTGTAATGGTAATCATACTACCTGATAAATGAATCGATGCTCCAAGTGGTATCCCGAAGTTCGCAATGCTCTCTCGTACTTTTGTTTGCTTAATAGAACGAAGAGTGACAGGAATAGTTGCGACACTACTCATCGTACCAAGTGCAGTGAAATAAGCAGGTAGCATTTTCTTTAAAATAGTAAATGGGTTTTGTTTAGTCATGATTCCTGCAATCGTATATTGAATCATTAACCAAACCCAATGTAAAATGATAACCATTAATAAAACGACACCGAATACTTGTAATGTAGTGAATACAGTCCCTTCAGAACCCATTTCGGCAAAAATACCGGCAATATAAAATGGAAGTAAAGGAATAATAATTTTTGCGATGACAAGTTCGACAATATTTTTTCCTTCATCAAAAATATTCTTAAGCCATTGGCCTTTTACTTTTGTTACTCCAATACCGAAAACAAAGGCCATCATTAAGGCGGTCATAACGCCCATTAATGGAGCAATTTCCAATTCGAGATATGGCAATAATGCAGAACCACTAACAAGTTCTTGATTTGTAGCAGATAATAAAGGAATGACATTTACAGCTACTAAAAACGCTAATACACCGGCTAAAATGGTTGATACAAATGAAATACTTACAGTTGAACCAACAAGTTTGCCTGAGCTTTTACCTAGCCCAGCTACTCCACTAGCAATGAAAAAGAGAATAATAAATGGGATAATAAAGGTAATAAAACTTCCGAAAAGCACTTTAAAGGTGATAAGAAGGCGAATTATGAAATCGGGGGCAAATAACCCTATTAAAATCCCGATAATAATCCCAGCAAGTAACTTAAGTATTAGTTTCATTCTAGTTGCTCCTTATGATCGTTTTTGTGTGTATTGCAGAAAGCGAATTCAGTTTCAAGTTTTACATGAATGAAATAATATTACAATATCAATTTGTTTATTCGGAATAGTGAATTAATTTAAAGGTGAAAAATTTAAGGTTATTTTGAACGAATAAGAACTTAAGAACGTCATATAGTTGAAGCAAAAAAAGAAGGGGGTGTCTTATGGAGCAGATAGAGGATTTAGCATTAATTACTAAAGTTTTGTTAGGGAATGAAGAAGCATATACGGACCTTTATGAAAGACACTACCCATTTCTTTTTAAATATTTATTGAAGCTCACCGTTAATGAAGAGCTAAGTAAGGACCTGGCCCAAGAAACAATGTTAAAGGCCTATCTCAAGTTAGCTTCCTATAAAGGAGAAAGTCAGTTTTCAACATGGCTTATTTCAATTGCCTCAAGACAATATTTAGATCATTTACGTAAGCGAAAAAGAGAAAAGGCAAAACTTGAACATATTAAAGAGTCCCTAACAAGACAGCTTAACTGGAAGGCCGATAAACAAGGGATATGCTGGAGTGAGACTTTTGTTGATTTCAATGATTTAGATGCAAACAGCAAGGTACCCATATTGCTCAAACATTATTATGGTTATCAATACGATGAGATTGCCAAAATGCTACAAATTCGCGAAGGCACGGTTAAATCACGTGTTCACAACGGTTTAAAGAAGATTAGAAAGGAATGGAGGAATGAAGATGAAAGATGATCAACATGAAAAGCGAATCATTCATGATCTCAAAAAAGATTGGCAGCAGCTTGAGCAATTAAATGACCACCATTTCCCTTCTCGTTTTGAAGCAGGGCAGCAAGTCGCCTTTTTTGTGAAAGAAAGGAAAAAACGATTGATTCGTGAGCTTCTCTTATTTGTTATTACAGCCTTAATTTTGTTAAGCATCACATTCTTTATATTTTTCCAGTCAGTTCTTTTATTTATAGTGATTCAAGTGTTTGCTTTTTTAATAGGTCCGATTATTTGGCTTGTTTTATTTAAAAAAGATCAACAAAGGGAGGGGAGGTTGTTATGAATGATTTGACCAACTTGTCAGATCTGGAAATATATGTACTCATTCCACTTCTGATTATCACCCTCTTGACTCAGAGTATCCTTTTGTTTATTGACGCCAAAAAAAGAAATAAATATCCTTGGTTTTGGGGGCTGTGGGGCTTAATTCAAGTGCCGATGCCGACTTTGTTTTATTTGTTATTTGTTTACATTCCGCATAAGAAAAGTTAAAAAAGAAGATGGGAGAGTTTAAAAAATGGAAATTATTAATGTGATTAACTGGTCTTTAGTAATGCCGATTATTATTTTGCAACTTATTTTAATGGTATTTGCTTTGTTTAATTGTGCGAAGCAGGCAGCCACAAATGGTCCAAAGTGGATGTGGGTTCTGATCATTATTTTTATAAATATTTTTGGACCAATTTTATATTTTATTATTGGTAGAAAAGCTGACTAGGAGGGGTACAATGCTCGTTCAAGTGCAAGAGTTAATGAAGGAATATAAGGGTGAAAAAGCGGTCAAGGATCTTTCTTTTCAAATAAAAAAAGGCAAATGTATTGCTTTATTAGGACCAAATGGAGCAGGGAAAACGACTACACTCAATATGCTTGCCGGGTTGTTACAACCTACATCAGGAACCATTCGTTTCGGTTCAGATGTAGCTGATGTAAGAGAACTAATAGGTTTTTTGCCACAACAACCTCATTTATTTGGATGGATGACAGCAGTTGAATTTTTAAAATTTAGTGGAGAACTTTCGGCGATGTCGACGCAAGAATTACAGCAACGAATTGATTTAGTGTTAGCCTTTGTTGGCTTAGAAAAGGCAAAAAAGAAACGGATTGCTGGATTTTCTGGAGGGATGAAACAAAGGCTAGGTCTTGCTCAAGCGATTTTGCATGAGCCTCCTTTATTAATTTTAGATGAACCAGTCTCTGCCCTCGATCCAACGGGGAGAAGGGGAGTGCTTGATTTAATTAGAAAAATGAAAAATGATATGACGATTATTTTTTCGACGCATATTTTGCATGATGCCGAACAAGTCTGTGATGAGGTATTGATATTAAAGGATGGCGAATTAAGATGGGACGGTACCTTAACAGATTTAAGAGATAGTCTAAAAACATCAAAGATCAAAATTAAAGCAAGAGAACCGATAAATGGTATTTTTGAAGAATTTTCTGAAAAAGTAGAGATAGAGTATGTCAGTGATTATGAAGTAGTTCTAACAGTTGAGCCTAATACGAATCCAAATCTATTTTGGCAAAAGCTGTTAGAACATCAGCACACGATTTTGTACTTTAATGCGAACCAAGCAACGCTAGAGGAAGCGTATTTGGAGGTGCTGACTAGATGAATCCTGTATTAGTTTTAGTTCGAAAAGAATTTACAGAAAGCCTTCGGAATGGTAAATGGATTTGGTTACCTGTTGCCCTAATTATACTCGGCATTTCTCAACCTTTAAGTCTTTATTATATGCCACAATTACTTGAAGTAGCTGGTGGTTTACCAGATGGTGCGGTTATTAATATTCCAACTCCCGATGCAGCTGAAGTGTTAATGGGGACACTCTCGCAATTTGGAATGTTAGGTACTTTACTTTTTGTGCTAGCTTCAATGAATATCATCTCAGCTGAGCGAAATAATGGCTCATTGACGTTTATTATGGTTCGACCTGTGACGGAATTTGAGTATATTCTAAGTAAATGGCTAGGAGCACTCGCTATTTTCGGTGTGAGTTTCTTTTTAAGTTATTTGCTCACTTGGTATTATACAGCTGAATTATTTTCGATGGTCGATATCACAAAGGTATTAATGAGTTTCCTTATTTATATGTTATGGATTTGTTTCGTACTGGCACTAACTTTATTTTGTGGCGTTTTATTAAAAAACGGGGGAGGAATTGCTGGGTTAAGTATTAGTATATTAGCCGTATTGGCATTAACGAGTTCATTAATGCCCGCTTTTATGAAGTGGAGCCCAACGAATTTACAAACAGAAGCAGGTCAAATCTTAATCAGTGATCCAACCTCAAGTTTATGGACGGCTGTAATTAGTACAGCTGTGTTTATCATCTTATTGCTTGGCGTAGCAGTTTGGCGTTTGAAACGTGGGTTATATTAAAAAAGAGACTGCTTATTATGTGTAAGTAGTTCAGATAACGTGGAGAAGTAATAGAACTAGCATTAGAAACCGAGTATAAAATCGCAAATGATTTATACTCGGTTTTCTATTGATACAAAAGGATTATTCCTGTTTTCATTGCCAAATTACCAAGTGAAATAGCATACCAATAAACTAATTGACAACAGTTATTGCCGTTCCGCTATTTCGTGTGTAATTATATCTATTATTAGAGATGTTGAAAAATAAAAAAAGTTATTAGGTAATTTATGTTAAAATACAAATGAAGAAAAATTATTCTTGTTCCGTTAACTAGCAGATGAGTTGAAGACGTTTAGGGTTATAAGGGGGAGTTCATGACTACAAAATATGTAAATTGGGGAGAAGCAAAAGTAAAATTAACCTGGAATTATGATAAACAACTCCCTCCAAGAGAACTAATAACAAGTGTTCATGGATTTTGTTTTAATGGTGATAATTTATTATTAGTCAATTTGAACCGTAGAGGTTGGGACTTTCCAGGAGGACATATTGAGAATGAAGAAACCGCTGAAGAATGTCTAAAGCGTGAAGTATATGAAGAAGGATATGTTACAGGAAGTTGTTCTCTTTTAGGGTATATTATAGTTGACCACAATGAAAACCCAAACTGGGATAAAAATAGTCCTTATCCAAAAGTAGGCTATCAAGTTTTTTATAGAATGAACATCGACCAATTACATGATTTTAAAGCCAAGTATGAGTCAGGAGAAAGAATTCTTATAAATCCAAGTGAAGTAACCGAATATTATCAAGATTGGAACGAACTGTACCAAGAAATACTTAATTATGCTGTAAGGCAATGGTGACCTGTCTTCAATTAAAGGGAGATTAAAGCAATTAACTCCCCTGAAAGAGGTTGGGACATAACTAGTTATAGAAAGTAGAAAACGAGTCCACAGAACATATTTTAGTTGTTTTTGGTTCTATATTTCTTGATTTTAAATTTTGTCACTTCACACTTTGACCTACAAGAGTGAAAACGAAGATCATCCTGTGTCTTAGTGGACGAAAACATGCGGAGACTCCCGTGGGAAGTAGTGGCAGGGCTGAAATCCACCGGCCTAGCCGGTTAGTTCAGTGCCTTGCGATTGACGCGGAGCATGATTTTCGGGAACGGTGAGAAGAACGCTATCCATCGCCAGTTACTTCGGATCCAATAAATATAATGAAAGCCGGTGACATTTTAAACGAGTAAAATGTCACCGGCTTTTCATATCAGAGGTGGGTTTTGTCTCAGCCTCTTTTATATAGATCTTTTCCTTCAATTAAGCTTGATTCGTAATAATAATATTGCCATCTGAAACATCGACTGTAATCTGTTTCACGTCTTCTTCATCTAAAATAAGATCGGTGATTCGATCTTCTAATTGCTCCTGAATCGTTCTTCTTAATGGTCTAGCACCGAATGCTTTGTGATAACCAAGCTCGGCTAGTTTCGCCTTGGCTGCGGCACTTACTTCGATTGTGATTCCTTGTTCAGCCACTGTTCCCTTTAGTTCCTCTAACATTAACTCGACAATTTGAATTAAGTTGTCTTTTTGTAAATGCTTGAATTCGATAATGTTGTCAAAACGGTTAAGGAATTCTGGTTTAAAGAAGCTTGAAAGTGAGTCAAGAACAGAAGCTTCCTTCATTGCTTCGTTCGATTTTTCAAACCCTACCTCGATCTTTTTCGTAGCAACTCCAGCATTACTTGTCATAATGATTACAGTATCTTTAAAACTTACTTTGCGGCCTTGGCTATCGGTTAAATGACCATCCTCTAAAATCTGTAAGAACATATGCTGGACATCTGGATGAGCCTTCTCGATTTCGTCTAATAAAATAATCGAATAGGGCTTACGACGAACTTTTTCCGTTAATTGTCCTGCTTCTTCATGACCGACATAACCAGGAGGTGAACCGATTAATTTGGAAACGGAATGCTTCTCCATATACTCACTCATATCCAGGCGAATCATCGCATCTTTTGACCCGAATAATTCTTCGGCGAGAGTTTTGGTTAATTCGGTTTTCCCTACACCAGTTGGACCGACAAACAGGAAGGAACCAATTGGACGGTGTTTGGCTTTTAAGCCTGCTCGGGAACGACGGATTGCTTTGGCGACTTTTTCTACCGCTTCCACCTGCCCAATGACTTTCTCTGCTAAACGAGGAGCTAAGTTTTTCATTTTGGTTGTTTCATTCTTTTGGATCTTTCCAACGGGAATCCCCGTTTTCTTCTCAATAATAAGCTCGATATCGCGAACGTCAACTGTTGGACGGTTTTGTTTGTGATTAGACTCTAATTTTTTTTCTAGGGAAGCTTCTTCATCGCGTAATTTGGCGGCTGTTTCGTAATCTTCTTGTTGAAGAGCCTGCTCTTTTTTAGTAGCTACTTCTTTTAGCCGTTTGTTAATGTCGTCTTGGCTTGTCATTCCAGCTTTTAGGTTTTGTTTTGAGCCTGCTTCATCTAAAAGGTCAATGGCTTTGTCTGGTAAAAAGCGATCTTGAATGTAACGAGCAGATAAGTTTACACAAGCGGCAAGAGCTTCATCACTATAAGCCACTTGATGATAGTCTTCATATTTGGAACGAATGCCTTTTAGGATCTCGGTTGCTTGTGCTACTGTTGGTTCATTTACCGTTACTGGCTGGAATCGACGTTCTAATGCGGCATCTTTTTCAATGTCGCGATATTCTTTTAAAGTCGTAGCCCCAACAAGTTGTAGTTCGCCACGAGCGAGGGCTGGTTTTAAAATATTCCCTGCATCCATTGAGCCTTCCGCAGACCCTGCTCCGACAATTAAATGAAGCTCATCGATAAAAAGAATCACATTTTTCTTTTGTTGTAATTCGGAAATCAATTGCTTCATTCGTTCTTCAAATTGACCACGAATGCCCGTGTTAGAGACAAGTGAAGCGACATCAAGTAAAATGACTTCTTTATTTTTGAGCTTTTCAGGTACATCCCCTTCAATAATTTTTAGGGCAAGCCCTTCGATAATCGCTGTTTTTCCGACACCTGGTTCTCCAATTAAGACAGGATTGTTTTTATTCCGTCGGTTTAAAATTTCCGTCACTCGTTCGACTTCTTCATCACGTCCAATAACCGGATCAATTAACCCTGCTTTGGCAGCATTTGTTAAGTTTTGACCATATTGATCTAGAAATCCACCGCCACCAGTTCCGCGATGTGCTGTTTTAGTCTGTGTAGTTTGTCCAGGTTGAAATGGCTGCTTGGCACCATTTATAAAGGATTCGAGAAAATCATCTATTCCCATAGAGTTAGGGAACCCTCCACCAAACCCTGCTGGAATTTTATTTCCTGCTTGTATTTCTTGATAACATTTTTGACAGAGCTGCATGGAATGTTGCTCTTGATTATATTGTAAACGAATATTGATAGTTGCTTCATGTTGCTGGCAATTTTGACAAATCATCATAAATTCCTCCTCTATTTTTAGAAAAGATAAGGTCAGTAAATTAGGTTTGACTTTGACTATCTTTGACCTTTGTTGAATTTATTATACTTTGACCTTTTCTGACTTTCAAGTGTTTTGCTTAAATTTTTGACTAATGTTAATCAATTCCTTGTTTGACCTTTGTTTATAAACGCTTCAGCTCTATAATAATAATGAAGAGAAAGGTGTGTAGGAAATGAAGAAGCATTATGTCATTATTGGGGCAGGTATTTTGGGGGCTTCGACGGCTTATCATTTAGCGAGAAAAGGGGAGAAAGTGACGATCATTGATCGAAATGATCAAGGAAAAGCAACGAATGTCGCAGCTGGAATTGTTAGCCCTTGGCTTTCGCAACGGCGAAATAAAGCGTGGTATCAGCTTGCTAAAAATGGTGCCGCCTATTATCCAAAATTAATCAAACAATTAGAAAAACTAGGTGAAACAGACACAGGCTATCAACAAGTAGGAGTATTAAATATTCATCCTGAAGAAAAAAGAATCGATAAATTATTATCGATTGCAAAGGAGCGGAAAGTGAATGCTCCCGAAATGGGCGAATTAAAAAAGTTCGACCAAGATCAAATAGTAAAACGGTTTCCACTTTTAACAGAACCATTATTTGCTGCTTTTGCAACAGGTGGAGCACGAGTTGATGGATATAAAATTTGTTTAGCATTGATCCGTGTGGCACTCAAAATGGGGGCAAACATGATAGAAGGCGACGCAAAATTGTTTATGGAAGGTGGACAAGTTGCTGGTGTCTGTATAAACGATAAAGTGATAAAAGCAGATGAAATAATCGTAACAACGGGTGCTTGGGGCCAAGAGGTTTTATTGCCACTTGGTGTTCATTTTCAAGTCAAACCACAAAAAGCTCAAATTTTAGAATTAGCTTACCAAAATCAAAACTCCGATAGATGGCCTGTTGTAATGGCACCAGGGACATTGTATTTATTAGCTTTTGAAAAAGGAAGGTTAGTTGTGGGGACAACGCATGAGGATGATACAGGTTTTGATACGAGACCGACAGCAGGTGCCATTCATGAAATTTTGACTAAAGCATTTGAACATGCACCAAACTTACAGGAAACAACGGTGGTGGAAACAAAGGTTGGTTTTCGACCTGTTGTTCCCCATTCTTTACCTGTCATCGGTCGATTGTCCAAATTCATGAATGTGTTAGTCGCCAATGGACTCGGTTCAAGTGGTTTGACGGTTGGTCCTTATCTTGGCAAGGAATTAGCGAAATTAGCTTTAAACGAACCGTTGGAAATTGACTTAGAAAATTACAAGCTTGAGACAGCGATTCAAGAGTAGGTGAGAGTATGTTTGATCCAACCGTTTTTGATAATTTAAAAATCGGATTTGAGAATTACTTATATGATTTAGATAATTTAGATGGAGAGATAAACATCATTAATCGCCGCGATGTATTGGAAATGGCAACCATGTCGAGAGAGTTTTCGCTATCTTTTCAATTAACAGAGGAAAAGGAGGTCACGGCCGAATTAATTCTCAAAACGGATTTGAATCAATTAGCGATGGAAATCCTTGAGCAAAAAGGATCAAATCCTAGTTGCCAATTAATCCTTTATTTTTATCTTGAAATGGATGATGTTGAATTACAATGTCCCCTTATTGAAAAGGAGATAAAAAAAATATGGGAGCATAGCATTGAATTCAATCAACGGCTATCTTATTTATATAAAAATCAAACAAGTGCTATTCATAACAGAGTTGAATTGATTTTTAATCGATTAGTTAGTGAGGAACAAATGAATGATATTCCTGAATTAGTTGATCATATTTTGCTTACTTTGCAAAAGTTAGAAAAAATCTCGAAATAAATTAGCCTAATGCAATAGGTGTTTGCCTAGTTTTTATTTTAATTTCTATAAAAATGAATTGACAAGTTAGGTGATTGGGATTACAGTAATAATATTAATTAGCTGAATAAACTTCCTAAAGGGGAGTAGCTTTAACAGCAAAGTCGTCATTACGGAGCAGATGCTCTCGGCTTTGTTGGCGACAGTTTGTGATGTTGTTAGCAAGACCTTTACTCGTTTGTGGTAAAGGTCTTTTTCTATTGTTTTTTTAAACCTTCGCCACGTGGTGAAGGTTTTTTTAGTTGTCAAGGGAGGGGTTATTAAAAAACGAATAAAGGATGGTAATAGATGAGACAGTTTTTTCGAAGGACGGCATTTTTATTAACGTTTTGGCGATCCATTCCGCAGATTTTTCGTTTTTATCGAATAAAAGAAATCAAATTATCAACAAAGCTTTTATACACGGGGGCCCTATTTGGTTATTTATTCTTGCCATATGATTTAATCCCTGATTTTATTATTGGCCTTGGCCTGGTTGATGATGTGTTAGTAATTGGCTTTTTACTCGATAGAATGATTAGAATCACGAAAGCACATGATAAAAAGATAAAAGCTTAAGGTGTGTAACTTGAGAGGAGTTTAATTAGTGGAACTTTCATTAATATTTGAATATGGTTGGGTATTATTATTACTCATTTTGTTAGAAGGAATTTTGGCTGCAGATAACGCTTTGGTTTTAGCGATTATGGTGAAACATTTACCTGAAAAGGAACGGAAAAGAGCGTTGTTTTATGGTTTGGCTGGGGCTTTTGTTTTCCGTCTTGGTTCGTTATTTGTGATTTCGTTCCTTGTTGATGTTTGGCAAGTCCAAGCGATTGGTGGGTTATACTTATTATTTATTGCATTAAATCATATCATAAGAAAATGGGTCTTTCGGAAACGACCAGAAGATGAAACAAAAAAGCCGAAAAAGAAATCTGGATTTTGGATGACTGTATTAAAGGTTGAAATTGCCGACATTGCTTTTGCAGTTGATTCGATTTTGGCTGCAGTTGCTTTAGCGATCGCTCTTCCACCATCAGGATTAGCCCCTATTGGCGGAATGGATGGCGGACAATTTTTAGTTATTTTAACAGGTGGGTTAATGGGAGTTGTGATCATGCGATTTGCCGCGACATGGTTTGTGAAACTTTTGCATGCTCGACCAGGTCTAGAAATTGCGGCGTTTATGATTGTCGGCTGGGTTGGGGTGAAATTAGTCATTTTAACCTTGTCACATGCAGACTTAGGTGTGATTCCACATGATTTTGCCCACTCGACGGGATGGAAATTATTCTTCTATGGTGTCCTTGTAGCGATTGCTGTAGGTGGTTGGTTCCTATCTAGTAAAAATCCGAATGCCGAAGAGGAAGTTGAAGAAGTCTTAGAGGAAGAGAATCAAGTGAAAGAAAAAGAACTCTAAATTAATATACGAAGAAACATGAAAGAGAACCCGTAAGTCAGAGATGGCTTTCGGGTTTTTTGGGTCTGTAGAATCATGGGAGGAGGTGGCCTGTGGATAAGCCAGAGGAACGCCATAATATGGCACGATAAAAGTAGGATCTTTTGTTTATCTACTTTCCGACAGAAGACTCCTGCCTCAATCGTTACGTGTGGCGTAGATGAATGTTGGTTGGCGGTAGCCAAAACGCTCCTCTTAATGATATAATAAGAACAAATGTTCGTTTTGTAAGGGAGTGAAAGCCGTGCTAGTCCATAAAGCCTATAAGTTCCGTATCTATCCAAGATTAGAGCAAACCGATCATTATCAAATCATGAACCAATTTTTTACGGATAAGGATCGTCTCTTACATCATTTATTTAATTAATGCCAAAAGAAACATTTCAGTTGCTAATACTCCTTTTAAAGCTATAGACTAGTAATATTGATTTTTTATCGTAAGTGGAGTTGGAGAAAATGATGAATAGTACGACAGAGAGAGACATCCAAAAATGTGTGGAGCTTTTAACAAAAAAATATCAAGTACCGACACGATTAATTATTCGTTTAATTGGAACAGAACGGGCAAAACAAATCGAGCAAATGGTTTTTAAAATGAGCGGCATTAAATTAACTGAGTTAAAATTAATTGAGATGGTTGTCCGCGAAAAAGGCGAAATGCTGTTTGCCGGTAGTGATATTAATGTAAGGGATTTAAGAACGTATTTACTGAAAAGTCTAGGCGAGAAAGAACTAATACAATTATATCAACGTAATCCAGATTCAAAAAAAGCGATTACTGCGTCTAAATATATGATCACACCATTAGTAAAGAAAAAATGGCTGATCGGCGGGAAATGGCCAAAGGATTTCGTTAGAACGTTAGGATTTCCACTTGCTTATGCAGGAATGGCGTCAGAGAGAAGCTTTGAAAAGGAACCCATTTTAGAGATTGAACCACGAAAAATGGTGCCACCACTTGTTGATTTTCAAGCAAACATAAAAGAGGATATGCTACGAGTGTTAAGGTTGGAAGGAGAACATACCCGTTGTGTCGTAACGATGCCAACTGGTACAGGGAAGACAAGGGTTGCAGTGGAAAGCTATATCGAGTGGATGCGTGAAGGTTTTGCAGATGGAAAGTATTTAATTTGGATTGCTCAAAGTGAAGAGTTATGTGAACAAGCAATCGACTGTATTGCCGATATGTGGCAGGAAAAAGAATACCCAGAACCGTTACGAATTTATCGTTATTTTGCAGGAAATAAAGTGAGGGATGAGCAATTACGAGGTGGGGCTGTTATTGCAAGTATTCAACAGCTTTATTACCGGGCAAAAGCAGATGATCCTGTTTTACAAGAGATGCTTCGCCATTGTGGGGCGATGATTATTGATGAAGCTCACCATGCCGTAGCACCGATGTACAGCTTGTTATTAGAAAAGGCAGAAGAACTAGTTGGGCCAAAGCTTTTTCCAATTTGCGGATTAACGGCCACTCCAGGGAGGAATGATGAGCAAACAGTGAATTTGGTCAATAAATTTGAAGCTTATTTAATTCAGCCTAAGACGGGGAGAAGCAATAGGGAAAATCCGTTAACTTATTTTCGAGAACGTGGTTATTTGGCCAAACCTAAGCATGTCATTTATCAATCAGGAAGAGCTTATGAAGTCGATGAGCAAAAAGTCCAAGCTGATGCTGAGTTAATTAGTGCTGAGCTGTTAAGTACACTGGCAAACGATGTGCAACGAAATGAACAAATTCTAACGCAATTGTTTAAGATTCCTAATGGTTCGAGTACACTTGTTTATACGTGCACAGTCGATCATGCGGAACAATTATCCCAGACAATGAATGCAATGGGCTATCGTTCAGCCGCTATTTCTGGGGAAACGCTAAAAGCAACGAGGCGAATTTATATCGATGCTTTTAAAAAAGGACAAATTCAATTTTTGTTCAATTATGGTGTGTTAACGACTGGATTTGATGCCCCAAAAACCGATTATATTGTTATTTGTCGACCGACTACAAGCATCATTTTATATGAACAAATTGTTGGCCGTGGATTACGTGGACCGAAATTCGGAGGGACTGAAACATGTACGATTATTGATTTTGCTGATAATTTATTAAGACTAGGCAAACCGCTCGCATACGCAAGGTTTCAAGGCTTTTGGGAACAAGAGGTCATGCAGTAGTAGAGAAGGTTTTTATTAACTTGAAAAATAAAGCTTGTTGTTGGCGATTTTTTATGATCACTAATACAGGCTTTTTAATATGGGCTTTTTCGCTGTTTTAAAAGAGGGAAAGTATGCTGCCAAAGAGAGGTGGTTGGTGTGTGAAAAGGAGGAAGAAACGAGGTCGAAAAAGATTTAGCCAAGGGTATTGTGGAAAATAGCAGGAGTACCCTCGTCTAGTTTCAAAAACGTCCCCTTGCTATATTGGAGACGTTTTGAGTAACTAGTTTGTATTTAATTTCTTGTAAGGGTTAATTATCCGAGTACCTTCCCATAAACACCCCCGCCTCCTTCTTTTAAGTTTAAGGTTCCGTGTCTTGCTGCGATAATCATATCGACGATTTTTCTCGGCACAACTTCCTCAAGCATAGCTGACTGCACCTCATGGAGAATTTTCATCTCTGTGCCAAAGTGGTTCTTTAATCTTTCTAATGTTTTTGGTCCAAGTCCTGGCAAATATTCTAATGGAACTTGGTGAATATATGGTGGTCGAGTAGGGAGATTTATATTCGTATCTTTTAGTTCTAATAATCGATTACTAACCCCTTTTGTAAAGCGGTGATGGTCGCATTGTAAACATTTTGTCTCATTGTTTATTTTTTTTGACAAACACTTTTCGCAGGCTGTTACATGATATTTTCCTAAGCGTGGGTTTAAACCGTAATTAGCAACGATTCCGCGACCGTGCTGCTGTTTTAAAGCGAGAGTAAATTCATCAAAGCTTGCTTCTTTAACAGAAAGCTTTTGATATTCTCTGCCAATTTTAGCAAGGGAATGGGCGTCAGAATTTGTGACAAAAGGATAGGAATGTAATTCACTTATTTGATCAGCCATACTAGTGTCTGAACTTAAACCAAGCTCGACTGCATCGATTAAATTGGGGTTAAATACTTCTGACAGTGAATGTTGAACTCCGCTACCGTAAAGGCTTTTAAATGGTGTAAAAATATGAGCAGGGATAAAAAGTCCACCGAGCTCTTTTACTTTCTCCTGAAGATTGGCTCCCGTTTCATAAATTCGCTGGGAACTTAAAGTACGGTTTTTCATGCGAGTTGAAAGCCATTCTGAAAATAACCACATCTTATCTATTGTAGGTAGAAAAGCTAAAACATGAAGAGGGCCTTGGCACTTCTCATCATAGATTTCAATTTCTGAACCTAATAATAAGGATGTCTGATTAAAAACAACCCCTCCCCCAGGATGCTCTGTACATGTGCCTTGCTGTACTCTTTTTTCTAATGTTTGGAGTATTTCTGGAACGTGACAATCAATGACACCAATCATATCGATCCCTTTTTCTTCACTTGCTTCATATAAAATGCGATCAATGGTTAAGGATTTTGAGCCTGTTATTTTTACGGGCCGACCTGATTCTGTTCGGCCAATATGGATATGTAAATCAGCAAAAATTGTCTTCATTTTTTCTCCTTTATTAAAGCGTCAAGTTTTGTTAATGATTATTCATGAACATTCTACGGTTGTCAAATTGAATAAAACAATGTCATATAAAATGATTTGAGAGAGCATTATGACTTTACTAAAAAGGTTTAATCTTTTCTTTTTATTAATAAACTTTACTGCGTAACAATGTTATGTTACATTGTTACTAGGATAAAATAGTGTGAGGCGATAACGAATGGATGATGAATTAATTTCTAAAAAGGATTTGTTAAAAGTAACTGGTATATCTTATGGTCAGCTTTATCGATGGAAGCGAAAAAATTTAATACCTGAAGAGTGGTTTATACGGAAGTCAGCTTTTACAGGGCAAGAAACGTTTTTTCCAAAAATAAAAATCCTTGAGCGAATTGATAAAATAATTCATCTGAAGGATGGTTTATCATTAGATCAACTCGCTGATAAACTAACAAAAGAAACAAATGACGTTTCTATTACTAAAAAAGCAGCAATGGAACGTAACATTGTTACAGATTATGTGCTTGATTTGTATGAATCTACATTCGGTGAATTAGATGTGTTGGATTTTTCACGACTTTTACAGCTCTATTTATTAGACGAGGTATTAAAAAGTGGTGAAATTAATTTAGAAGAAGGAAAACAGATAATTAAGCTTTTAAAAAAGCATGATTTAGCGTCTCAAAGTAACCTTGAACTTTTAATAATGAGAAAAATGGGCGTTACCTTTGTATTAGTTATGGAAACTGCTCAAATTTATTTAGAAGAATCAGTTAGGATAGCTGTGCGAATTCGTTTACAGGATATGAAGGAGAGATTAAATAATTTGGTATTTGATTAACTTGATCTGTCTTTAAAGTTGAACAGAGTGTTAACGACGGAAGGAAAGTTCGATTTCTTTTAAACAATTGGATGAGAAAATATTAGAGATTTTATGTCTAAATATTAATCAAAGGGGAGTGTTTGTGATGGAAAGAGAAGTGTTCGTTAAGGGAAGAGGAGATTTAGTTATTTCGGGTAGTGGTAGTACAGGTGGAGGAGAGTACAATGCTGTTCGAATCAGTGGAAGTGGACGCGTGAATGGCGATATTAAGTGTATTGATTTTATCTGCAGTGGGTCAAGTAAAGTAGAAGGCTCCATTCACAGTGAGAAGATTGTTATCAATGGTAGCACAAAGGTTGTTGGTGATGTACGCAGCAAAGAAGTGATCAAAGTGAATGGAAGTTCTGTTTTTGAAGGGAATGTCTATCATCGTAAATTTAAAATTAATGGTTCCTCGAGAGTGATTGGTGATACAACAGGAGAACATCTTTATTTAAATGGGATCGTAAAAATGGAAGGTGATTGTGAGGTTGAGTATGCTAAGTTAGATGGTAGCTTTAAAATTGAAGGTTTATTAAGTGCAGATAAGATTGAAGTTGAATTGAATGGACGCTCGTATGCAAAAGAGATTGGTGGCGAGAAGATTACGGTTCAAAAAATCGGAAGTTTAAGTGGATTCTTGGATAGGTTTTTAAAACCATTAGCGAAGGAATTGACCGCTGAAATGGTTGAAGGAGATGCGATTGAATTGGAATATACAAAAGCAAAAGTGGTCCGTGGAAATAAAGTGAAAATTGGCCCTGGGTGTATAATTGACCTGGTTGAATATAAAGAAGATGTATCTATTCATGCTGATGCACAGGTGAAGGAGAAGAGGAAGGTTTAGTGTTTAGTTCTATTTAGAAAGGAGAATTTTTCTGGAGGATCAAAAAATGTTTCTCGAAAAAGAATATTTAACTGTTGATGGTCATAAGCTTGGCTTAATCATTGAAGGAACAGATAGAACAAATCCTGTCATCTTATTCTTACATGGTGGTCCGGGGTTTCCCCAATATCCAATGATTAAATCTTTTAATCTAGAGTGGAGTCAATATGCGACGATTTGTTATTGGGATCAACGCGGGGCGGGAATGTCATATAATGCTAAGACGCAAGGTGTATTGGAAATGGAGCGTTATATTTCAGACACAATTGAAGTAACGAAATATTTGAAAAAAAAGTTTGTACAAGAAAAAATCTATTTATTCGGACATTCTTGGGGGAGTATTATAGGAAGTCTGACAGCTTACCAATTTCCTGAACATTATCATGCTTATATTGGTTCA
Source organism: Alkalihalobacillus alcalophilus ATCC 27647 = CGMCC 1.3604 (assembly GCF_000292245.2). GTDB lineage: Bacteria > Bacillota > Bacilli > Bacillales > Bacillaceae_D > Alkalihalobacillus > Alkalihalobacillus alcalophilus. Next base: position 12,412 of record NZ_ALPT02000050.1, on the reverse strand, counting down.
GGCCAGGTAGGGAGGATGTTAGAATCTAATCGAGAAACGCATCAATTTCTGTTAAATACAGCATTAGCAAAAAGGGATAATAAAGCGGAAGAGCAGATTCGTTCAGTTACCATCGATGAAGATTATTATAAAAATGAAGCCTATGGAAAACTTTTATCACGTTATTTAATTAAATATGGTGGCGGAATGAAACGTTACAACTATTCGTTACTAAAAGGAATCTTAGAGGTTTTTAAATGTAAGCAATATTCCATTAAAGAGAGAATTAATTTTCCTAAAGGATTGTTTACAACATATCAAGCGGTAAGTGAGTTTATGGGGAAATTTGATGCGGTAAAAGCGACTGGTCAATTTGATTTACCTATATACATTATCCATGGTGAATATGATTATCAAACTAGTTTTAATGAAGCTAGACGGTTCTTTGATTCGATTGAGGCTCCAGCTAAAAAGTTATATAAGTTTACAGACTGTGCCCACAGCCCATTTGTCGAGAAACCCGCTGATTTTTTGGAAATATTAAAAAACGAAATACTTGTAAATTAACCTCGCCTGAATGATCTGGTTGAGGTTTTTTCCTCTTTTTAAATTTGTCACCATTTTGTAGGCAGTTGCATAGGTTTTTATGGTAAAGAAACTTTTGAAAGTAGGCTAAATCATGATTTTTGAGTTTAAGAACTTAGTATCAATCTAGCTACGCCTGTTAGAAGCTCGAGAAAAATCGGTTCATCTGAGTGAAGACAAAGAGCGTCTTCATCAGCTGCCCCTGCCCACAGGACGTGGGTACAAGGCGTTGCGGCAGGATGGCACGAACTTAGCGTTGATCCTTAATGTTCTCGCTTCTGAGCGAACAGGCTTCGCTTTTTAAAGAAGGAGGTTATATCCTTGCAAATTCATGTTGTGAGAAGTGGGCAATCTTTATGGCGAATTGCCGAAGCTTATGGAACGAATTATCAGGCGATTGTGGCGGCGAATGAATTAGAATTTCCAGATCAATTAGCGGTCGGTCAAGCATTGGTCATCCCGATTCAAGGGCGTTTTCATTGGGTTCAGCCTGGTGAATCTTTATGGAGTATTAGTCAGCGGTATCAAATACCTGTAGAACGTTTAATGGCAGTGAATCAATTGCAGACAATAAATCTTCCGGTTGGTTTTCGTTTGTATATTCCAACATATGAACTGGCCAAGCGAGAGGCTGATGTTGCAGCCTATGTTTCTTTAGAGATAACGGGTGAGGAGTCGTCTGCCGAAGTGAATGCAGTAGGTGAATCGTTAACGTATGTGCAAATCTTCAGTTATGAACTTAATGTGGATGGATCGTTAACTCCGATAGATGATACGGCCGTTATTCAAGCCGCTTATAATCATAATGTCGCTCCACTATTAGTGATCACAAATTTAGAAGAAGGTGGTTTTGATACAGATTTAGTTGCCACTGTGTTACAAGATGAGGCTCTGCAAAACCGAATGTTAGATGAAGCAGTTGCGATTATGGATGAAAAAGGATATTTAGGTCTTGATCTAGATTTAGAGTATGTTGGTGCCGAGAATCGTCAGGCTTATAACGAACTCTTGTTAAAAGCACGAGCAAGAATGGATGAGCGTGGTTATTTCCTTTCTAGTGCGTTAGCTCCTCAAATATCAGGAGACATGGAGGGAGTTTTATATGAAGGCCATGATTACGCTTTTCATGGAGAAGTGAATGATTTTGTTTTTTTGATGACGTATGAGTGGGGCTGGACTGGTGGACCACCGATGGCTGTAGCACCGATTAATCAAGTAAGGCGAGTAATTGAGTATGCAACTTCGGTCATCCCGAGTGAAAAAATTATGATGGGAATTCCGCTTTATGGTTATGATTGGACATTGCCATTTGTTGAAGGAGAATCTAGGGCAAGAGCGATTGATCATCAGGAAGCGATTGAGCTTGCCATTAATCATAATGCCGAAATTTTATATGATGAACAGGCACAGTCTCCTTATTTCTATTATTATGACGAAGAAGGCAGGCTGCATGAAGTTTGGTTTGAGGATGCGAGAAGTATCCAGGCTAAATTTGATTTGGTCAAGGAGTATAATTTGAGAGGGTTTTTCTATTGGGTATTAGGTTGGGACTTTCCGCAAAACTGGTTACTTATTGAAGAGAATTTTACAGTGAATAAGGTTGTTGTTTAAGAGGAAGGGGCAAAACTTTTTAAGAATGAGTTGGATCACTAAAATGATGGTTTTGTCCCAGTCTCCTCTTTCTTTTAAATTTTTAGAATATACTTTATAATATTAATTGAAGTGGAAAAAATAGGGTATAAATACTTGGTGAGAAATGATGATAATATTGAAAAAATCGTTGTAAAGAGAGGAGTTTCAATATGATTATACAGCCAGCAACTGATTTTAAAGAAGTGGCCGAGATGATGGCACAAATAAATGCTTTGGCCGATCACCATATTGGATATTGTGGAACGGCTCCTGAAGAAATTTACAGTGTCTTACAAGAGGATTTTCAATTAGAAGAAATTTATCTAGCTTATCATCAAGGTGAAATCGTTGGAATATTAGCATTTGATTATGATGTTGAAACGAAGTGTGCAGAAGTGTGGGGGCCATTTATTTGTGATGAGAATTGGTTAGACATAGCAAATAGGTTATGGCAAGAACATCCGTTAACGAAAAAAATTGGGACTTTGAATTTTTTATAAATAAAAAAATAGGCAATTAATAGGGTTTATTACAGAACATTTAAACGGGAGCTATGATGGGAATTATTATGTTTTAAAAAAAATGAGGAAAGAGCATCAACCTATTCAAAGAAAGGGCAAGGATATTGAGCTTCATAATCAAAATGAAAAAGCGGAATTTATTCAATTACATGAGCAGACATTTAAGCAAGCGTATTATTCAGGTGCGGGAATTCTAGAACGTTTAAATGAAACGAATCGGTTATTTATTTATAAGAGTGATTCTCATGTTGTGGGTTATGTTTATTTAGAAGGAACACCTGCGTTTCGTGAGGGTACTATTGAATTTATTGGGGTGGACAAGCTTCATCGAAACAAAGGAATTGGACGGCAGTTACTACAAGAAGCACTAGATTTTTTATTTGGAGAACTAAAAGTCAATGAGCTGTCATTAGTAGTATCGGAGGATAAAAAAGACGCCTTTCATTTATATCGGTCGATTGGATTCTCTGTTCGGTATGAATTGGTCAGTTATGAGTTAAAAAAACAAATCAACAGTTAGAAGCTATTGGAAATTAAATCCATAGCTTTTTTTATGTTTTAATAATTTACAATAAATAGAATATCTTCTATTTATTTAGGGGAAAATTGAAAGGAATTCACTCTTTTTTTATAAAAATGAAAAAAGAACTGAAAATACCACAAAAATTAGCAAAAGTATGATTTAATATACCTATATAATAGATTGGTTTTATAAAAAATTAGTAAATAAGTCCTTTTTCTTATAAATTTTAAAGAAGGTGAGCATGTGAAAGAAGAATTAGATGAAAAGAAGGAATTATTACATACCGTTGAAATGCTCAAAAATGGGCTCGATGTTGAGAAGAAATTTACTAAAAGTCAATTGAAAATCATTCAAGCGGCGACTGAATTATTCTCAACAAAAGGATTTGAAAATAGTTCTACGATTGATATTGCTAAACAAGCTGGTGTCGCCGAGATTACAATTTTTCGTAATTTTAAATCAAAAAATAATCTCTTATTTCAACTATTAGCACCAGTCATTGCGAATATATCAAAGCCGACTCAAATTGATGAGAGCAAATATCTTTTACCAGAGGAACTAATAAAAGATGTTGTTTTAGAAAGGATTAGAGCTTTTGAAGAATATGATGTCGAGATGAATATTTTAATAAAAGAAAGCATCAACCATTCTGAAGTTCGTGAGGCGGTTCAACATTTTATTAGTGGACCTACCAAAAAAGCAATTAGTTCTTTTTTAGAAGATAAGATGGAGAAAGAATATTTTCGGCCGGTTAATAACCAAGCTGTCGTTGACTTACTTTATTTTAGTATTTTAGGCTTCGTGATGAATCATTATGTGTTAAGAGTACAACCATTCAGTGACAATCATGAAGAAGCGATAACAACATATTTGGACTTTTTATTAAAGGGTATTTATAACAAGAAATAACGGTATTGCTTCGTTACGTACTAGGGAAGGAGAGGGGTGAACGAAGCTCTTTCTTTTGGGGAATAATGGGAGCGATAGTTTTTGCACATGTTATAATTAAGCTTGTGATTTAATCTAGTCAGCTATGTCCAAAATGTCTTTTGCACACAGCTATTTTTGTCGATCTTTGAGTTATTAGCGAATATCTATTATAATGGTCGAATAGAGAGAAAGAATAATAGTAAAAGTATTGTATGGAAAAATAATATCGATCCTTATCTGTTCACATAATATGGGTATTATTAAGGAGAAATGGTTGTTAACGTTTTAGATGTATAACCTAATAATGATAATTTTTGTACTATTATAAAAATTCATTATTCCTTAAGTTCTACATAGTGAGTAGGGGATTGGAGAGAATGTATTGGAGGTTGGGTAAATGATTGAACTTACAGATAGTAACGTATCCTTACGAAATGATGTGAAGAAGTTAGGAAACATTTTAGGTGAAATTTTAATCCATCATGGTGGAGAAGAACTTTTTAACAAAGTTGAGTCCATTCGTGAAATGACGAAGAAGTTACGTCAAGAATATGATGATGAGACATATTTGAAGTTAAAAGAGGAAATTACGAACCTAAAGCCACCAACACGCCAACAAGTTATTCGTGCGTTTTCTGTCTATTTTCATTTAGTGAATATGGCAGAACAAAATCATCGTATTCGTCGGAGAAGGCAGTATCAGCTTCAGGATGGGGCGAAGTTACAACCATTTTCATTAGAAAAATCAGTTGAAACTTTAAAAGATTTGGAAATGACCACGGACGAAATTAACAATGTTTTGCAAAATTTGTCGATTGAACTCATTATTACAGCACACCCAACGGAAGCGACAAAGCGAACCGTTTTAGAAATTCAAAAGAGAATATCAGCTATTTTGAATCAACTAGATTCACCTCTAGTTTCAAAGAAGGATAGAAAGGTTTTAGAAGAAAGTTTATATAACGAAGTCGCAACTTTATGGCAAACAGATGAATTACGTCACCGTAAACCAACAGTTATCGATGAAGTGAAAAATGGCCTTTACTATTTTAATGAAACATTATTTGATACAATTCCCGAAATTCATCAAGAACTTGAACTTCAGCTGGAAGAATACTTTCCAAACAAAGAGTTAGCCGTACCAAACTTTCTGCATTTTGGTTCTTGGATTGGTGGAGATAGAGATGGAAATCCAAATGTGACTCCAGAAATTACATGGGAAACTTTAAAATTACAAAGAAAGCTTGTCCTAAAAAAGTATCGTACAGAAATTATTGATTTAATGAAACGATTCAGTCAATCAAGTACTCGTGTAGGAGTAAGCGATTCTTTTGAAAAGCTAGTAGAGGAAGAAGAAAGTCGTTATTTAGAAGCTGGGGAAGAGTGGACTGTCAAAGGTGAAGTTTACCGACGGAAATTTGCTGTTGTCTTAAAACGACTTAGTGAAGTCGGCAAGTCGGCCATTGGTTATCAAACTTCGGAACAACTTGAAGCTGATTTATCAATGATAAAAGAGCATGTCGAGCTTCACCAACCTTCTAAAAAACGTTTAAAAACGATTCGCAATATTATTCGTCAAGTCCAGCTATTTGGTTTCCATTTAGCAACATTAGATATTCGTAATCATAGTGGGGAGCATCAAACTGCCGTAGCAGAACTATTAAAAGCTGTTAAAGTTTGTGACCATTATGCGGAGCTTCCTGAAGAGGAAAAAATGAATATACTGAAAGAAGTTCTGAACGATCCACGTCCACTTTCTTTATTTGAAGGGGATTACTCGGAAGAAACTCAAAAAGTATTAAATGTGTTTAAAATGATTCGAAGAGCACATTTAGAGTTTGGGAGCCGTTCCATTGAAGTCTATTTAGTTAGTATGACCCAATCGTCTAGTGACTTGTTAGAAGTATTAGTTTTAGCAAAAGAAGCCGGTATTTATCGTTTACATGCTGATGGAAGTGTTGAAAGTGGTTTACATGTTGCCCCGTTGTTAGAGACGATTGATGATTTGATTGCAGGTCCGAAAATTATGAAGACTTTATTTGACTTAGATTTGTATCGTCATCATTTAAGTGTCCGTGGTGACCATCAAGAAATTATGCTTGGATATTCAGACGGTAGTAAAGACGGTGGAACCCTTACGGCAAATTGGAAGCTTTTTAAAGCCCAGCAAGAAATCCATGAGATGGCTCGCGATTTTAATATCCGCTTAAAGTTTTTCCACGGTCGTGGTGGTTCTTTAGGACGTGGAGGCGGTCCGCTTAATCGCAGCATTGTTTCTCAACCGGTCGAAACGCTTGGTGATGGCGTAAAAATCACCGAACAGGGAGAAGTGCTTTCTTCTAGATATTTATTGGAGGATATCGCTTTCCGTAACTTAGAGCAGGCAACATCTGCTTTAATTGTAGCAACGGCAACAGTTAATAAGAAATCAAAGCATGGCCATTTCCGCGAAAAAGAATGGGAAATTGCTATGGAAGAAATGTCAAAACAATCATTGAAAAAATATCAATCGCTTGTGTTTGAAGATAAAGATTTCTTAACTTATTTTAATCAAGCGACACCATTAAAAGAACTAGGTGAATTGAATATTGGCTCACGTCCGACTCGACGTAAAAATAGCTCAAGATTTGAAGATTTACGTGCGATTCCTTGGGTGTTCGCCTGGACGCAATCACGTCAAATGATCCCAGCATGGTATGCAGCTGGAACAGGCTTATCATCATTTGCCGAGCAAAGTTCGAAAAATTTAGAGATGCTACAAACAATGTATCAAAAATGGCCATTTTTCCATTCGACGATTCATAATTTGCAAATGGCTCTTATGAAAGCCGACTTAGCAACAGCAAAGGAATATTTAAATCTTGTAGAAGACAAAGATATCGCGACTCGAATCTATGCAGATATTTCTGCTGAATATGAAAAGACGAAAGAGGTTTTATTAAAAATTACAGGAAGTAATGAACTGCTAGATCATGCACCTAATATTCGAGAGTCGGTTCGTCGCCGAAACCCTTATGTGGATCCACTTAACTTCTTACAAGTTGACTTAATCCAAAAGATGCGTTCAGCTGAACATGTTGAGGATGAACTGATGACAGAAGTACTCTTAACGATTAGTGGCGTCGCTGCTGGTTTAGTAAATACAGGTTGATTTTGAGACTAGACTAGGACATAACTAGTTATAGAATGGAGAAAGCGAGTCCGGTGAACATTTTGTTCATTGGACTCGCTTTTCCGTTCCATATCTCTTCGAGGAAATCTAACAAAATCAGACAATTTGCTGTATGCGATTTTGGCTCATTCTATTTTTAATATCCCAGGAATGTTGTACCAAGCGGAAGTTCTTTCAAGTGTCATAGTGATCGAAGCGATTTTAGCTCATTTTGCTGTAATTGCTTTTATGTATATTAAAAAGTCGAGAAAAATATTTGGCGATTTGGTCTTACAGATAAGGAAACACTTAATGCTTAATTATTGTGTGGAATAAACAATCGAAGCTTGAATTCTTAGTTACATTGACTAATGACGGTATAAATATTTTTTTCTAAAATGAATCCATATTGGTAAATCTAGGAGGAGACGATGTCAAAACAGCTTAATCCATATATACAGGAAGAACTGACGTTGGAGCCACTTGCTACAGGCATATTAAGTGGAAAGAGCTTCGCGGTCAAAGATGTTTTTGCTATTGAGGGATATACATCAACAGCGGGAAACCCAAATTGGTTCGCTACTCATAAACCAGCAGAAGAAACTGCTGAGGTCATTACAATATTGAGAAATAATGGGGCAAAAATGATTGGTACGACAATCACTGATGAGCTTATGTATAGTTTAAATGGCGAAAATATTCATTATGGAACACCTGTTAACCCAAAAGCCCCAACTAGAATCCCTGGAGGTTCTTCGAGTGGCTCAGCTTCAGTCGTTGCAGCAGGATTAGTTGACTTTGCTATAGGGACAGATACAGGTGGGTCTGTTCGAATTCCGTCCTCTTATTGTGGCATTTATGGATTTAGACCAACACATGGTGCTGTTTCTGTAGATGGTTTAATTCCGTTAGCAAAAAGTTTTGATACGGTTGGTTGGATGACGGAAGATAAAAAACTGCTCATAGAAATTGCCCGACTGCTTATTAGCTCCCAAGAGAAGAGCGAGTCATCATTTAGGAAGCTATTGTTTCCAGAAGATGCGTGGGCTCTTGTTGATAAAGAAACGAATGGAGAATTATTAAAAACAATTGAAAAGGTAAAAGAAGTGATGCCAACTCACGAATTGATAATGCTTGAGGAGAATGGATTATCTACTTGGAAGGAAATTTTCCGAATTATTCAAGGGTATGAGATTTGGCAAGAGCATGGAGAGTGGGTTTCGGCAACGAACCCTCAATTTGGTCCAGGCATTAAAGAGCGCTTTGCTATGGCCAGTAAAATTACTGAAGAAGAATTTAAACAAATGGCAAAATTACAGGCTGTGATTAAGGAACGATTATTTAGGATTTTAACAGAAGATACGCTCTTAATTGTTCCGACTGTCCCAGGGGTGGCACCATTGCTGAATTTACCTGAAGATCAAGTGGAGGAGAGACGTTCTAAAACATTGCAGCTTTCAGCGATTGCTGGATTAGCTGGCTTACCACAAGTGACGATCCCAATTGATACTAACTTAGAGGCTCCGATTAGTGTTTCTATTATTGCAGGCCCGAGTCAAGACATACGTTTACTAGAATGGGTCAACAAATTGGAGGCTAACTAAGTGAAACTTGTTACATAAGGAGAGCGTGCTGAATGCCGCATTGAAGGTTTCACTCCTTTGTTGAATAAGGTTGTGAAGATGCGGTAAAAAATAAGAAGGATAGGTTCTCAAATGCTCATTGTTGAGTTTTTGAGGACTTTTTGTTAACTATAACTATAGTCATTTTTACTGACCATTTTTTTCTATTATTTTATACTATTTGCTTTTCGATTCTTGAAGTATAATAAATAAAACAAATGATAGGACATGGTGAATAAATGAAAGAAGTCATATATTTTATCTCGGATATTGTTAACTGGTTTCATAGTGTTTTTAGCGGCTTATTTGGAGTACATTTAAATGATAAACAATTGCATTTTTGGGTCATTGGTTTATTTGGTGTAGCTTTCTTTTTTCTCACTCACTTTTTATTTAAAGTTTTATCTAAATGGAGTATTACAGTATTATCGTTTATTTATGCTTTTACCGTTGTACTTGTGGTCGTATTTGCGATTGAGATTCAGCAAGGTATTACCGGCAGTGGGAATATGGAATTTGATGATGCGGTGGCGGGAATAAAGGGATTCTTACTTCTGTTCGCTGTCTTTTTATTAATAAAATGGACGATGATGGGTCTTCGCTTTCTATTTAAGAAGGTGGCTTCGCCGAAAAAGAAGCTACCATCGAATGGGAGAAGTCGCCGCCGTGCTTCATAAAAAGTTCGTAATAAATGGTATTAAAAAAGTGACCAGAGGGTTGAATCTCCGGTCACTTTTATTTCGAAGGGCTTTTGTCCCGCTTCGTTATGGTTTTATACATGTTGTAAAGATAGTTTTTTAGCTACTTCTTTTACTTTTTCTAACCCTTCAGCAACAATCTCATCAGCTTTGTCTGGCATTGCATTGTGGCCTTCAATAATCACTTCATCAACAATTTCCATTCCAAATGTAGCATGGAAAACATTGCGCATGTAGTTGACTGCCATTTCAATTGGTGCCATTTCTGGAGACGAATAAACGCCACCACGAGCATTTAAGAAGATGACCTTTTTGTCATTTAATAATTGAACCATATTTCCGTTTTCATCATATTTGAACGTGAAACCAACAGAGTAAATATAATCAACAAATGTTTGTAGGCGAGCAGGAATCGTTAAGTTCCATAACGGGAAAGCGAAAACGATCAAATCAGCTTCAGTTACTGCATCCATTGCTTTTTGTTTCGCTGTCAGTAAACGTTGCTCTCCATCTGTTAATTGACCACCAGATTGTAATTTACCAAAAGCATCAAAAAGTTCTTGACCTAGATAAGGCATGTCCTCTTCAAATACATCATAAGTTTTTATATTTATAGAAGAATTATCTTTAATAGACTCCATAAATGTTTGATACATTTGACTTGAAACACCTTCTGCAGCTGGTCTGTTATTTGCTTTTACTACTAAAATATTCATTTTGTTACCTCCTGATTTATATATATCTTCTATACTTTGTATAGTAACTTTATCATAATAACAAAAACTGCATTCAATTGTAAAAGGAAAAAACTTGAATGAATTAAATTCTGAGTTTTCTGTTAAAAATTCATTCAACTACTGGGGTTTTTCAAACTTTGGACTAGGATACATATAATGTAATGAATCAAGTGTTGACTAACTTCCTGCTTCATTTGATACATAATTTTTTTTTCTTGGAGACTCTTATCTAGAAAGAAAATTTCTAGTTAAGGAGTGAATAAGTTGGCTGAGAAAGAAAATAAAACAACTGGAACCAATGTTGAGGGTGTTGGTGGGGCTTTAGATAAACGTTATGGAACAAATGAGTCTGAAGATACGTTAACGAATCGACAAGGCCACCCAGTGACAAATAATCAAAATATGAGAACTGTAGGCAGTCGTGGTCCAACAACGTTAGAAAACTATGATTTTTTAGAAAAAATAAGTCATTTTGATCGTGAACGTATTCCAGAACGTGTTGTACATGCGAGAGGTGCTGGAGCACATGGTTATTTTGAAGCGTATGGTTCATTTGGTGAGGAGCCGATTTCAAAATATACAAGAGCAAAATTATTTCAAGAAAAAGGGAAACAAACTCCTGTTTTTGTTCGATTTTCTAGCGTAATTCACGGTGGTCATTCTCCTGAGACATTAAGAGATCCACGAGGATTTGCAGTCAAGTTTTATACAGAGGATGGAAACTGGGATTTGGTTGGAAATAACCTCAAAATTTTCTTTATTCGTGATGCTTTGAAATTCCCTGATCTTGTTCATGCGTTTAAACCTGATCCTGTTACGAATGTACAAGATGGGGAGCGAATTTTTGATTTTGTCTCGCAATCACCTGAAGCGCTTCATATGATTACCTTTTTATTTTCACCATGGGGGATTCCAGCAAACTATCGGATGATGCAAGGGTCTGGTGTCAATACGTATAAATGGGTGAATGATGAAGGCGAAGCGGTATTAGTGAAATATCATTGGGAGCCGAAGCAGCCAATTAAAAATATGACACAAGCCGAGGCGGAACATGTTCAAGCTAAGAACTTTAATCATGGCACACAGGATTTATATGAAGCGATTGAGCGTGGTGAGTATCCGGAATGGGAACTTTTTGTACAAATTATGAGTGATGACGATCATCCAGAGCTTGACTTTGATCCATTAGATCCGACGAAGCTTTGGTACAAAGAGCAATTTCCTTGGGTTCCGGTTGGAAAGATGGTTCTGAATAAAAACCCTGAAAATTATTTTGCAGAAGTGGAGCAAGTGGCATTTGGAACAGGGGTTTTAGTGGATGGTTTAGATTTCTCTGATGATAAGCTACTTCAAGGGAGGACGTTCTCGTATTCAGACACACAACGTTATCGCGTCGGAGCGAACTATTTACAATTGCCGATCAATGCACCGAAAAAACATGTGGCGACGAACCAGCGTGACGGACAAATGGCGTATCATGTCGACCAAGGACCAAAACAAAACCCTCATGTCAATTATGAACCGAGTATCTTAAATAATTTACAAGAAGCGAAACAAGAAGGAAAAGAATACAGACCGACGATTTCTGGTGAATTATCAAGAGAATCGATAGAACGAACGAATGACTATGGCCAGGCAGGAGAAACATTTAGACGTTTAGCAGATTGGGAAAAGGATGATTTAATTAAGAATCTGGTTACAACCTTAAAACCATGTGATAAGAGAATCCAAGAAACGATGGTTGATCATTTTACAAAATGTGATCCGGAATATGGACGACGTGTGAAAGAAGGATTAATGGAAAAAGGAGAAGATGCTCACCTTTCTCATCGGAACTCAATTGGAGGCGATGGTTCAGAGCAAGCAATCGAAGAGGCGATTGAAAAAAGCCATGTCTCAGATCCATATTAATTGTTTTTAAGACTGCTCTCTATTTAGGAACAACTAGCTTGTCGACAAAGTCTTATTAGACAGTCGATAAGCTTTTTTATTGGAAAGAGACATATACGATAGAAAGGTTACTTAAGGAGCTTT
>NZ_ALPT02000049.1 GCF_000292245.2 Alkalihalobacillus alcalophilus ATCC 27647 = CGMCC 1.3604 | reverse complement strand
AAAAGAAAAGCCGCCCCCATTTATAAGCCGAACTAAGCGAAATTCGGTGTAAAAAGAAAAGCCGCCCCCATTTATAAGCCGAGCTAAGCGGTATTCGGCGTAAAAAGAAAAGCCACCCGCAATAATAAGCCGAACTAAGCGAAATTCGGCATAAGTCAAGAAGCCACCCGCAATAATAAGCCGAACTAACCGATATTCGGCATATCCACAGATCCCGTTCCATTTTTAATGCCGCACATTAATGTTTTTGAAACTCCCTTCTTTATATTTAAATGAAATAAATAAAAAAGTACAGATAATGTTAAAAGAGTGCTATTTGTTAGCGTTTTCATTACACCCCCCGCTATATATAATTTAGCTGAAAGATAATAAAAAAAGGGCTTGAAAGGGGAATAATAATGAAAAGTTCGTGGAAGTTAGTTACGTATCTAATAGTTGTTTCAATGGCTACAATTATGCTTGCTGCTTGTGGAAGTTCTGGAACGAGTAGTAGTAGTGGTGTGAGTGTTGGGATCGTTTTACCTACAAGGGATGAGCCAAGATGGGTACAAGATGAACAAAGATTTAAAGATGCTCTAGCGGACTCTGAATATACAACGGAGATTTTATTTAGCCAAGGTTCTTCTGCTAATGAAAAAGAGAATGTGGAAACGTTACTTAATCGAGGAATTGACGTTCTAATTATTGCTCCTCATGATGGGGCAGCGGCAGGTTCTTCTGTAGAAGCGGCTAAAGCAGAAGGAGTTACCGTCATTGCCTATGATCGTCTTATTACAGAAACAGATGCGATTGATTACTATGTAACATTCGACAGCGTGGCTGTAGGTGAGGCACAAGGTCAATATTTAATTGAAAATGCCCAAGGCACAAACGTTCCATTATATCTCTATGCTGGTGCCTCTTCTGATAATAATGCCTTCTTGTTTTTTGAAGGAGCTTGGAATGTATTACAGCCTAAGATTGCTGATGGCACATTTGTAATCGCTAACTCTAGTGAAGCTACTGCTTTACAAGATTCTCCTGAACTAACTCGTGAAGAAATGGGGAGAATTCTAGGGCAAATAACAACGAATTGGGATCCAAACGAAGCTATTAATAAAGCTCAAACACATTTAACGGCTGCAGGTGCTGACTTAAAAGGTGATATTGCTATCTTAGCTCCAAATGATGGTACGGCACGTGCTATCGCTGATGTATTCTCCACTGATAGTGAGGTAACAAGCTATTTTGTCACAGGTCAAGATGCTGAGCAAGCATCGATTCAATATATAATCGACGGAAAGCAATCGATGACAGTCTTTAAAGATGTTCGAACACTTGTTGAGGACGCAATGGGGATGGCTATTGACGTTTTAGATGGAAACACACCAGAAACAACGGGTTCTTATAACAACGGTAAAGTCGATGTCCAAGCAAAACAAACAGATGTCATTGTTGTAGACGAAGATAATGTGAAGCAAGAACTTATTGATTCTGAATACTATGAAGCTAGTGAATTTACAGGATTATAAAAGAACACCGTGTTTGTAAGGAAAGACCATTGAAAAAGGCCCGTGTTCAACTTTGAGGAGAACGAATTCTAGGCAATAGGTTATTTATTAGACTGTCAATCATAGCATCAAACAGTTTTCCATGAACCAAAACGGAGCCAGCGCAATACCCGGAGACTCCTGCGGGAGAAGTGAAACACGGGAGACCCCTCAAGCGTTAGCGAGGAGGCTCCCGGTTCACCTGCGGAACGCGTAGGGTATGGAGCTGGCGGAGTATTCATAACTAATGTAACCATTTTTTAAACCGTTTTTCAATCGCCATTTTAAGAACATAGGGCTGTCTCCAAAAAGCCAACTTATAGGGCAGTCCTGTGTTTATCGTGTCGTTAGCTTGGAGGGAATAATAATGAGCGAATATATCTTGGAAATGAATGACATATCCAAAGTTTTTACAGGAGTTAAAGCCCTAAGCAAGGTCAATTTCAAAGTGAAAAAAGGTGAAATTCACTGCTTAGTAGGTGAGAACGGTGCAGGAAAGTCTACTCTCATGAAAGTGCTTAGTGGAGTTTATTCTTATGGAAACTATGAGGGAGACATCGTTTATGAAGGTGAAGTTCAAAAGTTTAATAATATCAATGATAGTGTAAATAAAGGCATTGTCATCATTCACCAGGAGCTAGCTTTATTTCCAGATCTCACAGTGAGCGAAAATATTTTTGCTGGCAATGAGATTAAGCAAGGTGGGTTGATTGACACAAACAAAACGATAGTAGAATCGAAAAAATTGTTAAATAAGGTGAAGCTTAATATTAAGCCAGAGGTACTTATCAAAGATTTAGGAGTAGGAAGCCGACAATTGATTGAAATTGCTAAAGCGTTAAGTAAGGATGTTAAGCTGCTTATTTTGGATGAGCCTACTGCTGCTTTAAATGAAAATGATAGTGAAAATCTCTTGAACCTTTTAAGTGAATTGAAAAAGGAAGGCATCACGTGCATTATGATTTCTCACAAGTTAAAAGAAGTGATTTCGATTGCTGATAGTGCGACCGTCATTCGTGATGGGCAAACGATAGGAACTCTTGACGCTTTAAAGGGAGAAATTACAGAAAGTAAGATTATCAAAAATATGGTTGGTCGTGAGATTGAGGATATCTATCCGAAAAGAGAAAAGAAGAATTTCGGGGAAAAGATTCTGGAAGTTAATAATTGGTCAGCCTATGATGCTAATTTAAAGAGACAAGTAATAAAGAAGGCGGATCTTCATGTAAGAAAAGGTGAAATTATTGGTTTAGCAGGCCTAATGGGAGCTGGACGGACAGAGCTTGCCCTCAGTATTTTTGGAAATGCAAAGTCTTATAAATGCCAAGGCGATTTAGTAGTTGATGGAGAATTAAGGGCGTTTAAGCACCCAGTCGACGCCATTAATGCAGGGATTGCCTATGTTTCAGAGGATAGAAAAGGCGATGGACTGTTTTTGATTCAAGATATAAAAAGTAATATATCGGCGGCAAATCTTAAAGGAATTTCTAAAAATGGAGTTATTAATCAAAATGAAGAAATAAAAATCGCCGATGTTTACAAAAAGTCCTTAACGATTAAGGCTCCTTCCTTGGAACAAATTGTTGGAAATTTAAGTGGAGGAAATCAACAAAAAGTATCTTTAGGAAAATGGCTTTTTGTGGGTCCAAAGCTTCTCATATTAGATGAGCCGACTCGAGGTATTGATATTGGAGCGAAATTTGAAATTTATACCGTTATGAACAAGTTAATTGCCGAAGGGCTAAGTATTATCATGATTTCCTCTGAGCTCGGAGAAGTTCTAGGTATGAGTGACCGTATTTATGTTATGGCTCAAGGTGAAATAAAAGGCGAGTTGTCTGCTGAAGAGGCTAACCAAGAAAATATAATGGAGCTAGCTACGCAATAGGAGGTTAAACCAATGAAGTTATTTACCGAAGCAAGAACGTTAATTAGTGAAAATATCCGTGACTACGGAATGTATATTGCCTTACTTGTTATTATTTTAACTTTTACCATTCTGACAGATGGGCTCTTTATTTCTTCTCGTAATATAAGTAATTTACTAGATTCTGCTGGATACATTGCTGTACTAGCTGTTGGAGTTATGCTCGTTATCGTTATCCGCCATATTGATTTATCGATTGGGTTTTTGGCAGGATTTTTAGGGGCTATTGCCGCTATATTACTCATGGAATTTGGTTTACCTGTATATCTTGTAATTCCAATTATTCTAATTATTGGATGTTTTGCCGGCTTATTCACAGGCTTTTTAGTGGCAAAAGTCGGGATTCCTGCTTTTGTTGCCACATTGGCGGGCTGGCTGATTTATAGGGGAGCAATCCTATTAGCAACAGAAAAAAGTGGAACCATCATTATTACGAATGATCATTTTAATGCGATAGGTAATGGGTATATCCCGTCGATTATGCAAATAGGTGGATTGCACTTGCTTTCGTTAGTTTTAGGTGGAGTAGCTATTGTCCTGTATATTTATAGCGCAATCTCTAATCGGAAAAACAAAATTAAATATGATTTTGAAGTCGTTTCAAAGGAAATTTTTATTATATATTTAGTGTTAGTTTCTTCCATTATGGCGTGTATCACATGGATTTTAGCAGGGTATAATGGGTTTTCATGGACGGTTATTATTATGTTGCTCGTTGTGATCATTTACCATTTTATAACGACAAAAACGGTGCTTGGAAGACATATTTATGCGGTAGGAAGCAATCCAGAAGCCGCTCATTTAAGTGGGATCAATGTAAAGAAAATTACTTTAATCGTATTTGGTTCAATGGGTCTATTATCAGCCCTTTCCGGGATTTTATTTACGGCTCGATTACAAGCGGCGACAACAACAGCCGGGACATTATTTGAGCTTGATGCGATTGCTGCCGCTTATGTAGGTGGGGTATCTGCAGCGGGTGGTGTCGGTAAAGTAACAGGAGCAATTATAGGAGCGATCGTAATGGCCTCTTTAACTAGCGGAATGAATCTTCTAGGAGTAGGAATTGCCTATCAATATATTATTAAAGGTGGAGTATTAGCCTTAGCGGTTATCTTTGATGTGATGACAAGAAGGAAAAGATAGTGATTGAAATCTATTTACTCTGAGCAGCAGCTTAACGAGCAAGCTTCTTTCATAGAGTCTTACTTACAACTAAGGTTATTATTTAAATGTCTTCCACTTGCTGATTTTGTGGAAGTCTTTTTCCTTTAGTTCTGATTTAGAAGGGGCGAGAGAAATTAAACTGATTGAATCTATGATATTGAACATTGGTAATATAATGCTATGATGATAGTAGTTTTAGGCAAAATAAGAAAGGAACGAACATCTTGAGAAAAAAGATAAAAATAGTGTTATTATGTTCTATCTTTATTATTCTTTCTTACTATACGTATACGTCAGCTGAAAAGGCATTTCGTACAGATTGGCAATTGCCTCAATCCATTAGTCAAGATGAAAACCAGCTAAGGCTTGTTCTTATAACTTATGACATGGAAACCCCATTTTGGGATAACGTAGGGAATGGTGCTCTAAAAAAAGCTCAGGATGCCGGAGTTAGTCTTGAAGTATGGGGGAGTTATGGAAACAATAAAGAAGATTTTTTGAAAAAGTTTGAAATAGCGATTCATTCTAAAGTAGATGGAATTATTATCCAAGGTCTTGATACGGAAGAATTTAACCATTTGTCTAAATTTAAAGCGTCCTTTTATGGCATTCCGATTGTGATGGTGGCCAATGACGTACCTATGACGGAAAGTTTAAGAAAGACGTACGTCGGTTCCGATCAATTTATGGCTGGTAAAATGCTTGCTGAGCAGTTACTAGATGATATGGGGACGGAAGGGAACGTCATTCTCATGTACGATAGTCAGCTAGAGTATTACCAGGAGCAGCGGCTACTTGGAATTGATGATATCCTCCATAATTATCCGAATATTCAATTGATACATGCTAAAACAAATGATACGAGGGAACAAGTGATTACAACGACACAAGAAATATTAAATCAGGTGCCAGATGCAGATGCCTTTATCGTATTAAATGCCAATATGTTAGGGGGAATGTATCAAGAGATTGGGAGGCGTTCCCAGATGGAAGCGTATTTTATCTATTCGTTTGACGATGGACCGGAATCTATGTATCTTTTACAAAATGGAATGCTCGATGGAATGATTCAACAATCTCCAGAAATGATGGGAGAGATGAGTGTTGAATTAATGCTAGAGTGGTTAAATGGCGAAACTGTACCGTTAGATATTGATGGTTATTTTACGGACATATTTAATTTGAAAGCGACAGACGTGCAATGAATAAAATTCAAAAGAAGATTTTAATGATAACATCAGTCGTTTTAATTATTATGGTCGTATTTTGGATAGCGCTTACATTGTTTAGTCATAAAACCCAGAATCAATATAATGAAATTCTGCAACGGTATTTAAGTATGAATGAAGTGTCAAGAGCCAGTCAGCAGGTGCTTACTGACTTAAACAATTATATGATTCTTTCGTCCGTTGAAAACTTAGAAAAGCTTGAAGAAAGTAAAGAGCAGGTCGAAAGTGCAAAATACGAGATTTTCAAACTTAGAAATACGGAGAATAATTTTTCTATTACAAATTATATTCATTTGATTGAGAGTTTTATCGAGACAACTGATCGACTGTTACTATTTCAGGAAGAAAAGGATACAGAAGCTTCGGCTAAGGAGTTTTCTGAAGCTAACCGAATTTCTAATTATATATCGGAAATGACTCTTTCATTAATTGATACAGAGCTTAATACGTATGACAGGTTCTATCGTGGTATTATCCAACAATCTGAAGAGTTTATTAAACTAGGCATTTGGTCGTTGCTTTTAATTACATTCATCCTCCTATTAGTGACGTATTGGTTTTCGTTAAGTATTATCAGACCGGTTCAGAAGCTGACGAAAGCGGCTAATGAGTTATCAAAAGGAAATTTTGACTTGCAGATTAAAGTCGACACCAATGATGAAATGGCGTTTCTAGCGAGAACCTTTGATCGAATGCGTATTAATATTAATAACTTAATTTTAGAAATAAAACATAAAGCCGGACTAGAGAGGGAGCTCCAGCAAAATAAAATCCTCCTACAAGAAAGTCAATTTCGTACGTTGCAAAGTCAAATAAGTCCACATTTTTTATTTAATACACTTAATACGATTTCTAAGAAGGCTTATTTAGAAGGTTCTGAGGAAACGAGTGATTTACTTGTCAGTGTTGCTGGATTGCTTAGGTACAATTTAAAACAAATAGACAGAGCGGTGACGGTAGAAGAGGAAGTCGCTGTCATTAATCAATATATGCATATTCAAAAAGCGAGATTTACAGAGCGATTGCAATTTTCTTTTGAAATAGATAAGGAAGCTCTTCATGTTAGAATTCCACCGTTAACGCTGCAGCCAATTGTAGAGAATGCCGTTATCCATGCGATCGAGCCAAAAGAGGATGGCGGACATATTTCGTTTCGTGTTCAGGATAATATCGATCAGGTGATGATCGAAATAGAAGATGATGGTCAGGGAATGACAGCAGAGAAGATCAAACAAATTTTAGATGAACAAATGAGTCCATCAGAAGGGCACTCTACGGGAATTGGTTTTAGTAATGTCGTAAAGCGATTGCGACTCTTTTATGGCTATGAAGATGTGATAGACATTGAAAGTGAACTAGGTAGAGGGACAAAAGTCGTGATAAAAATAAGGAAACAGGGAGGGGAGATCGATGCTAAAGCTCCTAATCGTGGATGATGAAGAGATCGAACGTAAAGGAATGGAAGTCATATTAAAGAAGAATTTCCCTGACATTGTGATAGAGCAAGCGAAGAATGGAAAAAAAGCAGTTGAGATGGCTAAAAACAATCGATTTGATTTAATCTTAATGGACATTAAGATGCCAGGAATGAACGGACTAGAAGCGGTTGAAAAGATATCGGAGCTTCAACCTCAGAGTAAATTTATCATGGTAACAGCCTATGATACATTTGAATATGCTCGTAAGGCTATTCAATTAGGGGTTAAAGATTATTTGATTAAACCGAGTAAAGCAAGTGAAATTGTTGAGACCATTGGACGAGTATTAAAGGAAGTACGAGATGAACAGAGGTCACTTGTAGCGACAAAGAGGCAAAGAGAATCCTACGAAAAAACGTTATCCTTAGTAGAAACGGATGTCGTCACACAGTTACTATTTGATCACGTACATGAAGTCCATTTAAACATGCTTGTTGAAATGTTAGACATTCGCTCGACGAATGAGATGTTTGTTATGGTCATTATGGTCCCACAAGGATCTGAGAACTTATATTCGGCTGTAAAAGAGAAAGTGAGAGAAACGAGAAGTGGATGGGTCGGTGCGTTGTATGGAAATCAACTTCCACTGATTATCTTTCGTGAACCAGATAAGTCATTTCGATCTCAGGCAATCATACTAGCTCAGAAGATTCTTCAGATAGAGAAGCAAGGACATGAAACAGGGTGGTTTATCGGGATTGGCAGTGTATGTCATTCATTAGAACAAATTAGGCAATCATATCAGGATTCTTTAAATGCTACAATCGATACAGCGATGACGGTTAAATATCGCTTTTTTTCAGATGTGCCAGCCTTTGATGGGGTTGAAGATGAGCAATGGGTGAAGGTTCAAATCAGAGAGCTATCTGATTTTATTCGTCTTGGTCAATGGGAACAAGCTAAGCTGAAAATAATAAATATGATTCAACATTACGAGCAGGGGGGAACTGATTTACTACACACGCAACAAGTCATATTAAGGTTGCTTTGGAGCATCTCCAGGGTGTTAAGTGATATAGGAGTAGAAGTAGAGATTCCGCTTTATTCTTATCAAACGATCGAATATCGTCAATTACGTTTAGAAACAGGTCAGTTGCTTGATCGAATGAAGATTTCGTACTTAGAGCATTATGACAGACTAGAGGCGGATACGATTCATCAAATTAAACAATACATTATGGAACATTCCCATAAAGACATCTCATTGGAATCGTTAGGAAGGAAAGTAGGCTTAAGCCCTATTTATATTAGCAAAATGTTTAAAGAGAAATTAGGAATTAATTATATTGATTTCTTAACTGAATGCCGGATTGAGAAGGCGAAAAAAATGCTTGGAGATCCAGAAAAAAGCATCAAAGAAATTACATTTGAAGTTGGTTATCATGAACCGAATTATTTTAGTAAGGTATTTAAAAAAATCTGTCATGTTTCTCCAAAAAACTATCGGAAGACATTGCTTGGGAAAAGAGATTAATACTACTTTGATGAAAGGGGGGAAAGCCGATGAGAAAGGTGTTTCATCAAGGGGGGCTGCTTCCCTTTATCTTGATATCTATTTTTATAGTTACAGCATGTGTTAATGATGAACAAAACAGGATATCAGATAATGCACCGGATTTAATAGAAGATAATACGCAGGATGAACAGAAGATTAAAATTGGTTTTTCGATGGATACATTAGAAGAAGAACGTTGGCATCGAGATCGGGATTTATTTCAAAAGGCATTAGAAGCATTAGGGGCAGAAGTGGAAGTGATGAATGCCAATGTCGATGATGCGATACAAATCTATCAAGCAGAGACATTGATTAGCAAAGGGGTTGATGTCCTTGTAGTCGTTCCTAATAATGCTGAAGCGACCGCAGCCATAGTGAACAAAGCACATATGTCAGGGATTAAGGTTCTTTCTTATGACCGTCTTGTAAAAAACGCAGAAATTGATTTATATGTTTCCTTCGATAACGAGATGATAGGGGAGTTACAAGCGGAGGCCATTACGAACTTAGTTCCAAAGGGGAAGTACGTCTATATTGGTGGAGCCGCTACGGATAATAATGCTCATTTATTAAAAAAAGGTGCTTTTAATGTGCTGCAGCCTTATATTGATCGCGGTGATATTACCATTGTGTATGATCAATGGACGACAGATTGGGATCCGGCAAACGCCTTCATGAATATGGAAGAAGCACTAAAAGCCAATCATAATCAAATTGATGCCGTGATTGCTGCCAATGATAGCACAGCAGGAGGAGTGATTGAAGCCCTGGCCGCACAAGGATTAGACGGAAAGATTCCAGTTGCAGGTCAAGATGCTGATCTTGCAGCTGGTCAACGAATCGTAGAAGGGACGCAAACGATGACGGTCTACAAACCAATTATGACACTGGCCACAGAAGCGGCAGAACTTGCCGTCATGCTGGCAAAAGGCGAGAACATAGAGGCGGTTAGAAAAATTAATAATGGAAAAATAGAGATCCCGTCTATCCTGCTCAACCCGATCTCAGTCGATAAACAAAATATCGATCAAACGATTATTGCAGATGGTTTTCATTCTAAAGAAGATATATATATAAATGTAGAATAATAGGGTTATTAAAAGGATATTATCCTAAAGGGGCATTGTGCTAACAATGGGAGAGCCTTATATAAAGAAGTAACCGAAAGACTGAATGTAATATATATAGGCAGTCCTTGAATGGAGAGGGTTGTCTTTTTTATGTTGCTTTAGGAGCAGGATAGAAAAGAAGGATTATCGCTGATTTTTATGGAATATATTTCAATAATACTTATATAATTGTAAATTTTAAATAATAGGAGGCTCCTTTGGAAAATAAAAAAGATAAAATCACAATCGGTATTATGAGTATAGTGACCATATTAAGCTTAATTCTTTCTTCAGTATTATATTTTGAACAAGTCTCAAATGAAGCAATGAGGGAGCGAGAAGAATTATTAATAGAAGTTGTCAAACATTTGTATAGTAAAGAAAATACGACTACAAATGTTCATCAAATAAGTCAAATAAGAGCTTTGAAAAGTAAAGCAGGTGTGTATCCGTTTAATTATGATGTCGTTATAGACATGAAAAATAGAGACCAAATTATTTTTAGTTGGGAAGATAAATCCAAAACAAAAGTAATAAGAACGAATCTGGATTAATTTACAGGGGGCGATGGTATGATTGAAACATTAGCACGGCAGATTCCTACAATATCTACTTATAAGGAAATTGTCCATGTTACAAAGGGGTTCTCTACAGATAATAAATTTTTAATAAAAATGGGGGATGGAGACAAAAAGTTGTTCCTGCGATTGTTTAATCTGGAAGAGCTAGAATCAAAAAAGCAGGAATTTCAGATCCTTGAAAAAATGAAAGAGTATCAAATTCTTTGTTCAGAACCGATTTCTATAGGTGAGATAGAAGATTATGGGTACATGATTACATCATACATAGAGGGAAAGGATGCAGAGGTTGAGATTCCTAAACTCTCATACGAAGAACAATATAATATTGGCTTTGAGGCGGGAATGGAATTAAAAAAAATGCATCAATATAAGGCACCAAATCATATTCCTTCCTGGTATTCAAGAAAAGTAAAAAAGCATCAAAGATACTTAGATAAATACTATAAATGTGGAATAAAAGTGAAGAATGACGATAAAATCATAAAGTTTATTGAGGAAAATATCCCTCTTATGAAACAACGTCCAAACCTATTTCAACATGATGATCTTACTCTTGGAAACCTAATTGTGAATAATAATCAGTTTGCAGGGGTTATTGATTTTAATCGATATGATTGGGGAGATCCGATTCATGAATTTCTTAAAATTGGTATATTTAGTCGGGGAGTGAGTATTCCTTTTTCCAGAGGCCAAATCAAAGGTTATTTTGATAACCATGAACCGGATGAATCTTTTTGGAGGTTATATTCGCTGTATTTAGCCATGTGTGTCTTTTCTACCGTTATATGGACATTGGAGACAATTCCTGAAAATTTAGATGATATGTTAGATAAAGTTTATACATTTTTAGAAGATCACGATTACTTTAGTGAAATTAAACCTAAGTGGTACATATAAGAATCATCAACTGTTGAATTGATAGAAATAGAACATGGTGATCATCAGACTGTAGTAATGAAGTTAATTAAACAATTTTGCGAAGGATTGATATTTTATGAAATTGACAAGAAACCCTGAAACTATCCACAAACCAGTTGCACCTTATGTACATCAAATTGAAGTTACGGGTCCAAATAAATGGCTAACTTTATCTGGTCAATTAGGAATGGAGGTGGATGGCACAGTCCCTGAAAATCCTTTAGACCAGTTGGAATTAGCCTTAAAGAATATTGAAAGAAATCTTGTGGCTGCTAATATGAATGTTAATGATTTAACAAAATTAGTGTTTTATTTAGTTGGCGACTTTGAGACAAATCAAAGGAAGAAAATAATCAGTGATTTTCTTGGAGAACATCTACCTTGTACAACACTGATTTATGTCGTTGCCCTAGCCGCACCTATATTTAAAGTTGAAATTGACGCATGGGCGTGTAGAGGAATTGAATGAATTTAATACATTTTTTAATGTTAGTTGAGGCATTTCTGCACCAAGAAGAGATGCTTCTTTCTATTGTTAAAACGATGAAGTTTAATGGGTAAGGACGTATGGAGTGTAAAATACATTTGACAATTATTGGTTATTTTTTGTATGATTTGTGTGTAAAATATATTTGACAGTCCTTGTAATGGTGGTGACAGTAAGTTGGAAAATAAAATTAAACAATACAGGGAGAAAAAAGGTCTATCACAAGGGAAATTAGCAGATTTGTGCCAGGTGAGCAGGCAAACAATAAATGCAATTGAAAATAATAAATATGACCCGAGCCTTCAATTGGCTTTTGATATTGCATTTCACTTACATACATCTGTGGAAGAAGTTTTTAAGCCCCAACGAAGATTTGAGAATTAGAGGCGACTTTTATACGAACTAGAAAGAGGGGAAAAGCAAATGAATACTAGAAAGATTGGTGGGCTTATTATAGGTTTAGCCATTTTAGCTGTACTTGGTTTTACTATCTATAAAATCTTAACGGATAAAGAAGTGGGATTTAATGAAATCATTACGTTTAGTATTTTATTCGCGATGTTCTT
This sequence comes from Alkalihalobacillus alcalophilus ATCC 27647 = CGMCC 1.3604, assembly GCF_000292245.2. GTDB lineage: Bacteria > Bacillota > Bacilli > Bacillales > Bacillaceae_D > Alkalihalobacillus > Alkalihalobacillus alcalophilus. Next base: position 18,622 of record NZ_ALPT02000049.1, on the reverse strand, counting down.
TTCTACTATTACATGGGGTGGCGAAAAAGAAAAAGATGGGATTTTACAAAAAGAAGAATTAGGAAAAAAAATCACAGAGCAAAGTTCAAAAATTAGTTATTTAATTTTAGTAGTATTGATACTTATCGCTGTCTACGTAGATCACTTAATAAGTGATACTTATAACATTTTTTTATTAGGGATTTTAGGAGTCGCAATGGTTTTGTTACCTTTAGTTGAATTTTTAGTGTCTAGAAAATATCAATAATAACGTTTCTTGATCATGAAGGAGAGCTTTTTTATGTCACGCTTTTTGGTGTGGGTAGCATAAGTTGGTTGGATTTGAAATTGATTGATATGGTTGTATTTGGGAACTCATTTTTAATTAAAAGGTGCGTTGCTCTATGAAGGGTTAACGCATTTTTTGAGTGGAAATATTCAAAGAATCCTAAACAGTCTATCCTAACGATTAGTGAAGTGCTTTTGTTGATACTCATATTAATCATAGTCATTCAGTTAGACTTTCTAAGTATAGTATCTTGATAGTTTAGAAGGTTAGTAGAGCTCAAAAGAAATAAAAATTTCTGTTGAGCTCGTATTAATGGTTACATAATATTCGTTGACGGTGCAAGACAAACTACTGATTTCATCCTTATTTTTTATGAGTTGTTTAGGCTACGTATCATTTTGTTAGATTATCTAGTTTCTTATTCAATAGTTCGATTGCTTTTCCAGGGATTGCATCCTTTGTTCTTGCTCTTGTGTTTCTTCACGTTGAGTGATGTTATCTTGAATAGCTTCATCGATAGCAATTTTAGCTGCGTATGTTGCAATTGCATCCCCTATTGTAACTAATACCCCGCTTAACAGAGCCAGTTTTAGGCTCATCGCAAGATTAATTTCCTGTATAGTTTGTTCAGATTGGCTATTATCCATATCTTTATTTTTCATAAGATTCGACCTCGTTTATCTAATGTTTACTTTTAATGTATTCGTTTATTTTAAATAAGTTAATCGTTATCGAGTGTGGGCAGAATTTTCTTTGACTGTGAACTGTCGATGATATGGACTTGATTTCAGGTTGAGTTACAAATTTTCGTATCATATCGGCTTTGCCTCTGATAAAACAGGTACAGGATTGAGAGAGTTTATCAATTGAACACCATTAGAGACACTATCCTTGCCGAAGTGAAGTATTAACGGGGGTGAATAAACCTCCCGCTTCCTAAAATTGTCACCTCCCGTTCATCTTCCATTCATATTGCATTCATGGTTTGTTCATATAGCTTTCCTATACTACGGTTGTAAATCAAACGAGTAGAGGAGAGGGAAGGATGCTTCAACCTTTTAGAAAGTTAGCGAAGTTTTCAAGTAGTCCGTTTGGGGCTAAAATGGTTTTAATATTTTGGCTTGTGGCCATTGTGTTGTTAAGTGTGTTATTACCATCTGCCAAAGATTATGCTGGGACAAGTACTGAGGGCAGTGTGAGAGGGGATAGTTTGTCAGAGATTGCGGCTCAAGTGAATGCAATGGAGTTTTCAAGTGATGATGATGGAATCCCTGCTTTATTAGTATTTCATAATGAAAATGCCTTAAATGAAGAAGAGAGAGGGAAGATATCTGAGTTAAGTGAATGGTTAGCTTCAGATGATAAACCAGCTTATGTTGTGAGTGCCTTACCTTATCATCATTTTCCGGAAGAAATACAAAATCAAATGTATTCGGAAGATGAGACGACGATGCTTTTTCATGTTTCTTTAGAGCAAGGTCTAGAAGCGAGTGAAGCCAATGAAACATTGGAACAAATAAGAGCAGAGGTCGTGTCGATTGGCCTTACCGATCTTCAATTAGAAATCACCGGTCCAGCAGCAATTGCAGCAGATACGACCGCTTTATTCCAAAATGCCGATTTTGTGTTGATGTTAGCGACGATTGTGCTTATTTTTGTTATTTTGATTGTCATTTATCGCTCACCACTACTAGCGATTATGCCATTACTGATTGCAGGAATGGTCTATGGAGTTGTTGACAGGTTGCTAGGGCTTGCTGGAAAAAATGATTGGTTTGCCGTTGATTCATCAGCCTTTTCGATCATGCTCGTCTTATTGTTTGCGATTATTACCGATTATAGTTTGTTTGTGTTTTCAAGGTATAAAGAAGAGTTACAAAAGCAAGAATCTAAATACGAATCGATGAAAGAAGCCATTCATCATGTGTCAGAACCAATCTTCTTGAGTGGTGGCACGGTCTTATTAGCGATGTTGACTTTATTTGTAACCGTCTTTGAACCATATAATCACTTTGCACCGGTCTTTTCATTAGCCGTTGTCGTTATTTTGTTAGCGGGATTAACTTTAATACCAAGCATCTTTGCCCTTTTAGGAAGAAAAGCCTTTTGGCCAGTAATCCCAAAAGTAAAAGAGGAAAACAAGAAACAGAGTAAATACTGGCTTAAAGTTAGTGAAATCGTCACAAAAAAAGCTGGTCTTATCACCAGTGTGTTCCTTTTATTATTAGCGGTCGCAGCTTTTAACACAACAACGATTAACTTCTCTTTTAATTTGATGAAGTCCTTCCCAGAGGATATCTCATCAAGACAAGGTTTTGAATTATTAGCGGATCATTTTCCAGAAGGACAGTTGGCACCCGTATCGGTTATCTTACAATCTGACGAGCAAATCGATTTAGACGAAACGTTTTATAAACAAGTTAATAGCTTAAGAGACGAATTGGAAAAAGTAAAAGGAGTCAGTACAGTAAGTCCAAAAATTACCGAGGAAATGATCAACGGTGAGGCAAATCTACCGCGAAACTTTTTAGCTGAAGAAGAGACAGCGATTAAATTAGAACTGATCCTAGATGGAAACCCGTTTGAATTGGAAGCATTAGAAACAATCCAAACGTTAAGAGAGTTAGAAGGAACTTTGTTGGAAAGTCACCAATTTCCAACAAACAAATTCTCCCTTCATTACGCCGGACAGACGGCAGAACAATTGGATGTCAAAGAGATGAACGAACGAGATATGATTTTCCTATTTTCCAGTGTCATTCTCTTGTTAACCGTCATACTTATTTTCCAATTTAAATCGATTTTATTGCCATTGATTATGATGGCAACGATCCTCCTAACCTATGTTGCGTCATTAGGAATAAGCTGGTGGATCTTTGAAAATCTATTAGGCTACGAGGCCATCAGTTATCGTATCCCAGTCTATACGTTCATCTTTATGGTCGCCTTAGGCATTGACTATAGCATCATTCTCATCTCAAGAATCCGAGAACAAGCTAGCAACCTTCCTTGGAAAGAAGCGATCCAACAAGGAGTTGTCAAAACAGGTAGCGTCATCGCCTCAGCCGGTCTTATCCTAGCCGCCACATGTTAAGAGAGGGTGCAACCTCTGAAGGAATGTATAATAACATTTCTTCTTATAGAAGCAGAGTCCGAAACAAAAATGTCATTACAACAGAAGAAGAGCAGCTTCTATATGATCCTCAAACCTCCGGTGGCTTACTGATTATTGTGCCACAAAGCCAAGTGGATGCGTTTCTTACAAAGTTATCTGATCAAGGTGAAAGTGGTTATGTCATCGGTAAGGTATTAGAAAAAGATGAAGTTCCTATTATTACAAAGAATACCTTTTAAAAGCAGCTGCAGAGTCAGTTGCTTTTTTTATTTTAACTAATTATTATACGCATAATGCATAACTAATATAATAATAATGCATTTCACCTATTACTGAAATGGATTTATACTAAGTTTAAATATGAAAGATTAATTTTAGGAGGTTATTTTAATGATTTTTAGACAGTATCTACACAGTGAGCCGATTGCTGCTTCATACTTTTTCGGATGTGGTGGTCAATCTACTGGGGCAATTGTAGACCCTCTACTAGAAGATGTAGACTTTTATATTGAAGAATCAAAAAGGCTTGGTATGGAGATTTCCTATATTTTTGATACCCGGAGCATTGAGTGACCGAATTGGTCGAAGAGGTTTGATTGTATACGGAATGATCACACAAGCAATTGCAATTTGGTGGATCTTAATTGGTACGGCATTCTGGTGGTGGACGATTGGTGCAGTGTTATTAGGGGTAGGAACAGCAATGGTATACCCTACTTTACAAGCAGCTCTTGGTGATGTTGCTCATCCAACATGGAGAGCTTCTTCGATGGGTGTCTATCGTTTCTGGCGAGATAGCGGGTATGCATTCGGAGCACTTTTTGCGGGTCTACTTACAGATATGTTGAATATTAATTGGGCAATAGGCCTTGTTGCAATTTTCCCTTTAATTGCTGGTATTAATTTGTATTTTCGTATGTCTGAAACGTTAAAACAACCTAGTAAATCTTAACTAGCTAGTCTTAACTAAGATATAAAAACAGAGTGGAGAAATCGTTCATATGAGAAGAAGGTGTATATAATGTCTAGTAGAGACGATGAATTAATCAAAAGTTATATAGATTCTCCGGTGAAACAACGAATGCTCTACAAACAGACGTTGCTCATTGTGAGTATTTCTCAAATCTTTGGCGGTGCTGGGTTAGCAGCTGGTATTACTGTGGGTGCACTTCTTGCACAAGAGATGATGGGCACTGATGCATTTGCAGGAATGCCAGCTGCATTATTTACGGTGGGTTCAGCTGGAGCTGCTTTTGCAGTCGGAAGGCTTTCTCAACGATATGGTCGTCGTATCGGTCTAACTACAGGTTTTGTCGTCGGAGGACTAGGGGCTATGGGAGTTGTCATTGCTGCTATAGTGAATAGTATTTTTCTTTTATTTGTATTCTTGCTAATTTATGGTGCGGGTACAGCGACCAATTTACAAGCTCGATATGCAGGTACTGACTTAGCAGAGAAAAACCAGCGTGCAACAGCTATAAGTATTGCGATGGTTTCGGTCACATTTGGTGCATTTGCGGGGCCCAATTTAGTTGGTGTCATGGGGGTTTTTGCTACTGCTATTGGGATCCCAGCACTTGCTGGTCCTTTCCTATTATCGGGAGTTGCCTTTCTCTTAGCTGGATTCATTATTTTCCTCATGCTTCGCCCTGATCCGTTTTTATTAGTGAGAAAAATGGAAGTCTATAAGCAAGAGCCAAATGATGAGACTTTGACTTTGAAAGAAACTGATTTAGACGAAAATAAAAGAGGTATTGCGGTCGGGGCAACAGTTATGATTCTATCACAAATGGTCATGATTGCTATTATGACGATGACACCTATTCATATGACCCATCATGGTCATGGACTTGGCGCAATTGGTCTTGTTATTGGTATCCATATTGGGTCGATGTATCTTCCTTCATTGGTTACAGGTGTACTTGTGGATAAGATTGGTCGAACTGCGATGGCGATAGCTGCTGGATTCACGCTTCTATTAGCAGGTTTGTTGGCAGCATTTGCGCCAAGTGATTCTATTCTTGTCTTAATCATAGCTCTTTCCTTACTAGGGGTAGGGTGGAACTTTGGTTTAATAAGTGGAACAGCTCAGATTGTTGATTCGACTGCTGCATCACAACGTGCTAAGACTCAAGGGACAGTGGATGTTTTCATCGCATTAGCAGGTGCTTCTGGTGGAGCTATGTCTGGAATGATTGTAGCTAATATGAGCTATACAATATTGTCACTAGCTGGAGGCGGATTGTCTTTACTACTGATTCCTGTGGTGATTTGGTCTAGAAGGAAGGGAAAAAGAAGAGAAGAGTCTGATGTTTGAGAATTGATTCAGATTAACCTACATCAGCTAACGGTTAGCAGTGATTTAAAAGTCACTATTAAAATTAGATCCAGGAATTGGGAATCTAACTACTTTCAACGTAAAGTACGCCTAACGTAGAAATCGGCTTTTTAATTCATCAAATATGTGAAACAATTAAAATTTAGTTGATCACATACCCTAATAGGTATAAACTGTACCTATTAGGGTATTATTTAGTAGAGGGAGTGGTGCATCTTATGAAGAATGAAGAAAAAAGTTGTTCAACTAACCAGTGAGGAATGAATAAAGGGACAACAGATGGTAAAAAGGTTAAAGTATCGCCTCCAATATGACCAGCTGTTTATCTTTGGTTCCTGGTAGGAGCTATATTTATTATCTATAGTATTATGGGTACTGTACTCTCAATTTTTTAGGATATATTGTTAATTATGGAGGGTTCTTTATTTATCTAAAGAGTCATGGAGAAGTGCATGTGAAAATGCACTTTTTTATTTTCTTAAACGTTTCTTAATATTCACAAAGTATAACTGAAGATAAAGGAGGAGCATTATGGAGGAGTTTTTAATTATTGGTTCGATACGTTTGCCTATCAAATGGATCTTTATTGGAGGTGCACTAGTAGTAGCCTATCTAGCAATGAACATTCGTTTAAGTCGATTAAATTTAGACAAGAAACCATTATTAGATACTATATTTAATGCGTTACTTTATGGATTTATAGTTTGGAAACTAAGTTATGTATTATTCAATCCGGTTCATGCTTTTGCCTATCCACTGGGGATTCTTTATTTTGATGGTGGTCAAAAAGGAATGTTGTTAGGAATTCTAATGGGCTTCATTTATATTTACTTTCAATCTACTAAGCAGAGCGTAGGAATAGTAACGTATGTGAATCTTACTTTCAGTGGTTGGCTTGCAGGGAGCGCAACTTATTTTATTTATTTATTCCATACAAATTATATTTACTACTCTGGTCAAATTTTTTTAGCTGGGTGGCTGATAGTTGTCATGTTGAAGAATAAAGAAATTGATCTTGGAAAAGGATTATCCAACAGCCTATTAATTTATAGTCTAGGTCAAATCTTTTTAGGTTATTTGACTCATATAAAACCAGTTATTCTTGGGTTCACAAATCTCCAAATTGGCTTTATCCTGTTAGCTCTACTTATACTAATCGTGCAGAAAAGGAAAAGAGGTGAGAAAAATCGATAATTTATCCATTTTAGTAGCCTTTACTGCAGGACTGCTTTCTTTCTTATCACCATGTGTATTTCCATTACTTCCTGCTTACATTTCTACGTTAACAGGTTCTACAGTCTCTGATAAGGTCAATGTAAATAAGAAACTAGTATTTACTAGATCAATAAGCTTTATTTTGGGATTTAGTATCATCTTCGTCCTTTTAGGAGTATCCGCAAGTTTCATAGGTCAAATGTTTATGGAAAATAGAAACATTGTTGAAAAAATAAGCGGACTCCTTATTATCATCTTTGGACTTCAAATGGTAGGCCTTTTACAACTCAAATTCCTTATGAGGGAAAAAAGAATACATATGCAATCTAAAAGGGCAGGTGCAGGACCTTCCTTTTTAATTGGAATGGCTTTTGCATTTGGATGGAGTCCATGTGTAGGTGTTGTTTTATCCTCTATTTTATTATTAGCAGCCTCGCACGAAACAGTAAGTAGTGGTGTGATTTTATTGTCAGTGTACTCATTAGGATTGGGGATACCATTTTTAATGGTATCAATACTTGTGACCTATTCATTGAAAGTTGTAAGGAATATTAATTCAATCTTACCTAAATTGAGTGTAGTTAATGGTTGGATTTTAATCAGCTTAGGTTTGCTTCTATTTACAGGTCAATTTCAAAGGATTAGTGCTTGGCTTGCAACTTTCACCTATTTTGGTTAAGGAAAGGAAAATAAAAGATGAAAAAACAAAAGAATTTGATTGTGATCCTCCTTTTAGTTGGGCTAATAGGATGGGGTTTAATGGATTTACGTGGAGAAAGTGGGAATGAACCGAATAGTGAAACGACTGTAGTAGATGTTGAAGTAGGATTAAACCAAGGAAATTTGGCACCGGACTTTGAATTAGAAACATTAGAAGGAGAGCCATTGAAGTTATCAGACTTTAGAGGGGAAAAAGTAATCCTAAACTTATGGGCAACTTGGTGCCCACCATGTCGAGCTGAAATGCCCCATATGCAAGACTACTATGAGAAGCATAAGAATGATGGAGTTACAATATTGGCAGTTAATTTAACAACTCAAGAGCGAAATAAAGATGCGGTAAGGCCTTTTGTGTATGAGGAATTTCAATTGACATTTCCAGTTGTATTAGATGTCGATGGTGATATTGGAGCGATGTACCAAGCTTACTCTATACCAACAACTTATGTCATTGATACTGAGGGGTTAGTTCAAAATAAAGTAATTGGGCCCATGTCTTATGAAATGATGGAGACAATGATAAACAATATTAATTAATACGAGATGTGGAGGTTCGGAGTGAACACTAAGGGCAAATCTATTTTAATTGTAGAAGATGATCATAAAATAAGACAATTAATTAAGATCTATCTTGAAAAAGAAGGTTATGATGTGTGGGAGGCGGGAGACGGCAAACAAGGCATAGACATGTTTGAGCGGTACGATCCGTGTTTTACGATCATTGATTTAATGCTTCCTGAAGTCAGTGGAGAAGAGGTTTGTAAATGGATTAGGACAGAGAAGAAAAGTGATAGTCCGATTATCATGGTTACAGCCAAGGTGGAAGAAAAGGATCGGATTAATGGACTCAGAATGGGGGCAGATGACTATATAACAAAGCCATTTAGTCCCAATGAACTTGTTGCTCGCGTCGAAACGGTGCTGCGTCGAACAGAGAATCGTTGTAATAAAATTAGTTTTCAAGGGATCACAGTGAAGCCTTTAAAGGGAGAAGTGAATTTTAATGGAACGAAACTTTTTTTAACAAATAATGAAAGCAAATTACTATACATGTTCATGAAGCACCCGAATCAAATCTTATCAAGAGAACAGATGATCGAGGAACTTTATCCAAATGTTGAGAAAGATATTACGAATCGGACAATTGATGTCCATATCCGAAATCTTAGGGAAAAACTAGAGCAAGTAGACGCTCCAGATTGTATTAAAACAGTTCGGGGCATGGGGTATCAGTTTGTTGCCTTTTAAACAAATCGTAAAAAGAATGACAAAAATAAACCTTATGTTGAAGCTAACGGTGATAAATAGCATCGTTGTCGGACTGGTCATTTGGATTGTTGGTGTATCTGTAAAAGATTTTGCTTGCTATTTAATAGAACAAGAAAATTCTCTTTCAGCTGAACAAAGGTTGGGTTTTACAAATCAATTGGATTCTTACCTGGTTTACGCTGTTATTCTCTCCATCTTCATTGCTGCGGTCGTTCATTTTTATTTCATTCGTTCATTATTATACCCACTAAGTACATTAACGGAGGTGACAAGAGAGATTGCAAAAGGGAACGATCCAGTGATTATTTATAACAAAAATTCTGATGAAATCGGGCAATTATCAAGGCACTTTAATGAGATGATAAGGAAAATAAAAAAAGTAGAGGAATCTCGTGAGAAAATGACCCAAGATGTTGCTCATGAGTTAAGAACTCCTTTAACCAATATCAATGGCTATTTAGAGGCGTTAAGATCGGGAGTAATAAATGGAAATCAAGAGCTATACGATTCTCTTTTCGAAGAGTCGAAGAGGCTTACAAGTCTTGTTGAACAATTGCAACAACTTAATGTTTGGAAAAATGAATATGGCAGCTCTGTAAATTATGAGTGCTTATCTATTCGTCATCTCATTGAAAGCCAAGTTGAAATTTTTCGCTTAGAACTTCAGAAACAATCGATCCAAATCAAGGTTAGCGTAGAAGATAAACAGTTACACGCTGAGAAAAAGGGATTGAAACAGGTCTTAACCAATCTAATTGAAAACGTCCTCAAATATGATAAGGGGGGATGGATGGAGATTAAAGGTTTTATGAGTGAAAAAGGCTACCAAGTTCAAGTGGAAAATGAAGGGCTGCCTATTCCAGTTGAAGATCAGAGACAACTTTTTGAACGTTTCTATCGAATTGACCTTTCGCGGAATCGTAGTTTAGGAGGGGCTGGGTTAGGACTATCGATCGTCAAAGAAATTATTAAAGGTCATAACGGAGAAGTGGGCCTGAAAACGAGTCAAAATGTTCATACCTTTTGGTTTACGTTACCGACAGAGCAGGAGGAGGATGCATGAAAATAACTAGCTTCACTTTATTTACGATGTCAGCTTGTCCCTTAGGTAGAACGATGCGGCATGTTTTGGGAGAGGTTACTACCTTATTACCTGAGCTAACATTTTCGATTGTGTTTATTGATCAAGAACCTGAGGTAACGAATGAGGCAGGGATAAATAATAATCCTACTACGTTGTTTCGAGATAAAAATGGAAAAGAAGTTTATCGGATTGAGGAATTTAAGGAAACAGACGAGGTAATACAACTCCTTAAAACTAAAAAAACCATACAACCTTACCAAGTGGTGGAGCCAAACGAGAGAAGAGTGTAGAATCTTACACTATCTATTTACTCAATGGTGACGCACTTGAAGCGGTAGACATAGAGTTTACTAATCTAACAGCAGTGAAAACGCCTCGTATTACAGCAATTAATTTGTTATTAAAAGCTGATTTTCAACCATTTATTAACCCGTTTCCAGATAGCGCCACTTTAGAATTAGTTGAGTTTGAGGAAAATTTATCACGAGTTATTATTAACCACGAAGAAGAATTAATTTCAGAAGTTAACGCATACAAGATGAAAAGGTGTCTACAACATACGTTACACTCATTTGGTATCGAAAAAGTTGAATTGGTTTTAAAAGATTATAAAAACTTATAGTACTTAATTCATCGTAAAAGACCTTAAACTTTGTTGTTTGAGGTCTTTTTTGCCTAATTATTTAGTGTAAAAGAGTTTGTAAAGCATTGCGTTCTTCATTAATCTCATTAGCAGTTCTAATACCCAGCCCCCTTATTAGAGGTAATGGAGGACACCAACATTGTAAAGAGTGTTGGAGTAAAAAATAACCAACTACTCCTGAAAGTAAATGCCACCTTTTGTTACTCGTTAGACCTAAAAAGGTTCCAAGGAGAACGAAAGATGAAGCTGAAGCTTCTAAAACTCGTTCCGTATACCATTCTTGATCAAGTTCTTCGAGTCTTCTCATTATTTCTTCCTTGTCCTCATATCGATATTTTTCAATATTATGCTGTGTTTCTAATGCAAGTCTTTCGTTAATCTTTTCTGAAGTGTTAAACTGAACTCTTTTTGAAGTTGGAGGAAGGAATCCCATGTAAGTGCACCTCTTTCATTTAATTGACAAAAATTTTCACCGAATAGAATAAAAGTGGAATGATTTTTAGGTAAGCTAACTGAATTTAACAAAGTGCTTTGAATTTTGAATAAGTAAAAATGTAGTTTTTTGAAATGATAACAGTGTACTCTTTTTTTTATCTGCTTTTAGGGGGGGAAATATACGATATGTCAACAAAAACATTAATTGAAGAAATTACACCAAACGAGGTTTCACACCGAATAAATAAAGGCAAACGGGATAGCATCATCGACGTTCGTGAACATGAAGAAGTAGCAGAAGGAGCCATTCCTGGCATCCACCATATCCCTCTTGGAGAGCTTGAGGATCGACTTGGTGAAATTGACAAAAACAAAGAACATATCCTGGTTTGCCGCTCCAGTGCCAGAAGTGGAAGAGCTGCTGAATTTCTGAAAAGCAAAGGATATAAGGTGAAAAATATGGCAGGTGGAATGTTGGATTGGAAAGGTGATTTAGATAGAAAATAATCATGTTAGGGAGGTGAATAAAGTGGAAGTAACAGTAAATAAAACGCTAGATGCAAAAGGCCTTGCATGTCCAATGCCAATTGTTAAAACAAAAAGGAAATGAATACGCTTGAACCTGGTCAAGTCATGGAAGTACAAGCGACTGATAAAGGTTCAACCGCTGATATAAAAGCATGGGCAACAAGTACGGGGAATCAATACCTTGGTACACTTGAAGAGGGAGATACCCTAAAGCATTATCTTAGAAAAGCAAGCTCTGAAGAAGAGAAAATGGAAACTAAACATCCTCATGTTGTAACGCTTGATGAACTTTCTAAAAAAATCGAAGGTGATGAAAAAGTCACCATTTTAGATGTTAGAGAATCTGCAGAATACACTTTTGGGCATATTCCGGGTGCTGTTCATATTCCGTTAGGAGAGCTTGAAGAACGTTTTGAAGAATTAGATAAAAGTGATGAGATTCATGTCGTGTGTCGCACAGGTAGCAGAAGTGATTTCGCAGCACAAAAGCTTGCTGAAAAAGGATTCAATCATGTGAGAAATGTGGTAGCTGGTATGAAAGAATGGACGGGTCCAACAAATAAACTTCACTAAAAAAAGGGGAGAGTATCATTGAAAATTGCAATTATCGCTGCAAATGGTGGAATGTTTGATGCTTACAAAGTTTTTAATATCGCAACAGCAGCCGCTGCTACGGATGCTGAAGTTGAAATATTTTTCACTTTTGAAGGATTAAACTTAATTCATAAAGAGGCATATAAAAACCTTCCAATGCCTGCAGGTGCAGAACATTTCCAAGAAGGATTTAAACAGAACAATGTCCCACCAGTTGATGAACTTGTTTCGATGGCAACAGAAATGGGTGTAAAAATGATTGCTTGTCAAATGACAATGGATGTCATGAGTTTAGAGAAGGAACATTTTATTGAGGGAATTGATGTTGGTGGTGCCGTGACATTTTTGACGTATGCAAAAGACGCTGACGTGACCCTGACATTTTAATAAAGAACTATAGGAGGGGAAACCATGACGACAACAACGGCGATTAAAGGAATCAATGTTAAAGAGTTAACAAAAAAGATTCTTAATGGCGATCAAATTTTTATTTTAGACGTAAGAAACACAGGTGATTTTGACGATTGGAAAATTGAAGGGGAAAACGTCCATATTATTAACAAGCCTTACTTTGATTTAATTGACAGTCTTGATCCTATTATGGATCAACTGCCTAAAGATCAGCCGATCTATGTTATTTGTGCAAAAGGAGGTTCGTCTGAATTTGTCGCTGAACAAATTGCAGAAGCTGGGTATGATCATGTTTATTCTATTGAAGGCGGAATGAAAGCTTGGAGTGAACATTTAGAGCCCATTAAAATAGGGGATTTAACAGGTGGCGGTACTATTCATCAATTTGTTCGAATTGGTAAGGGGTGTTTATCCTATTTAGTTGAATCAAATGGAGAAGCAGCTATCATTGATGCAGCACGTATGATTGAACCTTATGAACAATTTATTAGTGAACATAAATTGAAGCTAACTCACCTACTAGATACGCACCTTCATGCTGATCATATTTCCGGTGGACGAACTTTAGCTGAAAAGGTAGGTGCTGAGTATCATTTACCACCAAAGGATGCTGAAGAAGTAAAGTATTCATATACGAAGCTCGAAGATGGAAATGAGATCAAGGTTGGGAAAGTGATAATCAAAGCTATTTATTCGCCTGGACATACGATAGGGAGTACGTCCTTTATTGTCGATGATCAATATCTTTTAACTGGTGACATCTTATTTATCGATTCAATTGGTCGTCCTGATTTAGCTGGAAAAGCTGAAGACTGGGTGGCAGACCTTAGACAAACCCTATATGACCGTTACAAACACTTAGCTGATAATCTGATTGTCCTACCTGCCCACTACATGGGAATTAATGAAATGAACAAAGATGGAAGTATCTCTCACGAATTAGGTAAGTTGTATAAAGAGAATCATGGGTTGAACATCCATGATGAAAATGAGTTTAGAAAAACCGTTTCAGAAAATTTACCGCCACAACCAAACGCTTACCAGGAAATTCGAGAGACGAATATGGGTAAGATTAATCCAGATTTGGAGGCACAACGTGAAATGGAAATTGGACCAAATCGCTGTGCAGTACGTTAAGGAGGAATGACAAGATGGAAGTGACGAAAGTTTTAGATGCAAAAGGTCTTGCATGCCCAATGCCGATTGTGAAGACGAAAAAGGCAATGGATGAGTTACAGTCTGGAGAAGTGTTGGAAATACAGGCTACCGATAAGGGAGCTAAAAACGACCTTGTTGCTTGGGCAAGTTCGGGTGGTCATGATTTATTAAGTGATAAAGAAGAAAATGGTGTGTTCACTTTTTATATTAAAAAGTCTTAACCCTCGTCCTACTATGAGGATTACTCTTCATAGTAGGATTTTAAACAAAGTAAGGACATTGTTAAATGCCTCTAGTTGTCTTTAACAGGTATCTCCTCTTAGGTCTAATCTATACATAAAATATAAATGATTGACAAATTAGCTCAATAAACCTAATATAGGTGTAGGGGTATATGTATAATAATAAATTAAAAGAGAGGAAGGAACCTTATGTTTAAAAAATTAATTCCGGCATTGGAATGGATGCCAAATTATAAACGGTCGGATTTAAGCGGAGATATGTCAGCGGGGTTAATCGTTGCGATTATGCTTATTCCACAAGGGATGGCATATGCAATGTTAGCCGGATTACCACCGGTTATTGGGTTGTACGCTTCTACTATTCCACTTCTTATATATGCATTATTTGGAACATCGAGACAATTAGCAGTTGGTCCCGTTGCGATGGTGTCATTATTAGTACTAGCAGGGGTATCTACGATTGCTGAACCTGGAACAGATGAATATATCTCGTTAGTGTTACTTTTAATGCTTATGATAGGTATGATTCAGTTTCTAATGGGAGTGCTTAGACTTGGTTTCTTAGTAAACTTCTTATCTCATGCTGTAATTAGTGGTTTTACTTCAGCAGCCGCAATCATTATTGGATTAAGTCAGTTGAAGCATTTACTAGGAGTAAAACTAGAAGCAGATAAAGATGTATTTAAGATTTTATTTGAGTCGATAAGCAGGGTTTCTGAAATAAATCCAATAACATTAACCATTGGATTGGTTAGTATTCTCATATTGATTGGTTTAAGAAAATTTGTACCTAAAATTCCAGGTCCGCTTGTGGTGGTCGTCCTAAGCATTAGTACAATCTACTTCTTACAGCTGCAACAAGCTGGAGTGAAAATTGTTGGTGAAGTACCAAAAGGTCTGCCGTCATTATCGCTTCCTGTATTTACACTAGATGCTGTTATGGCACTTCTTCCTATCGCACTTGCCATCTCTTTTATCGGTTTTATGGAATCGATTGCGATGGCAAAGGCAATAGCGGCTAAAGAAAAATATAAAGTAGTTCCAAATAAGGAGCTAGTAGGGTTAGGGCTTGCTAATATTGGTGGTTCTTTCTTTGCAGGATATCCTGTAACAGGAGGATTTTCCCGTTCAGCTGTGAACTATCAATCTGGGGCAAAGACACCACTTGCGACAATAATTACGGCTATTCTTATTATCCTAACGTTATTATTTTTCACTGGTTTCTTTTACTATCTTCCTAATGCAGTGTTAGCTGCGATCATTATGGTTGCTGTATACAGCCTAATCGATGTGAAAGAAGCAAAACATTTGTTTAAAATCAAAAGTGTGGACGGTTGGACGTGGGTAATTACTTTTATTGCTACGCTAACAATTGGAATTGAGCAAGGGATATTAATTGGAGTAGTATTTTCCTTACTTGTTTTTATCGTTCGGAGTGCGTATCCTCATGTCGCAGAGTTAGGGTATTTACAAGAAGAAAAGGTGTTCCGAAATATTAAACGCTACCCAGAAGCAAAAGTAGACCCAGAAGTTATGATTTTCCGTGTCGATGCTTCATTATACTTTGCGAATATGACCTTTTTAGAAGATAAACTATGTGAGCGTGTAGGAGAAAAGCCTGAGACGAAGTGGATTATTTTAGATTTTTCAGGTGTGAACTCCATAGACGCTGTAGCGATACATTCATTAGAAGAAATAATGGAATCATGTAGAAAAGGGGATATTGCATTTCTTTTTGCGGGAATTAAAGGTCCTGTGATGGATTTACTGAAGAAAGCGAACTGGGATAAAAAATATGGGGGAAATTTAAGGCATTTATCGGTTGAGCACGCGCTTAAAGCTATTAACAAATAGAGGGAGAGGAGTAAAGATGGAGGAACTTGAATTAAGAAAGAAAAATGAAGAATTTATACAAAGGATTAAAGAACAAGACCCAACATTCTTTGATGAGTTAAAAAAAGGTCAAACACCAGAATTCTTTGTCTTGTCTTGCAGTGATTCGCGTGTTAGTCCTTCTGTCATTACGCAAATGCCTTTAGGACACATGTTTGTCCATCGAAATATTGCTAATCAAGTGGTAACGGAAGATGAAAGTTTTTCGGCTAGTCTATATTATGCGTTGAAACACTTAAAGGTAAAAAAGATTGTCATTAAAGGTCATACCGACTGCGGAGGCGTAAAAGCCGCTTGGTTAGAGAACGATGAGCAGGAGCTCAAGGGTTGGATTTCAAGAGTTCGCGCTAGTCTACCTGATAAGAGTACGACGATAGAACCAGTTTCAATGGATGAATTAACGAAGCTAAATGTTTTAAAACAAGTCGAAAGATTAATGGAGCACCCTATTTATAAGGAATACGGGACTGATATAGAAGTTTTAGGATGTTTATTTCATGTCGAATCAGGGGAATTGGAAAGGGTGTTTCCGCTTGAGAATTAATTGGTTCTTAAAGGTTGTTCTCTAAATAAGGTGTCTATCTTTTTTAAAGTTAACATTGCAAAAAGTATTACGTTGTTTTTACTAGTACCAATAACTCATAAAGGAGAGAAAAATATGTTTGATTATACTGTCGATACAGTAAGTGGAATGGAAGAAACAATTGAGAAGTTAAAAACCAATTTGATGGAAGAGCAATTTGGAGTCTTGTGGGAATTTGATATCCAAGCAAAGTTACAAGAAAAAGGATTGGAATTTAACGATCCATATAAAGTGTTAGAAGTATGTAACCCCCACGAAGCGAAACGAGTATTAGATAGAAACAAAATGGTTGGGTACTTCCTACCTTGTAAGATAGTAGTATATAACGATAATGGAAAAACGAAAATTGGAATGCCAAAACCTACTTCATTAATACAGTATGTAAATGATGAAGATTTAAATGGAATAGCTGCGGATATCGAGAAAAGACTGATTTCTGCTATCGATAAAAGCATTTGATGCATATAAAGTCTCTTGTGAAAAGTCTAACTGAGTAGGAGGAAGCTTGTTTTACAAGTTAGGAGGTCTATCCAAATGAATCAATCCGATGAATCTAAATATATTCAACAACACTTAGCAAATGAAAGAACGTATTTAGCTTGGATTAGAACAGCCATTGCTATTATTGGAGTGGGATTCTTAGCAACGACCCTACACTTTAATACTCCAATGAATGAGTTCTTAGACAATACAATTGCGATGTTCATTAGTTTATTTTCTCTTTTGTTGGGGCTATTAACCATTTTCTTTGCTACATTTGTTTATTACCGAAATCGAAAGGCTATAAATAGCCAAACGTTTCATTCTTCCTATAAAATTATCTTCTATATGACATTCATCATTACCGCTATATTGGTATTGTTTGGTATTTATTATTTTTTTGTTAACACCCCTTGACTTTATACCCTTAGGGGTATAATATATAAAATATAAAGAGCAAAGGGGGTTAAGGTAATGAAGAAATATAGTTCCTATATTCTGCCGCTTGTATTAATTATCGGTTTTATTGGCTATAAGTTAATTCCCACAATAGGGGTAGAACAAGTGAGTACAGAACAACTTGCCAACATGATGACGAATGCATCTGATGACGTTTTCTATGTTGATGTACGAGAACCTCACGAATTTCAAGAGGCCCATATAGAAGGAATGACTAATGTTCCTCTTAGTGAATTAGAAAGCAATTTTCATTTAATTCCTGCTGATAAAACAGTTGTGATTATATGTAGAAGCGGGAATAGAAGCCTACAAGCCTTAAATAAACTTGAAGATTTTGGGTATCAAAATTTAGTTAATGTAAAAGGTGGAATGCTTGCTTGGGAAGGGGAAGTAACAAATTAGTTACTCTTAGGTTAACAATATGACCTTCTTCATAATTGTGCTATTATTAATAGGATCAAATAGTTTATATAGAAGATTTATACCAGTGCTTGGATTAGCGCATATGGATATAGACAATTTCAGTGATGAAAAAACGATTTTACTCGATGTAAGAGGTTATCTTCAGGCTCATAAAAAGCCTATCAACGGTTCTTATAATATTCCTTTGCCTTATATAAAAAGGAATTTACGTGAACTTGAAGGGAAACCTGTTTGTATTATTGGGTCAGATATGTTAGATGTAACGATAAGCGCTCGTTTTTTAAAAAGTAAAGGTGTTAAAGTAGCTGGATATTATATAGAGGATAATAAATATAGTAAGCAAGAGACTTGCAGAGATAGGAGGGAAATTCATGGAATACACTGATCAAATGAAAAATAGAGTGAAACGCATAGAGGGGCAAGTGAAAGCTATTTTAAGAATGATGGAAGAAGGAAAGGATTGTAAGGATCTCGTTGTTCAACTTTCTGCAGCAAGAAATGCGCTAGACCGGACAATTGGTGTTGTTGTTAGTACCAATTTGGAGCACTGTGTCAGAGAGCAGATCGAAAAAGGGGAAGATACAGAAAAATTCATCCAAGAAGCTGTTAATTTGTTAGTGAAAAGCAGGTAAAAAGATAATATAAAAAGGTGGACAGGGGGAATTAAAATAAGTTAATATACCCCTATAGGTACACACCTAGTGAATTGAAGAAAGTTGTTGTTAGCTAAAAAATAGGTTGACTAAATTTTTTTAATCTTATAC
>NZ_ALPT02000048.1 GCF_000292245.2 Alkalihalobacillus alcalophilus ATCC 27647 = CGMCC 1.3604 | reverse complement strand
CGAATGTGGACATCAAGAGGGCAAGAAATCTCTTGAAATAAGGGACTGGACGTGTTCTATTTGCCATAAACATCACGATCGAGATATCAATGCCAGCCAAAATATTCTAGCTGAAGGGGTAAGAACCTTCCACACGGCTTAAAACAACATCCAGAACCGTAGGAATCGACGGGGATAGCTTGGTCCATAAGAGAAACCTCTGTCGGCAAAGAAATCGGCTGGCAAGTACGCTCTGTTCCCAAGAATCTCCCACTTCAAGCGTTAGCTAAGTGGCGAGTAGTTCAATCATTTTGTTCACTATGGATAAGTTAGAATTATACTGCTCAATATGAAAGAAGAGGATTCGGTATAATGAATCCTCTTTTCTGTGAAAGAACAGGCTTTCACTTCCATATATTATGATGTTCTTTATTTTTTTCGTTTCCTCTTCTTCTTTTTCTTTTTCATAAAGTATTTTTTATTACCTGGTAATTCTTTGCTTCTTTCTCCCATAAATAATTCTGCGATTGGATAAAAGGATGTAAGATCATCAGTAACTATTTCTCCTTCTAATACTTCAATAGAACCCTCTTCTGAACTAGGTATATTAATATGAAACTCTTTATACAATTCTATTGGAGGAGGAACGGAAATCACTCCGTTTGAGAGCGTGTTTAAATGAAACAACTCGTTCAAGCCATTCGATAGTAAATCTCTTAAATCCGAAGCCTTCATTTGGCGATAACTTGAAGAACTGATGAGCATTTTATGAAGATAATTAGCTGCTTCTTGTGCTTCGCCTATAGCTGATAAAATCATTCCTAGTGAAAAGAGTGATTCCGTTTGTTGCGGGTTTAATGCAATGGAATGTTCATAGGCACAAGCGGCTAGATCCGCTCTTCCACCTTTGTAATATAGATTTCCTAATCGATTCCAAACGAATGAGTCCTCTTTTGATTCCATCAGCGTATTCAGCAAGTGTTCTTCGGAATCTGTTGCATACGTATGTGAGCTTCCGTCAAAGAGTCTATTTTCCCCTAAAGAGAATCTACTATCTTCACTATTTGAACTAAGCATCATTAAAGCGGAAATAAGCATTATCCTATACTCATTGGTAATATCCCATTTTCCAGCTGAATTGCATTGCTTACAGCGAAAATAACCAGTAGGTTGGACATACTCATCCACTTCTGCTTGTTTATTTTTATTATAGTTCCGAAGATTGATTGTTAGATGTCCCAAATTATATTGAGCTTTCTTTCCACAATTTTTGCAAATTAAAAACTGAAGGTTGCTCTCAAAAGGAGGAACAATTTTTTTGATATTTTTTGAAACTAACTGAACATATTTGCTAGGTAGAGCAGAAAGCGTTGGTAACTCTGGCACCTCTTCTTTCTTTTTTCCTGTTAAAGCACAAATAAGTTGAGGGTTAATTTGATTCATCTTTTATTTGACTCCTTTAATATATTTCATTCTGTTAAGCGATAAGAGTAGTAAAAGAACTTTAAAATGGAAGATCGCTATCTGATACAAAAGGAGTTGTCTTGTTAGTATCAATATCGGTCTCCTCCGAAATGATACTGCCACATTTCTCACAAGAAATAAAAGTATCATTTAACTGATAACCGATAAATCCAATTGTACATTCCTGAATGTCCCATATCATCTCCCACTCCATTTCAAAGTGGTAATTACATTTTTCACAATAAAGCTCAACAGAACCGTAATCTTCTTTTTTTCTTTTTACCCATGGAATCTCTCCTGAATTTTTATAGATAAATAATAACATAGTTAGGTAGGTGCCTGTCACATATATATGAATTTGACATAATTCGTCTTGTGCTAGGTACTATCGCTATGTTATCGGATAGCTAAGGGAGGAACAAAGGATGGTATAATAAACTAAACTATTCATGGAAGAGGTGAATGAAATCATGAATACAGCAAAAGAACGTTTACTTAAAATAATTGATGAAATTCCAGAATAAGAAGTGGATAAAATATTAGATTTTGCGGAATATTTAAAAGCAAAAAAAGAAAAACACTTATCTAAAAGATTTAACTAAAGCTAGTGAAAGTAGTCTAGATTTTTTGGGATAACGAGACCGATGATGAGATTTGGAATAATGTATAAACAAGGTGATATTGTCTTGATTCCAGTTCCATTTAGTGATTTAACTACTCAAAAATTGTAAAGCAATAGGTTTTTAGTGAATTTGACAAAGGGTATATATGATAATTTAAGGGAGAAAGTGGAAGCTATTAAATCTCAGCTATTACTATATTTAAAGTGATATTACTGAACTGAATATGAAAATAAACACTAATGTCTATTTTTATTGGATTTACCTTGTTGAATAAGTGTTCTCTTGGTTAAACTAGAGTTAAAGATTTTTATGATTGGAGTAGCCTTATGGATATTCAAGAACAGCTCAATCAAGCTTTACAAGAGGTTGAAAGACTAAAAAAGGAAAATATACAATTAAAAAAAGAGCTTTATAAAGCACAAGGTCGAAATACCCTTTCTAGTCCAGCATTTAATTTAATGAAAAAAGAGTCTGGTTTTTCTCCTAAAGAAAAAGCGGCAATTACTCTTTTTATGAACCTTTTTCGAGGAAGAGCTGATGTTTTTGCTCAACGGTGGGAATCGAATACGACAGGTAAATCTGGTTATTCGCCTGGATGTGAAAACGAGTGGGATAAAAAGCTTTGCCAAAAACCAAAAATTAAATGTCAGGATTGTTCTCATCGATTATTTAACCCCTTAACCCCAAAAGTTATTTATGAGCATTTAATTGGTAAAAAAACTATCGGGATCTATCCATTACTTGAAGATAACTCGTGCTATTTTCTAGCTCTAGATTTTGACAAAAAGGAATGGCAAGAAGACGTCCATTCCTTTATTAAAACGTGTAAAGATGTAGGGTTACCATATCATATTGAGCGTTCGCGTTCAGGAGAAGGAGCTCATGTTTGGTTCTTTTTTGAAAACGCAATAAGTGCCTCGTTAGCTAGAAAGTTAGGAATGACTCTATTGTCTAGAACTAGAGAAAAAAGGTTTGAAATTGGAGTGGATTCTTTTGACCGAATGTTCCCTAACCAGGATGTTTTGCCTCAAGGTGGCTTTGGTAATCTAATAGCTCTCCCATTACAAAAACAAGCAAGAAACAAAGGAAATAGTGTATTTGTAAATGATTCTTTTGAGGAATACAAAAATCAATGGCAATATCTTTTTTCAATTAAAAAGATATCTGAAAAAGAAATTTTGAAAATAACTAAAAACTTTTCCGGTGGAGAAAATTATATGAAGATCAAGGAGGAAGTTGAAAATTTTAATTTGCCAAAAGAATTAACTATCAAATTAAATCGGAATATTCAAATTCCGAAAAACTTATTACCTAGTAAGATACTTAATGAATTACAAAAACTTGCGATATTTAGCAATCCAGAGTTTTTCAAAGCACAAGCCAAGCGTTCTTCCACTCATCGAATTCCTAAATTAATTGACTGTACACAGATTGAGGGTAATATGCTCATGTTACCAAGAGGTCTATTGGAAAAGGTAAAGGAAGTTTTCGCTAAATATAAAATTGCTCTTATGATACAAAGCGAGCAGTTTGAAGGAAAGTCTATCAATGTTAAATTTCATGGGCAGCTGAGTTTTCAACAAGAGGATGCAATTACATCTATGGTTAAGTATGATAATGGAGTATTGGCTGCGGAGCCGGGTTTTGGAAAAACAGTGACAGCTGCAGCATTAATTAGTAGAAACGAAACCAATACACTCATAATCGTACATCGAACACAATTAGTTGAACAATGGAAAGAAAGATTATCGACTTTTTTAAACATACCAGTCAAAGAGATTGGTCAAATTGGTGGTGGGAAAAATAAACCAACGTATAACATAGACGTAGCAACAATCCAAGCGCTTAATCGTAAAGGGGCAATAAAACCTGAGTTACATCAATACGGTCAAATTATCGTCGATGAATGTCATCACATTTCTGCTGTCAGTTTTGAAAAAGTATTAGATGGTCTACACCCTATAATATTTATGCAATGTGGACCAATAAGATATAAAACGAATAATAAAAAACAAGCCAATATTCGCCCCTTTAAACAAACTCTTGTGCAAAGAGAAACATTATTGAAAACGAATGAAGCGGATATACAAGCTATATATTCATTACTATCCACTAATAAAGAACGAAATGATATCATTTTTAATGATGTTCTACAAGCCCTAGATGAAAAACGCTCTCCTATAGTGTTAACGGAACGTTTAGACCATATAAATGAGCTATATAAGCTATTCAAGGGTTTTGCAAAAAATATTATTATCTTATCAGGAGCTATGAAGAAGAAAGAGCGGCAACAAGCACTCGAAAAGTTAATGAAGGTACCTGATAGTGAGGAGAGATTGTTAATTGCCACGGGAAAGTATGTTGGAGAAGGATTTGATGATTCTAGATTAGATACACTTTTTCTAACTATGCCAATCTCTTGGAAAGGAACATTACAACAATATGTAGGGCGACTTCATCGTAATCATAGCGATAAAAATGAAGTAAAAGTGTTTGATTATGTAGATTCGAACGTTGACGTGTTACAAAGAATGTTTGAAAAGCGATTGAAAGGATATAAAAATAGCGGGTATAGTCTGCAGGGTGAAATCAAAGAGGGAAGCCGACAAATTCAATTGTTTTAGAAAAATGAAATAAAGGAAGCAATGGAACTACCTAGCTATTTATCAGCTTAGCAGAGCTTAATCAAAATGGTTTTAATATGATAAATGGGCATATAAAAGTGCCTAATATGGGTAGTGACAGGTGCCATAACAACCATTTGACGAGCAAAATCGTTAGTTGGTATGATAGAGGGGAATATTCGGAGTATCTGCTCACATTATAGACTGTGGTGATAAAAATGAGCTCAATATCAAATAATCAAATGATTACCAATTGGCTATCCTTTACTAATTTACAAACCAAAATAACAAATGAATTGGAACGTACTCTTCAAGAGAATCATCAATTATCTTTAAAAGAGTTTTATGTCCTTTTATTTTTAAGCGAAACGCCCGAGAAAAAGCTAAGGCTACAAGAACTGCAAAATATGGTAGGCTTGAGTCAAAGTGCCATGTCTAGGCTTGTTAGTCGTTTTGAGGAAAAGGGGTGCGGTGCTTTAAAGCGTCATATTTGTATTGATGATCGAAGGGCGATTTATACCTCTTTAACAGAAGAAGGGGAGAAAAAATTAGAATTAGCTTCGGTAACATTAAATCGTGCCCTCGAAAATATTTTTTCTGACGTGGCCATTAATGAAGAGCTAAAAAAATACATTGAGTTATTTAATCGTTAATAAATGTCTTTAACTTGTAGGAGGAGAATGGTCATATAAGTTAAAGATTTTTTTGTTGAATTCATTCAGTTGACAGCAAAAAATACATAAGTTATTATATGCATGTGCATGCATATAGTTTTGATGAAGCTTTTATAGCTTTTAAATTTAGAGCAAGTAAGAGAAGCAAATTAATAAATTTAAGGAGCTGTGAAGATGAAACATTTATTTACTCCCTATGAATTAATGGGACTATCATTAAAAAATCGTGTCGTTATGCCACCGATGTGTCAATATTCCGTAACAGAGAAGGATGGAATCGCAAATGATTGGCATTATACACATTATGTGAGCCGTGCAATTGGTGGAGCTGGCTTAATCATTATTGAAATGACAGATGTTGAACCGGATGGAAGAATTACTGATTATGATTTAGGTTTATGGTCAGATGAGCAAATTCCTGCCTTAGCAAGAATAGTTGAAGCGTGCCATAAATATGGAGCAAAGGTAGGGATTCAGATTGCACATGCTGGACGCAAGGCAGAAGATGCAGCTGTTCCAGTAGCACCATCGGCTATTCCTTTTGATGAAAATTCAAAAACTCCAAGAGAACTCACAACAGAGGAAGTTAAGAAAACCGTACAAAAATTCGGCGAAGCAGTACGGCGAGCCGTATTAGCAGGTGTCGATGTGATTGAAATTCACGGGGCACATGGCTATTTAATTCATCAGTTCCACTCACCGTTAACCAATAAACGAACAGATGAATATGGAAGTGACTTAACTAAGTTTGGTAAAGAAGTGATCCAGGCGGCTAAAAAGGAAATGCCTGCAACGATGCCCTTAATTATGAGGATTTCAGCTATTGAATATGTTGAAAACGGCTATGGCCTCAATGAAAGTATGTCGATCTCAAACGAATATAAAGAGGCAGGCGTAGATTTATTCCATATTAGTGCTGGTGGAGAAGGACCAATTGCAGCAGAAGGGCGTCCGGGTACACATGTAGCTTATCAAGTTCCACTTGCAAGAGCAGTTCGTGAACAACTAGATGTACCAGTCATAGCGGTAGGAAGACTAGATGAACCATCATTAGCTAATGCGGTGATCGGAAATGAAGAGGCCGATCTTGTTGCGGTTGGTAGAGGGATGTTACGTAATCCTTATTGGACACTTGAAGCAGCCACGGCACTCCGTAAAGAAATACAGTTACCGAAGCAATATCAATTTGGTTTTCCAAATCGATAACACATTCTGATCATATGGGTTGTATGGTATTTTAGATTATTTGCCTAAAAGAGTTACGTTAAGGTTTATTTTTATTTGTATAAACCTTTAGTTACTTCTAAGTAACCTAGGGAAGAAAAGGTGCGTTCTTCACATAAGAACCGCTTACTTGTACAATAATAACTGTGTTCAAAAGGTTACATTATGAAAGAAGAGAGGTTTTAAAAATGGCGCAATCCCTTAAAGGAAAGACAGCACTTATAACAGGTAGTGGTAAAGGAATCGGAAAGGCGACAGCGATTGAATTAGCGAAAGAAGGCGTGAATATTGGTCTTTTAGCACGGACGGAGGCTGATTTAGAAAAAGTAGCGGCCGAGCTTGAATCTTTTGGAGTAAAAGTAGCCTATGCAACAGCTAACGTAGCTTCTATTGAAGAAGTGGAAACAGCAGTAGGTTCATTGACGAAGGAGTTGGGCTCGTTTGATATTTTGATCAATAATGCAGGCATAGGGAAGTTTGGCGGATTTCTTGAGCTTTCACCAGAAGAATGGAAGCACATGATTGATGTGAACTTAATGGGAGCGTATTATGTAACAAGAGCAGTCCTTCCACAGCTTATTGAGAAAAACGGAGGAGATATTATAAATATTTCTTCTACTGCTGGACAAAAAGGAGCTCCTGTGACAAGTGCTTATAGTGCATCTAAATTCGGCTTACTCGGGTTAACTGAGTCATTGGCACTAGAGGTTCGCAAGCATAATATTCGTGTTACAGCTTTAACACCAAGTACGGTTGCGACAGAGCTTGCTTATAAAGAAAATCTAACAGATGGAAACCCAGAGAAAGTGATGCAGCCAGAAGATTTAGCTGAATTCATCGTTTCTCAGCTAAAGCTCCATCCGCGTATTTTTATTAAATCAGCAGGGCTTTGGTCAACCAATCCATAAAAATTTAATCACGATAAGTACAGGGGGAAGCATCGCATTCTCCCTGTTTTTCATTATGGAGATCCATTGTATCTTTCATTTGTTCGATCCGATTTTTGCCCCATTCATACATCATTTCAACGATCGGTAATAAAGTCATTCCAAGCTCAGTCATCGAGTAGATAACCTTTGGTGGCATTTCAGGGTACACTTCACGATGAACAATCCCGTCCTCCGTCAGTTCACGCAATTGATTGGTTAATGTTTTATGCGATATTTTTGGAAAAAGCTTTTGCAATTCATTAAAACGATGAGGTCCTTCCACTCCGAGATGCCATAAAATAACGACCTTCCATTTCCCGCTAATGATTGATAAGGTTAGTTCTTTTTCACAATGAAAATCACCATTGATTAGCTTTTCTTTTATTTCTGCTCGTAATGTATCGGTCATAATAGCTCTCCTTACTTAGCTTAAAATTACATTTCGTATCGCTTAACATCGTTTTTGCGGGTAAAAAAATAAATCAAAAAGTTGTAGCTATTATATCATAATCATTTTTGTAGAATGAATTTTTGTCGACCTAAGTAGCAGTTGTATATCCCCTTATGGCAATTTATTTGATATTGATTTCAGAGGGAAGAAATATCATGTTGAAGCTATGCAAAAGAACTCCATGGGGGCGAAAGTGTCATTGCTGTCACAAGTAATATCAATCTGCTAGCAATCGCGACACCGATCTTGGCCTATGCGGGGATTGCAATCGGACGTTCTTGGACCGATTTTGTCTCGATAGGGCTGGAGAGCAATGGTTGTATCTTTATGTGTGCTGCTCGGGACGTTAATTGGTTCTGCGATTATTGCAGAGCTTGTGTTGAGGTTTCAAGGGATTATCTGAGTTTAACTAATTGTTATGGTACAATTGTATGTAATAAGACTTATAAAGAAATTTAGTTATAGATATATCCCGCTAATGACATATTATGAAACAGTGCTTTAATAAGGAGTTGTGTCAAATGAATAAAAATAAAAGCACCGATATAAAACGCTCATCAAAAGCAGAAACCATTCTACTTCAGATCAATAGTAAAACTAAGCTAGGCGACTTACGAAAAATCGCGAAGGACATTAAAAAAGATCACGAACTCGCTATGGAACTTTGGTCAACCGGAGAGTTTTTGCCCAGACTATTGGCCATCTTAATTATGGACAAAAAACTTCTTTCACAAGATATACTAAATAAGCTTGATAAGGATATGCAGACTCACACATTTGATGAGCGAAATAACTTAATGGATTGGCTAATGGCTAATCAGCTCACCAAAGACAAGAAGAACATTGCATTGATGGGGTTATGGGAAAATAGTCCTTCTGCTCTTCAAAGGCGAGCTTTCTGGTATTTTCAAGGGCGATTGAGATGGACTGGACAGACACCGCCTGATAACACCGCAGACTTACTATCTGCAATTGAAGCTAATATGACGCAGGAAGAACCGGAAGTCCAATGGGCTATGAATTTCATCGCAGGCTGGATAGGCGTTTATGATGAAAAGTATCGAGCACGTTGTATTAAACTTGGTGAGAAAACGGGTCTTTATAAAGATGAAATGGTATCAAAAGGATGTACTCCCAATTATTTGCCAGAGTTCATTACGATTGAAGTTAACAAACGAATTAATGTCCTATAAAGTTTCATGCACTAACCTGCCCCGTCCGTTAGTACCTAAAAGAAAAAAGGCTTCCTCTTTATTAAAGGAAAGCCCCTGGGGTTGAAGTAATTACGTTTGAATGAGTGATATATTTTGAGGATATTATTCCGTACCATTTTATCACTTATTTTTTAATCACAGCCTTTAGAAATCACGCACATTAACTTTTATTTTTTTGGGTGCTCTTTTTAAGGAACCATACTCTCTCTTCATTTTACGTATTAAATGAAATTTTTTATCATGACAGTATATTTGGCGGTTGGATTGATAAACTTGTAAGGCGTTATAATATATAACATTTTGAACATCTTTTATTGGAACAAAGAAATTATCCAGCTCCAAATAATCCTTATGATAGGTTCGTTCATACATGATTAAAATATGCTTTTGTGAAATAGGTAGCGCTATTTCAATTCCTTCAGAATTGTATCCTTCGTATGACATTATTGGATGACGTTTATGAGCAACTTTAATTACAGGATTGTCTGATGTATAAAATGGCATCGTGGTTTGATTTACCCCTACTATCCAACAATGGTTAACCAAAGACTGCGCTAATATGATTGGAAAATCCCCTAAAATAAACTGAGCATGTTCAACACTAGGAATTTCATGCTCTCTTTTTACGGTCATACTCCCATATTCATAGTCTTTATCATGGGTTTTTGCGAGTCTATCAACCAATGCTTGCATTACCCCGTTTTGGGTTTCAATTAGGCTTTTACGGAATTCTTTGGATCTAACAATTTGATATGCAATAAGTAGTGATAGAGGATGACGTTCTTCTAAAGTTAGTGCTTCCGAAAATAACGGGTCTGGATTTAATACATACCGGCTTCTAATATTTTCTAATAAACTCTTATAAGGACCTTCAATTTCCGTTGAAAAAAAATCCTCAATTCCTTGTTCAATCGTTTTATAGCCATCTTGTTTAGTATCGATACCCAATTTTGATAGCTCTTCTTCGAGCTTTTTCTTCTCATCTTCGGGTATAACTTTAAATATCTCGTCAAAAGAAATATCATAAAAATACCTTTGCGATGCAACATTAGTAATATTACTGGGGAAAACAGCATCCGTTTCTTTATCGTAAACCCATAACTGACCTTTTTCATTTGAAAAGTGCTTTAAGTACGACCTAGGTACATAGTGTTGATTTTTAACTTTTCCCATTAGTTCCCCCCTGAACTGTCTATAAATTAATTCTCTCATAATATATATTTTTCTGATTCATTTGTATAAATAATTATCTCATAAAAGTTAGTTGCAATGCTTGATAATACTGTTTTATTATATTTTCACCACATTATCGTCTTCATTACTCTAGTACCCTTTACTGAATTAAAGATAGGTGTTCTAGTTCTTAATAAATAACTTTATAAATTCATCTGCAAATTTCCTTAATGAATCTCTATCAAGTGCGGTCGTCTAAGTTTCTTCATTACTTTATGCATTTTTAGTCAAGTTATACGACCTAGGCATTACATACTCCAAATCATTTATACAAACTTTATCATGAAGTCTATTTGATAAACAATTGCCTCTTAATGGTATTTTAAATATATTTTATTCTGGAATTCCCTTAAAAATTAATAAATTTCTATAGAAGAGTGAGATAAATATGATATTATAGTCCTAATAAATTCCGTAATATTATCCAACTGGTACATACTTGTGGGAGCAGACTAGTTATAAAGGTCACCATCTTTGAAGTGTTAAAACATTAAATAAAGTTAAAACTTGGCAATTGAAATATTGGTGTTTTATATGTAAGGTTGTACTGCAAATATTTTATGAAGTAAGTAATATGCTACTCAGAAAAAAATAAGAGGGTTGATTATTTACAAATATGTATCCGCCCAATTATTAGATAAGTCATCAACGATGATATATCACGATTAAATAGGTCTTAACGCAATTGAATGAAATGGGTGTTGTCAGTCAGTATGGCGATGTATTTGTTGGTGCTTTGGAGGAGTTAAAGTATATCGATTCCCTATAATGAAGAGAAGTCTTTGTAGATTAAGTTTTACAGTAATATATTTTCTAAATGGGTGGAGCCATTTTAAGTTTTCTTTTTTGATTTTAATTCTAAAAAACGGAATATTCAGTCGTGAATTATGCGTTTCTAGAGAAATGTATTATGTACATAAATACTTAACTATAACAATGTTTTTTTAATCATTGAAAGTGAGGTCAATTTAATGTATCTAAAGAGTGTAAGCTTATCTAATTTTAGGCAATTTGGAACAGTAAATAAAAGTGAACCTGCTATAACTGTTGAGTTTAATCCAAACTTTAATATATTGGTGGGAGAGAATGATTCAGGTAAAACTGCTATTATAGATGCTATAAGGTACTTATTGGGTAGTATTAGTGACGACATTGAAAAAATAAAACTTGAAGACTTTTATAGAGAATCAATAGGGACACATAGTGATTCTTTTTATATTGAAGGAACCTTTTCGGATTTAACAGACAAAGAAGCGGGAGCATTTTTGGAATGGTTATCATTTAATAATGAAGATGAATATGAATTGAGAGTCTCTCTGAGGGTGGAAAAAAAGATAAATGAAAATGGACAAGAGTATATTGAAAGAAAAGTACAGGCAGGGGAAAAGATTTATGAAAGTAGATTAAGAAGTCAAGCAAAAGAGTTCTTGAAAACTACGTATCTGAAGCCTTTAAGGGATGCAAGCAATGAATTAAAGCCAGGATTTCGTTCCAGACTTGCTCACATATTAAAAGCACATCCAGCATTTAAGGAATCTAATGATGTAGAGCATTCATTAGTTACTACCATACAAGAAGCTAATAAGAAAGTTGAGGATTTTTTCCAAGAGGAATATAAAGATGGACGATCGTTGGTAAGAGATTTAGAGTTACTTTTAAGTGACTTTCACGATGTTAACGATCAAAGTAAGTCTAGGTCTAAGTTTTCCGTATCTCAGACTGATTTAACTTCTATTCTTAAGAGGCTGAGTCTTGATACTGAAGATATAAACTTAGGATTAGGTAATTTAAATCTATTATTTATTGCAACTGAATTACTATTGTTGAAAAATAACTCAGAAGAAAATGTAATTGGTCCACAAATTACATTAATAGAGGAAATAGAAGCTCACTTACACACTCAAGCTCAGATAAGACTAATAAAATATTTAGAAGAAGAATTAGGAAGGAGCAAGAAAAGAAATCAGTACATACTTACTTCACATAGTACAAACTTAGTAGCATCAATAGATCCTAGAAGTATAATTTTTATGCATAATAGAGTAGCTTATCCTCTAAGAGAGGAATACACTAAATTAGAACATGAAGATTATGCTTTTTTACAAAGGTTTCTTGATTCAACAAAAAGTAATTTGTTTTTTGCGAAGGGTATTATTTTTGTGGAAGGCGACTCGGAGATGCTTTTATTACCTGCACTTGCAAATTTATTAGGTTACCCCCTTCACAAAAGCGGAGTGTCATTAGTAAATGTAAACGGGACTTCATTTGAAAGGTATATTAAACTGTTTTCTAGATCAGATTTGTGGAAGGAACCTCTAGATAGACCAGCTATAAAAACTCCAATTTCAATTATCACAGATATAGATGTCAAGCCAATGGTTTACTACAATATTGAGGGCAAAACTAAAGCTGTGTATTCTATAGTTGATCACTCACAATTAACTGATGTACTGAATTTATGTGATGAACAATACGATGAAGTAATCCCTGAGCATATAGGAATTGAGTACTCTACGCTAAATAAATTATCTTCTGATTTTGGAATTACGCTTACAGAAGGTAATAGACCAGAAATAGAGAAGAGGGTCAAAAAAAGCATATCTGAACAATATATTATTTCTTCAGGATTACAAAAAGAAACTAGTTTAATGGATAAATATTCAAATTATGATGCGAACTTAGAGGTCTGTATTTCGCCAGATTGGACGTTAGAATATAGCCTTGCCTTGAGTTGTTTAGCTCCTTTATTATTAGAGTCAATTCAAGAAGTGAGATATAAAAAGCCATTTGAAGGAAAGAAAAATGAGGTCTTTAAGACACTTAAAGAAAAACTAATTAAAACCCCAAAGGATCCAAAGTTAGCTTATCAAGTTTTTAAGCCAATCAATGACAAATTAGTCTCTAAAGCAGAGGTTGCACAATGTCTTGCAATAAAGTTAAATGCGGTAGCAGATGATCCCGAAATACAAATGGAGATGAAAGAGCAAATATTCAAGGATGATAAACTAAATTATATAGTGAGAGCAATTGTTCATTCTTCGACTATTCCTAACGTATTGGAGGAGGTAAAGTGATGAACATCTTAGAGAATCTCAAGATTATTACCCCGAAGATATTGCCATCAGGATGTGATTTTTTTGATCAACAAAAAGAAGTAATAAGTGCAGAGGGATCAATTGATATAGTGGCAGGTCCAGGATCCGGTAAGACAACGGTTCTAACTGCAAAGTGTGGACTACTTTTAAATGATACAGCCCAGAGTGATAAAGGTACATGTCTTATTACACATACAAATGTTGCAGTAGATGAGATAAGAACAGGTTTAAAGAAGCTAGGTATAAACGATATTGAATATCCCAATTTTATAGGAACAATTCAAGAGTTTTTTAACAGCTTCTTTGCAAAAAAAGCTTTTCATATAATTATAGGAGAAAAGACGTTTAATGTAGTAGATGATGAAGAATATCAAGATAAGTTTGAAAAACTTTTTGATGACCGTAAACCTGATTGGTATTTGGTGAATAATCCGAATGTGAAAAAATGTAATCCACAAATTTTATTCACTGATAATTTATCTTACGAAATTATCAGTGATGCAAAACCTTCATATAGAAATGCCTTAAATGAAAGTGTTAGAACCTTATTTAGTTGGGGCGTTGTAACTAATCAACAATGCTTAGAATTATCTAACTGGTATATAAATATGCATGGGCCACAATTAAAAAAAGCAATGTCAAATCGCTTTCGCTATGTTCTTTTAGATGAGGCCCAAGACACTAGTCATCTACAATTTGAAATGTTAAATTATCTGTTCTCTGATAGTGAAATATCATTTCAAAAATTTGGTGATCCATATCAAGCCTTATATAATATCTTTGATGGTAATATAGATACTTGGATACCTACAAAACAATTAGAAAC
This sequence comes from Alkalihalobacillus alcalophilus ATCC 27647 = CGMCC 1.3604, assembly GCF_000292245.2. Taxonomy (GTDB): domain Bacteria; phylum Bacillota; class Bacilli; order Bacillales; family Bacillaceae_D; genus Alkalihalobacillus; species Alkalihalobacillus alcalophilus. The sequence continues at coordinate 18,343 of NZ_ALPT02000048.1, read as the reverse complement.
AAATTACCGTGAAATTTCAGAGACATCCAGGTTTGGAACGAGCATAGCAAATATTATTAAAAATGTATGTGTGGAAAGATACGATACTTTCACTTCTTTAAATATTATAGACTCATTCGAACCTCATTATATAATATATAAAAATGAAGATGACTTAATAAGCAAATATAGAGATTTAATTAAATATTATGAGCTAGAATCTGACTCGTTCTCTAAGTCAATAAAAAAAGATGCGATACTCTCACCTTTTCACAATGATTTGTCATGTCTTTTTTCTATTTATACCAAACCGTCTACTATGCAAAGAAATAACCAGAGTCCAGTAAAGAACATCTTTCATTTTCTAGTAGATATGATCTGTAAAGAGATGGGAATTACTTATAAGGGTATAATTGAAATGTTGGAGGTGGACTTAACTTGCAGGACTTTGATTAGTAAATGTATTTTGAAATTAGCAAATAAAAACCTTGAATTAAATACTGTTATTAAATTATTTGAAGATATTTTGATTAATTTATCGAATAGTGAAAAAAAAGAATTTTCAAAAGTTAACTTAGAAGGTCAAGTTGAATATTTTAGACAAGTTTTCTTTTCGAGTTTAAAGAACGTTGATGAAGAGGAAACTAGTAAATCGGATTTTTATATCGGTACTGTTCATTCGGCAAAAGGTGAAACTCACCGATCTACATTGCTTGTGTTAAACACAAAGTTTATAGACTATGACAGTAATAATGAACTCCTAATGTTTGACTTGTTATTTGAATACTTATTAGGGAATTACAAAAATCCTGAAGAGATATTAGATACAGTAGAAAAAAATGAAACAGTAAAATCGTTAAAGTTAGCATATGTAGCACTAAGTCGTCCTACACATTTAATGGCAATCGCAATCCCAGAAAGTATAATAAAAGATAGAAATACTATTATAAAATTAGATAAATTTGGTTGGAAGAACTCAGGAGAACTTTTACATGTATAATTAATCTACAGTCTTAGTATGATTAAAGAATATGGTAAATAAAAGTTACCTGTTACTGTTCGCAGTATATCCAAATTGACAAAATATGAATTACTACATGTACTTTTAATAACTTTTTTTCTGAAACTAGATACCTTTAAAAAGAAGATATTATATCAATGAATGATACAAGCAGAAAGCACAGTTAAAAGTATACATATTATGATTGATAAATAACCAATAAATTCACTTTAATAGGAGTAATGCAACTATAAGTCAGCTTTCTATGATAGTCTAAAAAAGAAAAAATTTACAAATATAAAAAGAGGGTGTCGAATAAGCCTGTCAAATACTCACGGTGATCCGTACCATAAGTAATAGTTACTAGTAAAAAAGGTTAACAGCTAAGAAATAGAACCTGGTGTCGCTCGAAATTAATTAGAATTTGTCGACTGTTTATAAGTACTAAAATCATGAACAACGAAAAGCATCTTCACTCTGAAGATGCTTTTTCGACATAATTCGAAAAGTGAAAGGCACCTAAAAAGAGGCACCTAAACATGGTAAAATAGAATTAGGGATAAAAGTTTGGTTATTTAGACAATAGGAATATTAATTTGAATTCTGTTACCTTCATCCACCTCAAAACAGAAAGGAAGATTTCATGTCAGAACGCCTCCTTAGACTTGTCCGTATTATTAACTTAATTTAGTCGAGCCCTGGGATTAAATCTAAGGAGCTGGCTGAACGGTGTGAAACGACGGAAAGAACGATTTATCGAGATTTGGAAATGTTGAGTGTTGCTCGTGTGCCGATTGTTATTGATGGGTACGGGAAAGGAAATCGATTTGTTGGCAATTTTTCTACGTATCCTCTTGATTGGACAGGCGAAGAGGCCGTTGTGTTTGGGATGCTTCCTAAAGTTCTGGATCCAATCAATCATTTAGTTCCTCCTGATTTTTAAGCGGCTTATGAAAAGATAATGGAAACTCATGAAAAAGAAAAGGAAGACCTCCAAGATGTGCTTCAGAAAATGGTTTCCATCATTCAAATGGGGACGCCTGCCTTTCAAGAACAACAACATAATTTTTTATCACCTGTCATTCAAGCGATCATAAATTCAAATACAATTGAGGTAAAGTATCATACACAGAGCCGAGATGTAACAACAAAAAGTTGTCAAGGAATTTGATCGTGCGGGTTTTACTATAGAAAACCGGAATAATGGAAATATCAGTTATATTGATAAAACAAGCAAAATACGGGCAAATAATGATGGGTATACGGTTCAAGAAATATTGGAGGAAGTCGAAAATGTTGATTTATTCCAACCGGATCATGATGAGGTGATGCCACAATTAGAACATAATGAAAGGCAAGAATTCATAATCAAGGAAACCAATTTAAAGAAAAGTTATATCCAAATGGTGAGCCATTATCTTTCAAATGATAGATATAAAGAGTCTGTCATGTGTTTAGTTGTACCTAGTGCAAGTACTTTACTTGGAACAGAGAAGAATGTACTGCCATCAGGAGCAAATTTAACAGTTGAAATAGAACCCGGTGTCTATTTTTACGCAAATTTTTCAACAGAGATGAGAGAGAGGGCAGTTCAAAAGTTTGCTCAGCAAATAAATATAGAAATTGAAGTTCTTTGGTAAGGTAATTTTAGTGATAGTTGTTGCATTTTATCTTCCCCCAGTCTAGATTAAAAAGATAGTTTTATAGATTTTTGTTTTATTCAATGATTTTTTGATTGACTACCTAAGCTACATGCTTATAAAAAGTTATTCATAAACTTAATAATTTTTTGTTTTTGTTCAGGTGAAAGAAATTTACCTTTGTATTTAATATAAAACCCATCGGACAACAGTTCTTCAATATTAAATACTATTCCTGCTAATGCCTTGTCTTGTTCATCCTGCATTCGTTTAATATCCTCTGGTGTGGCTTTTTTCAATTTTCCTTTATTTTTCTCCCGCATTGTTTCGACATCGTGAATTATTTCTTCAGCGGTCTTAATTTTTGGGAAATATCCCGCTGCTTCAAGTAGTTGTATATAATCGACATCCAAACCTATTGATAATTTATTTATTATTTCAGGTTTTGGTGTGCTCCGTTTCCCATTTTCAATTTGAGAAATATAAGGATGCGATAAACCACCTTTTTTTGCAACTTCCTTTAATGACAACCCCTTATCCTTTCTTAATTGTTTAATAAATGTCCCGAAATCAGTAATAATAATCACCTCCTAAGTGGTAACTTTGTTTAAAGTATATATAACCAATGTAACATTCGCAACACTTCCTGCAAAAAAAATGTTGCAAAAGATAACCTGATGTTTTATACTAAGATCAAACATTATAAGTGAGGTGCTTTTAGTGATTAACATTTTGATTAAAAATATGATCAATACTAGAATCATGATAGGGAAACAGGGAATCAGTTTGCGAGGTTCTGCTAAAAAGATAGGCATTTCACATTCATAATTATCCCAAATATTAAGTGGTAAAAGAAATCTATCTCCAACTGTAGCTTATAAAATAGCCCAAGAATTGAATTCTGATTTAGAGGAAATTTTTTTTAATAAATTATGTTGCAAAAGATAACCTTTAGTGATTCTTTAAAAATATATAGATAAGAGGTTTTTCGAAATAACATCAAAGCAATTAGGAACGAGATTTGTAGCTGCTACACCTCAAAAGTTATTAAATGCTGCAGTAGGCTATGCGAATTTTCTTGGTTGGCCAGAGGGTGAATTAACTAATGTATTTATGGGGAACCAAGCTAAAGCTGTAGACCAATGCCTAGAATCAGACCCTATAGCAGTTACTGGCCAACAGCAAATAAACTGAGGCAAAGGTTAAGAAGCATAGCTTCGGCTTTGAGAAGTAAGGGCGTTGAATTTATAGAACTGCCAAGGAGGAGTAAAGGTAGATTATTACGTTTAGAAAGAGCACAAAAGAAACTGACACAATCGACGCATATCGATAATTCCAATGATTTTGATTATGACGGTAGTAAAAATTATAAATCTAATCCAACTTTTTCTTCCCTGAATAATATAAATTACTACCTGTAGGAACTTTTTAGTTGGATATTTACTCAAAAAATATGTTACTCAAAAAAATTAGTGGTAGAAATAGTACACCTTTGGAATCAATAAAGTTGAATCATGCCTCAGCACCAAAGAATTAGATGTAATTATTGACAGCATTAGCATTGCAAGTAGAGAATTACAAAGGCGAAAGGGGGCTAATAATGGATAACATAGAAGCATTATCGATAGAACAAAACAAAGAACCAATTAATAAAGAAAAGATAACACAATTACAGGTTATAGTTGGGTTAACATCTGATATGGATTAATTTTACGACGAAAAGGAAGTTACTTATGCCAAAGTTAAAGAGCATTTATATGTTTGGCATAACCTTATCTCCTTCATGAAACTTATTAAAAAGAGATAGTACTGCCTTTTCTCTATTCGCCAATAAATATTACTATTTTGTTAATTTAGAGTGAAGATTTTGACAACAATAAACTATACTAATATTTAAAGAATAGTAGTATTTACTAACACCAATCGCCAGGGTTCTATGATACAATAAATAATAAAACTTGTGAAAAATATGGACAACCCTTATACTTTAAATGAGAACATGTGTTTGTATTTTGAAGGGAGGACTATTCAAAATGGAAATTAGGATTGAGAATTTACAAAACTTAATTAATAAAACAGATTTTGAAAAAAATATAGATTGGGCCGAAAAGTTAGGCATTACTAAAGATAAATTAGACCATATTATAAAAACTGGAAAAGTGGAGTCTCAAGAAGAGCTTTATGACTTATGCAGTTTTTTCGGGGTTACGCCTACTGATTTAGATACTAGAGAGCGGCCACAAATTGATTATAAAGATCGAGAAGCAGGCAATAATTTTTTAGATGTAGTTAACAACGATATTACACCAGCTCGTCCTTATAGAGTCTTGGAAGTATTTGCTGGTGCCGGTGGTTTAATGCTTGGCTTAGAGGAAGCTGGTTTTGAAGCTGCTGCTGCTCTTGAAATCGATAAGCATGCTTGTTCAACACTTAGAACAAATCGACCAGATTTAAATGTAATTGAAGGTGATATTGCCGATATTGTTAAAGAAGGAATTAGAAATTATATTGGAGATGAAGAAATAGACATATTATCAGGTGGCTATCCTTGTCAAGCTTTTAGTTTTGCGGGCAAGAAACTTGGACTTAAAGATGCAAGAGGAACCATGTTCTATTGGTATGCTCAATTATTAAATGAGCTAAGACCAAAAATGTTTCTGGCGGAAAATGTTAGGGGACTAGTGAGTCATGAAAAAGGTAAGACACTTCAAGGGATGATGGATGTATTTGATGAAATTGGCTATAACGTAACTTACAAGGTACTAAAAGCAACTAATTATAATGTTGCACAAAAAAGAGAACGGATTTTCATTATTGGTACTAGAAAAGATTTTGAGTCTAATTTTAGATTTCCAGCTCCACGTGATTATATCCCTGTTCTTCGTGATGTGCTACAGAATGTTCCTGACTCTCCCGGCCGTCAATATCCAGAACGTAAACGTGAAATAATGGAAATGGTACCGCCTGGTGGTTATTGGAGAGATTTACCTATCGAAATCCAAATGGAATACATGAAAGGGTCATTTTATTTGGGGGGAGGAAAGACAGGGATTGCAAGGAGAATCTCGTGGGACGAGCCATGTTTAACTCTTACAACTGCACCTGATATGAAACAAACCGAACGTTGTCACCCGGATGAAACAAGGCCATTTACAGTTAGAGAATATGCTAGAATCCAAAGCTTTCCTGATAATTGGATATTTGAAGGCTCAATGACACAACAGTATAAACAGATTGGAAATGCTGTACCTATGGAATTGGCTCGTCATGTTGGCTTATCAATGATTCATACTTTAAATCAAATGGTTGCACCAAATACTAATAACTATAACGTTAATGAGAATAATCAAAAAGTAGTGGAACAAATGAATTTATTTAGTATTCCAAATTAATATACTTAAAAATACCTACTCATTACCTAGAGTAGGTATTTTTTATTGAATAAACTTTAAAATTAATTACTATTGATACAAAATTGCTACATATATATAATTAAAGATGAGTAATAGGTATTATTTGGTGTTAAAAAGCGATTTTCATTATTAAAAATGTGAGGATGTGAAATATGAGAGATGTTTTATATAGGGCATTTGAAGCTCATCATGGTAGAAATCCTGATAGTATAAATGACCCTATTGTACTATCTAGCATGTGGGAACCAATAATAAATACATATATTCCAGGAATTCTAAGCGGAAAAACTGATCACACTGCACAAATTTCAACTATCTTAAATACATTTCAAACAAACTTTATTGCAGAAATACCGGCTCTTAAAGCTAGAGCATTAACCGGTGCAACTAACTTATTTACAAAGTATAATGCACCATCTGGAGGAGCAGCGAATTCGATTACTAGAAGTTTATCAACAAAAATGGGTAATTTGTGGGAAAGGATAGCGATGTTATCAAGTAATGTCATTTCTCCAGAATATGAATTAGGCTTTAAATTAAAAGGTATCGACATAATCTTGGTTGATAAAAATACTGGTGTTCCTTATTATACTCAATTAAAAACAAAAAAAGATACTTTAACAGGAGCACATTCTCATAGGTCGACGCAAGAATTATCCGCATTTTCAAATGCTTATTTCGTCGCAAGTATAGATTGTACTTGTAGATGGACCTATAGTGGCACTATTCAAAAACTGATTGGTAGTCAGTTTTGGGACAAAACAGATATTAATTATGTTTCATTAGACAGTCAAATAGGTAGAGTAATACGTTCCATTGATAGTCATATTTAAGGTTGGAGGATTGTTATGAATAAGTTTGTTGACTTTATTGATGATCAGTGCTTTTTAGATTGTATAAAATCTATTTATATTGAATATGAAAAACAAAAGAATGAATATACAATAAAAAAGTTTTATAATAATCAAATTGACCCGATAAAACTTACTTTTGATATGATTTTTTCGGGAGTCTCAGAGAAAGAATTAATTGAACGTGAAGTGCAACGTCAAATGGATAAAAATATCAGTAATTTCATCGGCCACTTTCATGAAAAGCTACTCGGAGAAATTGAAGGATTTATTCAAAAAGGTAATGCCGGTTATGACATCAAGAGAAAAGATAATACTTTATTTGCAGAGATTAAAAATAAAAGAAATACGGTAAACAGTAGTTCTAAAGAAAGTACATATCAAAAATTGGAAAGATTTGCTGAAGAGTATTCTGATGCCAAGTGTTACTGGGTTTCATTAATTGCTCCAACTAGCTATTGTACCCAATGGAATCAAACTTTTGATAAGACAAAAGGCCCTGATAAAATGAGAGTCTATAATCATCCAAGAGTTTATAAAGTTTCAGGTGACTATTTTTATGAAATAGTTACTGGCGATTCCCATGCGTTTGCAAAAGTATGTAAAGCTTTACCTAGAGCAATTGAGGATCTTTTACAAACACAAATAAAATACACCACAGAAATTATTGATACAGAAGATCATTCCCATCTATTTAGTGAATTATTTAACCGTTCTCAAAAAAATGGTACAAACATATTAACACAATTATTTAATGATAATTTTGGACATTACAAAGGTTTTCCAATTTGAGTTTTAGCTTACTTTTAGGAGAAGGTCTTTTTTTAGTCGACCTTCTCTTTATTTATTTCATTTTTGTTGACTAAATATTCTTTGGTGAAGCGTCATATTTGGTGTAGTATTTATATCGGTTATTCTTTAAACGGAGGAACGCTCAATGAAACAATTACAAGAATATATGAAACAGTACCATGAAGAAATGAACTGGAAAATTAATACAGATAACTATGAAAAAACAAAATCTTCTCTTTTAAATAATTACATGCTATTGACAACAGAGGTTGCAGAGATAGCGGAGGAGTTAAGGGAAGCGTTCAACAAGACTAATTCATTAATAAACGAAGGTATGGATGAACAACAGGCCTTTAATATAGCCAAAGAGTCTATTAAAGAAAATTTGGGTAAGGAGTTTGCTGATTGCTTAGCTTATATTACAAAGTTTGCAAATTATTTTGAAGTAGATATAGAGGATAGTTTCTATTCAAAAATGGAAGAAGTAAAAAAAAGAAAGAACAAAGATATTCCGGTAAAAAAATAAACAGGTATATTAAGAAAGCATTCATAATCATCAATTTTGAGTGCTTTTTATTGCATGTTTAGTGAATTCATCCCTATTAACAGTTGTTAGTATTATTTAACCATATAAAAAACATCACTTTAAATAATTGGTATAGTTACCTTACATAATTTCGTAATTTTTAAAAGAGAGGGAATAGTATGGATCAACAATTAAAAGAAAGAATCAAAGTTAATATTGAAAGTTCAATTAGAAATTTCTTTGTTAATCGTGACGTTAGAACAACACATGTATTGGATTACATTTTTCCAAAAGAAAGAAGAATCCGATCTTTAGTTGGTGGATTAGAAACAAGTCTTGGTACAACGTTATGGGAGCCAATTGCAAGAACAATAGCTGAATCAAATGGATTTACTGTAATACCTGACCGACTTGAGATGCCTGATAAGTTACCGAAAGAAGTATCAGAAGTAGTAGATAAGTGGAGAAGAGAGAGAGAAAATAGAAGTAACAGTGTTACTTTACAAGAGTATGTTTACGAACTTAGGACTGTTATAAGTGGGCTAAACTTAAGCAATTTAAAATTCATAAACGTTACATCTGGTGAAGGAGTAGATTTATGGTTAAAAAAAGATGGTGTTGAATATTTGTTTGATATAAAGACTAACCAAATTAATCAAAGTAGCGGATTAAAGCTTAATAGCACATTAATGAATTGGTATGCTTACAGATTGTGTAAAGAACCCCAAGCACAGTTGAAAGCTCATATTGCTTTTCCATTTAATCCTTATGAAACTTCTTGGTGGTCTAAAAATGGTTCTAGAGCTTATCCGCTTAATCAGGGAATAGATGCTTTGATAGAAAATAATTTTTGGAGCTTCTTATCTGGTGAAACAGGAACTTGGGAGGAAATACGGTCGTTATTTATTGAACTAGGTAATGAAGGATTTGGTTCCCAGTTTAGTGAGATATTTAATCCATAAGGCAGATTTCCAATATAATAACTCAACAATAAAATAGCATTAACTAGCATGTTATTCCCTTCTTGTTCAGAAACTTGAAGGGATTTTTTATAAACTTATGGATAAATATCTTTTAGGTGTAACAATAATTACTTATAAAGTAGAAACGAAAAAAGGATAACATACCTAGTTAAAGATAAAAAAAGATCAGAGTGTAACAGCAATTACTTATTAAGTAGAGGAGAAAATAGAAGAACTACCCATCTAAGGAATAGCAACCGAAAAAAATAAGTGTAACAATTATTACTACCTTAAGTAGAAGAACCAAAAAACTTGATACGGAGGTGACATGAGGTGTGGATGATCTTTGGAATAAGATTAGAGAATCAGTTGAATCCTTAAATCCCCCAAAAATGGTTGGTCTTCTTTATAAAAGCGGTTATTTAGATGGCTTAGAGAATACAATGCGGAAAAAGTGGCCTAAAATTCCACCAGATGTATTTGGCAAGTGAGAAATGTATAAAACGGCAATTAAATAGGTAACCACTTGCCAATCTTTTTTATTGATGTATCATCGATTCCTTATAACGGTGACTTTCCCCATTAAAGACGACTAAATGAGAGTGATGGATGAGACGATCGATAACGGCTTCCGTTAAAATGGGGTCTCCAAAAACATGATTCCACTCCCCAAACGTCAAATTACTCGTAATGATAATGCTCGTTTTCTCGTAACACAATGAAATGACTTGAAATAATAACTCCGCCCCTTGTTTGTGTAAAGGGATATAACCTAGCTCGTCTAAAACGAGTAAATCCAATTTCTCCAATTGCTTAAATACCTTGCTTAATGTCCCTTTTTCATGAGCTTCTAGTAGTTTGTTCACCAGCGTCGCTACCGTATAAAACTTGACCGATAACCCTCTTTGTTGAATCAACTGTAACGAAATAAGGGAAGATAAATAGGTTTTACCTGTGCCTACTCCACCATAAAAAATTAAGTTCTCCTGCTTCTCCAAGAATAATCCTTCTAGTAAATAAGACTGCGTTAATTGTGGCGTTAGGACAACATCTTTCCAATTAAAAGGCACTCCGCTCATCTTAGGAAGAGTCGCTTGCTTTAATAAAAGGTTTACTTTTCGCTCCTCTCTTTGCTCAATCTCCTTTTCAAACAGAATCCGTAAATAGTCTTCATTAGAAGAAGCTTCTATTTCATCATAATGTTCTCGAATCCAACTAAGCTTTAAGCGTTTAGCTAATTCCGATATAGACGGCCGCATTAGGAGTTCACCCCTTTGAGAAGTTGATCGTAATGAGACAGCCCTCTTGATGCCTTTGGCATAGATGGTAAGGTTTGCTTAGGTTTAATGGTCGATCGAATCCCACGGCCGTTGATTAATTGATAAAACACTTGGCTGATCGATTCCGCAGAAGGGTGCCCATGCTCTGAGGCGATGGTAAGAGCTTCTGTAATCTGTTCAAACCCGCGGTCTTTTAAAGCGAAAGATAATAGTTTCAAGGCGTCGGATTTCTCGGTGCTTGTACATCTATTAAAATAGCTTTGCCATTCGTCAGGTAATTGCGAATAGAACGTCGTGTACTTTAATGCCAAAGGCCGTTTGGCCATTAAGCGTAAGTACGGTTGCCATTCCATCGATTTACGATAAACCCCGTACATTCTAGAATGACTAATGATCGTTTCATTCATCTCGGATAGAATATCAATTCGGTCAAAGTGAATTTTAATCAAGACCTTCTGTAAGGCATATCTTGGCGATGTTGAGTACTGGTTCTTCTCAAAATGAACATACCCATATTTATCAGCTTTAAGTGTCTCATACCGTACACATTCATAGGCTTTCGTTGGTAACACATAGCTAGCCTGCTTGTCCTTTTGAAACAATTCCTCAATGGATTCTCTTTTATCGAAGTGCGGACGATGCCTGTCCAATTCTGCTTGTTTCCAAAAATCCCCGTTTAAATCTTCTTTCTGAAGAACGGGCAAGGCGGGAAGGAGGAAATTATTTCGAACGTATTTGACCATGGATTCTACATGTCCTTTTTCATTCCCACTGCCAGGATTACAAAATTCATAATGAAACCCGTAGTGGGAAACGAAGTTTTCAAAGCTCTCTGTTAATTGCCGTTCCCCATTTGGCAAGACTTTTTTCACCGCCGCAGACAGGTTATCAAACCGAATCACCTTGGGAACAGAACCGACATGATGGAAAATACGTTTCATTCCTTCTAAAAAGCACTCCATCTTTTGGGAAGGAAACACTTGAAAGTAAAAACTATTACTATAAGGATAAGATAGGACAAGATAAGGGAGCGTCACTTGTTCTCCTTTATGGATGAAAGGGGCTTCTCCAAAATCTACTTGAGCCATCCCTGGTTGATGTTCTAGAGGTAACGCCGCCTCGCTCGCCTCATTTAAGAGCTCCTTCTTACGCTTAGAAATATAGTGACGTACGGTGCGGTCAGATCCTGTAAAGCCGTGGTCTTTCACTAATAACTCCCAGATACGCTTAGCTGTTCGTCTGAATTTCTTCTTCTGTTTGAAATCTTCTTTCAACCACTGATCCACCGTTTCTTTAAATGGATCCATTACCCTCGATGGACGCTTCTGTATCCCTCTAGATCGGGGACTCATATCCTCTAAATCCGCATATTTTTTAACCGTACGAGGATCTCGTCCCAACCTCTTCGCTAAAGCGTGATAATTACTACCTTTTCTATTAATCTCGTGTCTGATATAATTAATTTCGGCCACTGCCAACATCTCCTAAAGTACCTCCTGCGTTAGATTACCCAACAGGAAGTGTATTTTTAATTGAGATGATTGGCAAGTGGTTTTTTTAATTTCTGCAGGGCCCTCCAGGCCCTGCAGAAATTAATTGCCATACCCTACATTAATAGTTTGCCATAAACACACCAGAAGCTATCGATAACTTTGTAATAGGTGCTGCAGTAGATGAGCTTTATGGAAAAATTTCAAAGGGAGAATTTGTATCTAATCCAGGCGGTTATATTTATAAAGTGGCTTACTATAAAGCGGTTGCATACACCGAAGAGCAGAAAAAGCTTAACGAAACCTTAAATAAAGAAATGAAGGTAACAGCACCTTTTATTGATCCATTTGATGATTCATCACAAGGGTTAGATCGAGAATTCTGCATAGTTCGTGCATTAGATGAGGGTAGAAAATTGTTACCAAGACTAGGTCAGGAAAATGTTCAAAAAGTAATGGAGTATGTTTTTGATTGCATTGAATATGGTGTTGATGGGGTTATGATTTGGTGTGGTATTTTTCAAAATCCATTTGCATTTGAAAAAGAGCCGAAAGATCATAGCAGTGAGGAATTGCTTTATCTGTTAAGATTAGATCTTGATCTCTATGATGAATACTCAAAAGATTTAGAGCTACGCCCATTTACAGCTCTTCATCGCTTTTTTAAGATCTATGTAAAAGGGTTTCGAGGGGCAAGTGGATTAAGAAATCAATTGATGAGCACAAAGTCAACAGATGAAGTGCGTACATTACTCGATAACTTTTGGGAAGGTGTTGAAGGTCAGGGACAGTAGAATGATGTCAACACTCTCAAAGGGGTAGTGAGTATATATTAAGCAGTAAGTTGGCTGGCATGGGTGTTGAACTGGACTAATGCCAGTCAGGTTTTGTATTATGCGTTAGGTATAGAATGGAAGAATTTGTTGCAATTAATGATTGATTACGGCTAAATAAAAAAATCAATTGGAGATATCGATATGGTATCTCTTTTAATTATTCACTAACACTATTAAACCTTATTAGGGTTACTTTTCACAAAACCACTGCACACCATAAAAATTTCGTCAGAAAATCCGACAAATACTCCCTTTAAATATGGACTACTACTATATACTGGTATCTGAGGTGATTTTTATGAATGATGAATGGACAAGTACTTTGTCTGGGAAATTGTACACTCAGGCAGGAAATCAAATATTACTTGCTCAAATTCCATTTTTTTATTTAGAAGCTATTTTTGAAATTGATGAGATGGTGCAAAGGAGTCTTGACATTCGTAAACGTAATGAAATTGGTGAGTTTATTATTGATGCGATTGAGGATGGGACCTTTTATTTCTCGACCTTTATTTTCTCAGCAAGAGGAGCAATTGAAGCTGAAGGTGTACGTTGGAAAGTGACGCCAGGGGATAAATTGTACGTTATGGACGGACAACACAGAGTAGAAGGAATGAAGTATGCCCTGAAAAAACTCGAGATGAAAAAGTATGAGTTAGAAATGCACCAGAAAAATGAACTGGAAATTAAAAAGGTTGCTAAGATGATTAAACAACTTAAGCAATACCCGATTTCTATGCAAATCTACTTAGATTTAAACCAAGATGAAGAACGTCAAATGTTCACAGATTTGAATACAAGAAGAACGAATGTCCATTCAGGCCTTATCATTAAATACGATCAACGTGATGAATATTCTAAGCTTGTACAAGAGTTAAGCGTTGAGATTAAGCCCGCCTTTGAAATTGAAACCACTTCCTCTAGGTTAACACACCAACATTCAGCCCTCACTAGTTTAACTTCCATGAGACGATGTTTACTTGCTTTGTTTGAAGGAAATATCCGCCATAAATATGGACGAGCGGACTTTCAAGATTTAACGGAAAGACAGGTAAAAGATGTCTCTGTACTATTTTTTGAAGCCTGGGAAGAAATTTTCCCCCCAAAAATGTATAATCGTTCAGAATTTGTTTGCGGTTATTTAGGGATTCAACTGGCTCTAGCCTTAACTGTCTATCAGTTAACAAAGAAATACAAAATGACTTATCGTGAAGCAATAGGCTCTTTACCACATATTAGTCAAAAATGTACGTGGCGCCATCGGGATCCTATGTTTACACCATATTTTAATGAATATTTAGGCAAGACACAAAATCTTTCTGCTAGCTCAACCGTTCGGAATATCTCTAATCTTTTTGTTGATATTATTTTTGATGAAGGAGGGGAACAAATTGCAAAACGGTTTATCAATTAAGCAATCGATAGAAGTGATGCCAATAAGAGAGTTACTGGAGTTAATGGATAAGGAGCAATTACACTCTCGCAACATTAATCAAAATAGGGTGAGGTTGTTTAAAACCTACATCGAAGAGAACTTAGAACACCAACTTTTTATTCCACCACTTGTTTTAAATAAAACCTCAATGGATTCTTTATTCAATGATTCAGTTTATGAGTTAATCGATGGCAATGTTCGTTTAAAAGCCTTTCAGCAATTAAATCAAAAAGTCGCTCTGTTAAGTCAAAGTGAGAATGAAAATGATATTCAATTAAGTGAGCGATTAGGAGAGTTTTTACAAACAGGAATCATTTCTGTTCAAATATTTGAAAATTTAGAAAAAGAGGTTGTCCATCAGCTTTATATTGATTTTAATACAAAGGGGAAAAAGGTCGTCCTTAATAAGTTAATTGAGTATGACAAACGTGATGACTTGAATAATATCACAAATATCTTGTTATCAAAGGATGAAGGGTTACAACGTGCAGGGATTGAAACGGAAAAACGAGCACTTATAAAGCCGACTAATAAAAATTTCCTATCGCTATCTCAGCTGAGGAAAATAATCGCTATTTTTGTTACGAATGAGCCATCATTTGAGAGGCAAAAAAGTTTCAAACTCGATGATCCTTATTTAACAAGTGATGATTACGTTGAGCTGGTTTCAAGCTGGTTTCACCTCTTATTTGAAGTGGAAAATCCAGAGACAATCGGAAACTATGAACATACAATTTTTTCTTCTTTTCCGTTGCTACAGGCATTAGCCTATTACTCTACTAAGGATACGGAGTCAATGAATTTTGAGCAAAAGTTATCTGTGATTCAGGAAAGAATGGAAATTATTCATCAGATTGATTTTTCTATTCAAAATCCATTATGGGAGTCTTTTGATCATCGTAAAGGGACAAGGGGAGGTTATACGATCTTATATAATTCGCTCAAAAATATCTTAAAGATAAATAACTGGCTTGAACGTTTATCTCGAAAGGAGGTGGGAGCAATGTGAGGGGGTGAGAAGACAGATAAGGACCCTTAGGGGAGCTTCAGCAAAAGTTCCTAAGGGTCACAATGAGTGGAGTATTAATCCTCTCACGATGATTATACTCCGTTTTTTTCGTTTAATAAAGAGTTACACAAACAAGGAGGGGGATAATTATGCAGGTAATCGATGATTATTTAATTAATGCAGAAACTTTTATAATTGAACCTATTTATGGAGAATTTGGCCAGTTGTTTTCAAAAGTCCATGAAGAAAGAGGGAGTTATATAGTGAAGAAAAAGCCCATTAATCTAATAAAAGAATCATGCCTTTATTATGGTGCCGGATATAAAGGGCGGTTGGATTCTTCTATAAAAGCGACGGGATTTCAAAAGAAAGTCCCAATTTGCATTTTTGAAGGTCAAAAAATCTTTTTCTTTCCACTCGGTTCTCCTAACAATGATGATTCCTCTTGGGTGGCTCATTATCATGTGGAAAAGGTGACCAGTATTGGACCACAGCTCTCATATATATATTTTATGAATCGTTTAAAAATAGAAGTACCCTTCTCTAAAGCAGTTATCGAGGGAGAAGTGATGAGGACGGCACAGTTACGATTTATTATGTTAAAGCGTTGGAATGAGGAAAATTAAAAGAGCTTATGAGATCTCTGTCTCCTAAATGGTGGCAGGGATTTTTATTACCTATATTAGCTGGAAGAATTAATTTAATATTTTAGATAATTAATCCTATTACATAAGAATCAATTCATATAAAATAATAGTAATACAAATGATTACAAGGAATGGTTACTTATGTTAAATAGATTATTGAATGAGTTAGTATAGTTATAACTATTGAAATTTACCATCTCTGACATAGCATTAACTACCAGATTACAAAAAAATGTACCAAATTATGTACGGGTTTTTATCGCTGCAATTGTTTTGGTAGTTATAAAAGATGAAAAGACTTAGTTTTGAGAATCAAAATCCATAAAAATATGTTTGATTTTCAATAAGTTCAATATTTAGCAAACGGGTCAGACTAATTCATCATGTATTACGTAGTAGACTCATATTGTGCAAAAAATAATTTTAATTATAAACGAATGTTCTTTAATGTAAAGAGATTTTATTTTATCGGTAGTAAGCATTCAACAATCGAGCCATTATGTAGAATAAATCTTATTATGCCAATGGATTTAACTTTAAAGAAGTAATTCAAATGAATTTAACAATCAAGGCAACTATATTAAGTTAATATATAATGAGGTTATTAAAAATAATTGTGGATTTAAATTTATTGTCGAAATAAAAAGGGTGCGCTATATATGTTTTAGATTGTTACAATAGTAACTAAAAAAGAATTTGGGGGAGAAATGAATGGAGCTGGTCTATGCATGGATAGAAAAATTTAGAAACTATAAAGATGTTGAACTACATTTTAGTGAAAAATTTATTATAAAATTCGATAAATTCAACAAAAGCATTAAAATAACACCAAACAAAACTCATATCACATTTTATCCGGAGTATATAACCAATATTAATGCTATAGTAGGTAAAAACGGCGTGGGTAAAACAAATTTATTAGACGTATTAGGACTAAGAGCTGCTGATAGGAGTAAAAATAACGCTGAATTCGAAGTGAAATACAAAAAAAAGAAAGGTCCCTATCGAATACCAGGTGATGTTGAAGCTGAAATTAAACATTCAATTTATTTTTTCATCTACTATATGGGCAAAGATGATAATGAACAAGATTTATTTTGCTTTGAGGGCAATGATATTGAGAGTTTTCAAAGCATTATAAAATTTAAATCTGGATTAGGTATTGAATATTGGAGGAGTAAATATTGGTTTGCATTTATATGCAATTATAGAGAGGACATGTTAATACATAGATATGATTTAAATGATAGGCTGGGAGAATATAGAAGAGATGATATTACATATTATGGAGATTACAAAAGAGAACAGGATAAACTTGTCATAATATCACTTCGTGAAAACCTCAACGATAAATATTATGATTATAGTTCTACTAAACCAGAAGATGATTATAAAATTTCTGTACCAAGAAGAAATGCATACTTTCAGTCAAATTTATTAACTATGAAGGTACAAATGCTATATAAACAATTGCAAAAACCTAAAAGACTTTTGTTTCAAAATGATAACTATACCATAAAAATCAGTTATAACAGCCATTTTTTAACTGATGGTATCAATGATAAAAACAAACTTTTGATGCAATTTTCATATAATGAACTTAATGGAAGAGAAAAGGAAATTTGTAAAGTTCTCGAATCCTTAGTACAGTATTTTTTTAATTCTATTAACGATATTGAAAATAGTGAGATGAAGGTAAACAAAGAAGAACTAATATCTGAAATTATTGTAAAAAGAAAGTCTTTGAAAGGATATAAGGATTATTATTCTAGTATTATAAAAAGAATATCTGATATTTACATGAAAGATGAGGACGATATTCAGCATGTTTTAAAATGCTATAATGCTTTAGCAGAAGAATTGTCCGTGAGCAAAAGTTTTAAATTTCATAAGGATTATATAAGTATAGATATTACAAAACAAGTTAGTATGAATAAACTTTTACGTGTTATTGACGTAACTGTTGATGAAAAAGCAAAAAGTAAATTTAATGAAATTTTTACTGTGTTCGGTGGTTTTTTTGATTATTCAATTGAAAATCTAAGTGATGGTGAAAGTGCATATTTAGGATTTTTTTGCTTCTCTTTATGAGCAGGTTTCTCTACTTACCCCCAGTAAAGAAAAATATATTATATTATTAGACGAACCAGAGGCAAGAATGCATCCTGAACTAACAAGAAATTTTATAAATGAGTTGGTACTCTTTTTAAAGGATTTAAGTGAGGGGAAAAGGAAGTTTCAAGTTGTTATTTCAACACATTCTCCATTTATTTTATCTGACATTAAATCTAATAGTATTATCTATTTAGAAAAGGATATTACTGGTTATTGCAAGCCTGTAAAAAGACTACTTAATACTTTCGGTGCCAATATCCACACTCTTTTAAAAGATGGATTCTTTATGTCTTCTACAATGGGAGAGTTTGCAACTAATAAAATAAAAGAAGTTATCTCATCAATTAATGATAGTAAAATTGAAGATG
>NZ_ALPT02000047.1 GCF_000292245.2 Alkalihalobacillus alcalophilus ATCC 27647 = CGMCC 1.3604 | reverse complement strand
CTGGTTTTTATTCAATAGCTTTTGACATCATTGCGGTTCTATGATTCCCTTTCCCGCTTTTATTTGCTGGCTTTGGGTTTCATTGACCTTCTTTGATTCCCTTTGCGGCTTTTATTTGCTGGCTTTGGGTTTCATTGACCTTCTTTGATTCCCTTTGCCGCTCTTTTTCATCGGCTTACGGCTTCATTCGGCTTTTTGTCTACAATGAGCACTTTTAATACTTTAACTTCCCTTTCACTACCATCTTTTCAAAGTAAAAAAACTCAAGCACCAAATGTCGCTTGAGTTTTTTCCTCGATAATTTCTTATGGGAAGGGCAATTGTTCCATTTGTCTTTCAAACATTAAATCATCTAGACTTTTAAATTCATATCCTAATTTGCGTGCCTCATCAATGACTCGTGGTAGTGCTTCAGCATTGTCAGAGGATACAGAATGAATAAGCATGATGGAACCAGGGTGAATTCTTTTCATAATTTGCTTGTAGGCATAATCTCCACCTTTTTGATTGTCCACATCCCAATCTTTATAAGCAAGCGACCAAAAAACATTTGTGTAACCAAGCTTATTGGAAAGAACCAAAGACCGCTCACTAAACTCTCCACGTGGGGGGCGCAAATAATTCATTTCATTTACTCCCGTTAATTCGGTAAACCTCTTTTTCACTTTATCTAGCTCCTCAATCAGTTTTCCATCACCGACTTCTGGCAAACTTGGATGATGCCATGAATGATTCCCAACAATATGACCTTCGTCGACCATCCGATTGACTAAAT
Organism: Alkalihalobacillus alcalophilus ATCC 27647 = CGMCC 1.3604; assembly: GCF_000292245.2. Classification (GTDB taxonomy): domain Bacteria; phylum Bacillota; class Bacilli; order Bacillales; family Bacillaceae_D; genus Alkalihalobacillus; species Alkalihalobacillus alcalophilus. The sequence continues at coordinate 32,162 of NZ_ALPT02000047.1, read as the reverse complement.
CAGCTGCTGTTTCTAAATAATGTCCGGTCACAAAAAAAGTCGCAGGAACTCCTTTTTCCTTTAAAACATTAAGTACTTGCTCCGTATAACCATTCTCATAACCATTATCAAAAGTAAGGTAGAGATCCTTTTTTTCAGTATTGCCGATAAAAATTCCACCGGTTTTATTTAATAACTCCTGATACTCAGGCTCAGTTGAAACCGGCTTATTATCCTTTGTCGGAATATAGCTCCAATTATACGTCTGGTCACTAGCAGCTAATGTATTTAACGCAAAGTGACAGGTCGCACTAACAAAAACGATCATAAGGATCGCGATTTTCCGTTTCACTACTCATCATTCTCCCTCTTTTTTTGTTAGTGTTTCACGACAATCACATCAATATGTATGTTATTCATTAAGTCCGTAAAAGGAATGAATCGCAACAATCGAAGCAAAAGCCAATAATCTTTTTTCTTCTGATAAATTATGTGGAATATCAATAATATGGCCACCTTCTGGAAAAAGCTCCATCGCTTCAACGGGTACACCACCGACTTTGATGTTCATCCACTTTTGACCATCTACCCAGTTAATTTTCCAACAGAAGTTGCCCATCTTCTATTCACTAAATTGGTTAGAGCTCTTTTTTCATAACATGAAACCTTCGCGTGATTTCAAATCCCGTTTTTTTATATAAATAACCGGCTGCACTCTTTTCACCTGTCCACAAAAACCAAGCACTATGAAGTCCTTCTGCCCTCATCATCGTTAAACATTCATGCAAGAGAAGTTTCCCGAGCCCTTTCCCTTGTTGACCTTCATCAACACCGAATGGACCAAACCGTTCTGGTATGCCTTCATATCCACCATAAATACAAAAACCGACAACTTCCTGCTCATATCGTGCCACTAAAATGCGTTCCAACGGTAATCCTTGTAAGACGCCTTCTCGAATCGCCCGTCCCCAATCAGGATTAAACTTTTGATTGGCGAATTGAATCACTTCATATAAATCCTTATCCTCTGCTTGGGCGAATGTATAGCCTTCTTCTTCTCTTAACCTTTTTAGCTCCTTCATTTCCTCAGTTTGTTTAAAACCGACTAAGCTTCGATCCATCGCCACTGGGGAATAGAGCTTTTGGAAACCTTGCTTTTGTAAAAATTGATAAGCACCTGGGTAAGCTTCCTCATCAATCCCTGGCAAAATATAATTAGGAGCGTATGAAGCAAAAAAGACCGTCTTTCTTCCTTCATTTTTTAAAAACTTTTCGGCTTCTTTCATCAGTTGTGTGGCAACTCCATTATTTTGAGCTTTCTTATCAACAAAAAAGAAAGGAATCCAGCCATTGTCTTGTTCTAAATTGGTTCCAAGCATTGGTAACAATCTTCTAACTGCATAAACAACTCCAACAAGACGGTCTTGTTCAAAAGCCACCCTTAGGCCAACCGGATCAAAATTAGCATCTAATAACACTAAATTCCGAAACCTCTTTATCGTAATAGGATCGGCTCCCAACGTTTCATTCCATAGCTCCACAATTTTTCTTTCATCACCTGATTGATAATATCTAAATGAAATCATGCTCTTCACTTCCTTTATTTAATAAAACATCCATCATCCTTTTTTAAACATATAAAAGATACGGTTCTGCTTGTTTCTTAAAGCTCTCTACTTCTATTTGATTACGTTCTAAAAATCCCTCTAAACCGCCTTTTATTATTAAATGTCTTAACGTTTTAGTCCCTGCTAATAAATCAAAAAAATACTTGCCATTTTTATTTTCAATAAAAGAAAAATCATTTGGATATAACTCATAAATGGTTTCAATTAACTGTAAGCCCATTTCAACCGGCTTTATTTTTGCTCGCTCTATGACGTGCAGCTGAATTCCTCCACAAATCGTATCCTTATGCTTAGAATACGTTGGGATAAAAGAGGTTGGCCTAGCCAAAACCCCTGTTATTTGCTTCTCATTAAACCTTTTCGCTAATAAGTTGCCATCAATAAATGGAGCTCCGATATATTCAAAAGGTTTAGTTGTTCCTCTTCCTTCTGACAAATTTGTCCCTTCTATAAAACAAGTCCCTGGATAAAGCAAAGCCATATCGATTGAAGTTGTATTAGGGGAAGGTGGTACCCAAATTAAACCAGTATCTTCAAAATACATATGGCGCTTCCAACCTAACATCGGAATAACCGTTAAGTCACAGTCATAACCAAATTCATGCTTAAACAATAAAGCCAGTTCTCCAACTGTCAACCCATGTCGATTCGGAATCGGTAGCATCCCAACAAATGAACGAATACTCTCTTCGACCAAATTTCCTTCCATTTGATAACCTGAAATTGGATTTGGGCGATCAAGTACAACAAAATCGATGTTATTCTCCGCACAAGCTTCCATCATATAAGCCATCGTATAAATAAAGGTATAGTATCTTGACCCGATGTCTTGTAAATCAAAAACAATCACATCAACATGTTCTAACATTTCTTTTGTTGGTTTTTTCGTTTGCCCATATAAGCTATACACTGGTAAATTAGTATAAGGGTCGGTAAAAGAGTTGACGATTTCTCCTTCTTTTGCATCCCCTCTTATCCCATGCTCTGGCCCATAAAGGGCGACAAGGTCAATCTCTGAATGGTCATAAAAAAGATCAATCGCCGGCTGCAACTTTTCATTTACTCCTGTCATATTCGTGACTAGGCCAAGCCGCTTCCCTTTAAAATTGTTATAATCTTTTTCTATAAAAACATCTAACCCAAGCTTCATACCTATTCCTCCCTTTCAAAACACACCCTCGGAAAGAAATTCATCAAAATCAACTTTCCCAAGGACAACTCTAATTCCTCTCACCTTAAAAAATTTAAAGTTCAAACCCTGGAATAAATTTACCTTTTCTAACATTTCTACCTGTTGGAGTTTTTAATGTTTGAGCATACTCGGTTCGGTTCAAGCATCCTCTAACCGTACCAAGGGCTTTATAATAATCAAAATATCGGAAAGAAGCTGAATTCATAATAAACCAATAATTAGACAAGGCTTCTAAATAAGTCTCAAATTCTTCTGTTACATCAACAAAGATGTCTGGTTCATATCCCTCCATGTCCTCCCAATTTTCACTATGGTAATACGGATAATAATGTGGGTTTAAGCCGTCTAAATCAAACCCTTGAAGGCCTGCTTTTAACTGAGCAGCTTCGACAATTCTTTGGCAGAGGCTATGATCAGGATGAATGCTATTTTCCCAATGTGTGATCACAACATCTGGTCTTAATTGACGCATAAGTGTTGCTACATCGGTGATAATGTCATCATTAAAGGTTAATTCCGCATCTTTATATTCCAATGTGATGCTTTTCCCTCCTAAAATTCCAGCCACTTTTTCGGCTTCTTCGATTTTCTGTTTTCGATACTCTTCCACTGAGAGATGTGGCGGGTTTCCTTTCTCACCGGCAGTTAAATGTAAAAAAGTAACGTTCCATCCATTTTTCGCATACTTGTGAGCAATCGCCCCCGCTTGAATTTCTCCATCCCCACAATGAGCACCCACTATAACTAAACTTTTTTTATCCACTGATAACCTCTCCTTTCAAATAACTCTTACTGTTTACTAAACTTAAATTAGAGATTTGTGCTTTGTTCCGCCATAAAACGAAGAGGTCCCATTCACTTTTTTTCATACTATAATTTCGTTTTTAAATTCTCATTTTTGAACAACTCGCCACTTAGCTAACGCTTGAAGTGGGAGATTCTTGGGAACAGAGCGTACTTGCCAGCGCATTTCTTTGCCAACAGAGGTTTCTCTTATGGACCAAGCTATCCCCGTCGATTCCTACGGTTCTGTATGTTGTTTAAGCCAAGTCGAGGGTTCTTACCCCTTCGGCTAGAATATTTCGGCTGGCATTGATATCTCTATCGTGATGTTTATGACAAATAGGACACGTCCAATCCCTTATTTCAAGAGATTTCTTGCCCTCTTGATGTCCACATTCGGAACAGATTTGACTAGATGGATACCACCTGCTTATTTTCACAATGGTTTTCCCGTACCATTTCGCTTTGTATTCTAATTTTGATACAAAGGCAGACCAGGATACATCCGAGATCGATTTGGCTAATTTATGATTGCGTAACATTCCTTTGGTGTTCAAATCTTCGATACAGATCACATCGTGGTTTTTGATGATGTCTGTACTTAGTTTGTGAAGGAAATCGTCACGTTGATTCCTGACTCTTTCGTGCAATCTAGCCACTTTGCGTTTTTGCTTCTGATAGTTTTGGGCATCAAATAGATGAATACCCTTATTTTTGGCCTGTAACGCACGTCTTGAAAGTTTTCGCTGTTCACGTCTTAATTTCTTTTCCATTTTGGCTGTGAACGTATGATTGTCCACCTTGTGACCATCCGAAAAAACCGCAAAGTCCGTGATGCCTAAATCTATACCAATAGATGAATCCGTTTTCTTCAAGGGCTGTACGTCTGTTTCAACTAGAATGGATACAAAGAACTTTCCGCTTGGATTTCGTCTGACTGTAGCGCTCAAAATACGTCCTTCAACCTCACGACTTTTGGCCAAGCGAACAAGACCCAGTTTCGGCAATTTAATTTTGTTGTCTACTATGGCAATGTTGCTATTTGTTTCTTTCGTGGTGTAGGATTGTACCTGATTCTTTTTTGATTTGAAGCGTGGCGCTTTATTTTGTTTCTTGAAGAATCGAGTAAAGGAATCGGCAAGATTTTTCAGGGAGGATTGAAGGGCAATGCTGTCCACTTCTTTTAGCCATACGAATTCCTTTTTTAGTTGGGTTAATTGGGCCGAACAAGCAGAATACGTTAATCCTTTGCCTGTTTCTTGGTAGGTATCGTTCCATTGCCCTAAAAAGCGATTGAATACGAAACGGCTACATCCGATGGTTTTAGCAATGAAGGTTTCCTGTTCTTTGGTTGGGTAGAGACGAAATTTGTACGCTTTGTTGATGAGCATTGTTTTCACATCAAATAGGAATGTATGTTCTTATTATACCCTAACAAGAATCTCTTTGGCTACCGCCAACCGCCATTCATCTCCCCCTTATCGTTGGGCTTCTCCCTTCACACGATGGAAGAGGGAGTCTTCTGTCGGGAAATGATAAATTATAAACGAAATTTTCTAAACTTTTATATTTTTATTTTACATTATATAACCAAAAATTAAAATATTAATTCAGTGCATTTATTTTTCGATTTTAATCTCTAAAAATTCCGCCACACTAATCAAATCTACTTACATACCAAAAAGACTCTTCTATAAGGGGATGTCCTTATAAAAGAGCCGTAGCTTTTATTTATTTTAATCAAGATTAATGAAGCATCTAATGCAGCAAGTAGTTATTTATGATCACTTGGAAAAACAAGCCCTATTTCCTCTCGTACCTTATCCATTATTTGCATCGTAGTGTATGAGTGTTTGTATGAATTTGTCGTTGATTCTGTTCTGCCTTGCTGAATGATATCAACAAACTCTTGAACTTCATAATACATAGATGGGTGTGATTGTTCTACTGTTAATGATTCTATCGTGCCATCCTTGTAGTGAATCTCTACTTTTTCGGGTGTATGTATCTTATCAATAATTATACTACCCTTTTCACCTTGGATTTCAGTTGGTAAATAAGAATTGGTTATTTTAGAATGCATGATTGATGCATTTTTATCGTCATACTTTAAGATAATATTTCCCTCGCCATCTACCCCTGAATCAAGAAGATTACCGGTTGCCTTCACATCATTCGGTTCGCCAAATAAGACGATAAGTGGGTATAGGCAATAAATACCTAGATCCATTAATGAGCCGTTCGCATACTTAGGGTTAAAAGCATTCAGAATAATTCCTTCTTTATATTTATCATATCGTGAAGAATATTGACAGTAGCTTGAAAAGTACTTACGGATAGAACCTATTTTATCTAGGTTCTCCTGGATGACTTTAAAGTTGGGAAGTAAAGTTGATTTCATCGCTTCCATTAATAAGACATTGTGATCTTTTGCCACTTGAATCATTGTCTTTACTTCCATTGCATTGGCTGCCAGCGGTTTCTCACATAAGACATGCTTGCCATTTTGCAAAAATAAAATCGCTTGTTCTGCATGATAAGAATTAGGTGTCGCGATATACACAGCATCAATTTCTTCACTACTCGCCATTTGCTCCAAACTTGTAAACGTTTTTGTAACGCCGTATTTACTTGCAAATTCTTCTGCTCTCTTACTATCACGTGAATAAACAGCTGTTAATTCAAAGCCTGTTACACCTTTTGCAGCCTCAAGCAAGCTCTCTGTAATCCAATTCGTTCCCACAACTCCAAATCTAACCATTTTCTGATCTCCTATTCTTTTTAGATATTATGATAATACAGTTCTCAAACTATTTTTTTATGTGAATGTTTATTATACAGTAAATACTCTATTCTTTTTACATGTTAAGATCACAAAAAAACTCGTCTATAAGGAGATTCACTTATAGACGAGCCGACTTAACCTCTTATTTAAACACTGGCTCTTTAAATTGAGCCAGCTTTTCTAATGATGATTTATCGACATCAGCGTGAAGACTATTTCCGTGTGAATCCATGGTCACGATGGCTGCAAACCCTTCTACTTCTAGGTGCCACATTGCTTCTGGAATTCCAAAGTCGATGAGATCAACTCCTTTTACTTCCTTAATACAGTCCGCATAGTACTGAGCTGCTCCACCAATGGCATTTAAATAAACACCACCATGTTCTTCCAGTGCTTTTAATGTTTTTGGACCCATTCCACCTTTTCCGATGACGGCACGAATCCCAAATTTCTTCATGATGTCGCCTTGATAAGGTTCCTCACGAATACTTGTCGTTGGCCCTGCCGCTTTGACCGTCCAATTATCATCGGCGTCCTTCGCCATAACCGGACCACAGTGATAAATAATTTGACCATTCAAGTCAATCGGGGCATCATGATCCATTAAATGATGATGAATCGCGTCACGACCTGTATGCATCATTCCATTAATAATGACAACGTCCCCTACTTTGAGTTCGCGAATTTGTTCCTCTGTAACCGGAGCTTGTAAGACCACTTCACGCACTTCATCTTGAACTTCAGCTGTAGCGGCTACTTCTTCATTTGTTGTGTTTAGGTCAACTTTTTCTCCATCTTTATATAACCATTCTTGAATTTCACCCGTTTCTTGATCTAACACGACACCAAGACGGCGATAAGCCCAACAGTTGTACGCTACAGATACAAAGAAGCTAGCTGGTAAACGGTTCATCGCTCCAACTTTTACGCCTAATAAAGTCGCTTCTCCTCCGAAACCCATCGTTCCAATTCCAAGTTTGTTCGCATTTTCTAGTACATAATCCTCAAGCTTTTGTAGCTCTAGGTTTGGATTGACATCATCAACGGTACGGAATAATTGCTCTTTTGCTAATGAATAGCTCGTTGTCCGGTCTCCACCGATACCTACACCGATGAAGCCCGCGCTACAGCCTTGACCTTGTGCTTGATAGACAGAATGCATGATACACTTTCGAATCCCATCAAGGTCACGACCCGCACGCCCTAAACCTTCTAATTCAGTCGGTAAGCTATATTGAATGTTTTTATTCTCACAGCCGCCCCCTTTTAAAATAAGGCGTACATCAATGACATCTTTTTCCCACTGTTCAAAATGAATAACAGGTGTCCCTTCGCCTAAGTTGTCACCTGTATTTTTCCCTGTTAACGAGTCAACAGAGTTCGGACGCAATTTTGCATCCTTTGTTGCTCTTGCGATTGCCTCGTGAATCGCTTTTTTCATTTTAATTTGATTCACACCAACGGGAACTTTCACTTCAAATGTTGGCATTCCTGTATCCTGACAAATTGGCGAAATATTTTCATCGGCCATTTCAATATTTTCTGTAATCGTACCTAATGATAGGGCGGCACGAGTCCCAGCATTTTCTTTTTCTTTTGCTGCTTTAATCGCTCTTCTAACGTCATTTGGTAAATTTGTAGATGTTTCTACAATCAACTGATAAATACTATCTTGCAATTTCTCCACAACATCCAACTCCCTTTTACATTTGAAAATTCAAAACCATAAAAGCACTAGAAATGTCGTCCATCGTACACATCACCTCAACAACACTTCCCCCATAAAACAAACACTAAACAGACTATTACTCTCCTATTATACTGCTTGTCACACTTTTCTTAAAGAACAAAAATGGAAACGCGTTCATGTAGAAATTGGATTTTGTTGTAGGAAGACTATCCAAAAGTTAAAGGAGCACATACTAAAAAACGCAACAAAACCTAAGCCTCATTGCGTTCACTCTAATTATTATAAAATATCAATCTTTCTATCCGTCATTGCTTGATTTTGATCATTTAAATGTTGCAAGTCATTCATATAATGCAAATATGGTTTTTCTGAATCGAGTGGCCACTCTAAGTGGGTAATACTCGTGTTACCGAAGCGGAATGGGCGGTGGAAATTCATCCATTGTTCACCTGTTAAAATATACATCATAAGGACACTCAAAAAGCCACCATGTGAAACGAGAGCTATATTTTTCCCTCTATGAGCTAAAAGAAGTTGCTCTAAAATATAGTTACATCTAGCTTCTAATTGTTCAACTGTTTCAGTTCCGTCAACTCCCGATGTTATTAGTGAATTTTTATTTGCTTGTGGAAATTCTTCATAAATTTGAACTCGTGTCTTCCCTTGAAGTGGTCCGAGCTCAACTTCTCTTAATTTATCCCATTTATGCACAGTCATTTTCTTGTGGGCCGCAATCGCATCGGCCGTGCTACTGGCACGGGTCAAGTCACTTGAATAAAGGTGGTCAAGTTTGATGGAGGCAAAGCGTTCACCGAGCAATTCGACCTGCTTTTTTCCCTCTTCAGACAAAGGAAAATCCATCGTACCTTGAATTTTTTTTAAACGATTCCCTTCTGATTGGCCGTGACGGATCAAATATAAGTTCATCGACTTCGCTCCTTACTATTCAGACCAATCATGTCTAAACTGTTTGCATTTGTTTTCAATCTCATCAAGCATTGTAATTAAACGATCAATTTCTTCTACTCCTGCTTCTTCCGGATCTATTGCATCAAGCATATTCATCACCATTTCAAAACGTGCTTGTAAATAATTCATTTGTTCCTTTTTATCATAAATCGCTCCACCCAAAATAATTCGCTCCTTTTAATCATATGGTATTATTATTTATCCCTACTCAAATTTTTGAGTTATTTACGCATTGGACATCATTATATTACTTCTGTTAGTTTAACAAATTAAATGACGAGTCTCAATGGAAGAACTTTTCTCTTAATGAATAGGCTTTTGAAATTCAAGAAATTACGTTTATACTCTTTAATATAGTTCCTTTATCCTTTATTAGCTGTACAATCTCTGGGAAGTCTGCTGTACTTCTGCTAAGCCTTGCAATTTTTACAATAAGGACTTAGCTCTCTTCTGTAGATTGTTCAGCATCTCATTAAGCTGAGCCTCCTGTCTAGAGAATGTCTGTATCTTATTAGTTGCCTAGCAATCTGCTCATTCAGTTCCTCTCTCTACTTGTATTCTACCTTTATCTCAAAAGTCTTTTCTCCTCCTACATCAGACTTTTCTTTCCAGTAGTACACCTTATCTATAAGCTCATGTAATAACTTATTAGCTTTTGTAGGATTAGCATCATTATCCATTAAGAGTAATTGCTCAATTTTAATCTTTTGCTGTTTCTTTCTGTCAAACTCAGCCTTTACATCTGCTCCCTCTAAGTCCTGTAGCTCCTGCTTCAACACTAGTTGAGTCCTCCTGATAGACTTTATCTCCTCACTAGCTTCATCCTGTGTATAGATACCTACTTTAAATCCATCTTGGATTCTTTTCTTTTGGTCATCCAACTGATTGTATCTAAGAGTCAGTTCTTGCTGTTTTCTTGCCACTAAGCTTAGGAAAGAGTCATCCCCCTCCAATATAGCCTCTATCTTTTTATCTAATTCTTGCAGATATAACCTTAACTCATCCAACACCTTCTTTAAAACTCTTGCTGACCTAATACCATTGTTACTGCATCTAGGCTTCCCCTTTGACTCAGCTTTAGCTTTCTGACCTTTGGAAGCATGGCAGTTAAGTACATACAGCTCTCGCTGAGACTTGTCTAGTACATTCCTAGCAGACCTTTTATTGTATTTCATACAAAAAGATAAAGTTTGATGACATTTAGGACATACTAACAGCTTAGAAAGAGTGTAGACACCTCTCTGACTAGACTGAGGTACTTTTCTTTTCTCTGCCCTGATTACCTGAGCTTTGTTGAATGTATCTACATCTATTAAAGCCTCATGAGCATCCTCTACATGTATAGGCTCATCCCCTTCTAACTCATAATGTACTATCCCTCGGTAAGCTACATTAGAAAGAATTAAGGATACAGCTCTAACTGTGAAAGGCTTTCCTGCCCTAGTTAGCTTACCCCTTAGTGTCAACTGTTCACATATCTCAGCCTGATTTAATCCCTCATGAACATAGAGCCTGTATATCTCCCTAACTGTTTCTGCCTCTACTGACTGAGACTTTAAATGTTTAGTCTTATCATCTTTTGTATATCCATAAGGAGCTATCCCAAAGTAAACCCCCTTTTTAATTGCTTGTATCCTACCTCTCCTGAGCTTTCTCTTTGTCATCCTCATAAAGTGATTATCCATCTCTGACTGCCTACCTAACATCAACATATCCTCATCATTCAGAAAGCTGTAAGATTTGCTTAGAGTATGTAAGACTAACCCCTCATACTGTAGTATCCTAGTAAATAAACCAAAGTCAGTTCTATCCCTTGTAATCCTATCTAAATCAGTTACTAAGATACCCTCAAACTTACCTCGCTTTATATCCATTATCATCCTTTGAAACTCAGGTCTACCAAAGTCCTCAGAGCTACCTTCCTCAGAGAATATTTCATACTCTATATTGTTCTTATCTGCATAATCAGTTAATAACTCTATTTGTCTACTAATCTCCATAGAGTCAACATCCTTTAGCCTACTCTTTCTTACATACAGGGCTACAAGTTCTTTCTTAACCATTTATCCCTCTCCCTACTGTGCTATGATGTTGTCTAAAGCTCATTATACCAACAACTTACTTAGATGCAAGATTTAATACATTCAATAGATCGATGAGTTTTGCGACATTGACATATGTTACCCTAATTACTCATAATGATGAAGTAGTAATAAGATAGGAGAATTGAGAATGACACAATATAAAACGATTACCAAAAGTAAACAGACACCTGTTAATGATGCTTGGGAGGCTTACTTAGATGTAGATAAACATGGTAAGCAGGTCTTATCCAGTGTAGAGTTTACAACTACAAATATGTGTAATATGAGATGTGCTCACTGTGCTGTAGGTCAAAATTTAGACTTTAAAGACCCTGAGGCTTTACCTTTAGAACTTATCTTACAAAGGTTAGATGAAATACCCACATTAAGAACAATCAGCATCACAGGTGGAGAGCCTATGATGAATATGAAATCAGTTAAGAATTATGTAGTACCTATACTTAAATATGCTCATGAAAGAGGCATATACACTCAGATAAATTCAAACCTTACTTTACCATTAGACAGATATGAGCATGTAATTCCTTATTTAGATGTCCTACACATTTCTCACAACTGGACTACAGTAGATGAGTTTATAGATGTTGGCTTTGCCTACAGCAAAAGAAAACCATCAAGGGAACAGAGAAAGGCACTCTTTGAGGGAATGAAAAGCAATGCAAAGGCTCTTTCTGAGAGAGGAGTTATAGTATCTGCTGAAACCATGCTAAACAGCAGAACACTCCCTTATATTGAAAGTATTCATAAGGAAGTAGTAGAAGAGATGAACTGTGCTAGGCATGAGATTCACCCTATGTACCCCTCAGGATTCCTTAATGAGTCTAATGTTTTAAAAATGCAAGATTCTTTACCTTCTATGTACCCTAGCGATTTTGCCAGCGCTCTTGAAGTGGCTTCCTTAGAAGATATCCGCACAGGGATTCACCGGCTCTTAGATACGAGAAATCAAGATGTCTGGATGCTTTTTGGAACACTACCGTTTTATCCATGTAGTGATAATGATGATGATTTAAAGTTACAAAAGCGGTTATTTAGTGAAAAAAATGTAACAGTTCGTAATGATCCTGATGGCCGTTCTCGCTTAAATGTGAATATTTTTGACGGTGACATTATCGTAACCGACTTCGGTGATACACCACCACTTGGAAATATTCAAACGACAACTTTACCTGATGCATACACAACCTGGATGGAATCAAGTATTGCTCAATCATTAAATTGTCACTGCCCAAGCGTTCAATGTCTTGGACCGAATGTCCTCGTTAAAGACGCCTATTATCCAAAAATCGATTTTACAAAACGGTCGACCAATATATAAGAAAAAAGCGTATACCCTAAAATAATAGGGATACGCTTTTTGGTTTTTATCTAGGTTGATTCGCTGCAATAAACGTAAAGGACAAATGATCTTGGATCGGAATCCATGCACCAATTCCTTGCTGTGTCACATTTTTCACTTCTAGCGTTGGCTTTCCACCTTTAAACGTTAAATACACTTCTCCATAAGTTACTTTTCCTGTTTCATGTACAGCTGGTACATAGCTATGTAAATAACCGACCTGCCTTGGGGCAACATTATAGGTTTGTGTTTTCTTCGTTCCTTGTCCTATCACAGTATCAAAAGATAATGGAAGATGGGTCACTTCTGTCGCTTTAATCATCATCATTTTTTGGACAGCTTCACTATTTGGAATTTTCGCTGTCAATCCACCTGCAATTTTCTTTTGCTGCTCTTGATAATACGTTAGCTTATGTGCATTGTTTCCACCGCGATTATCCACATAATTAGTATTCACTTTCTGATACTCCCAATTAACTTCTGTTGCTTCTGACTCATAGGAAAGCGGCCACTCACCTAAATAAATTGAGGCCCGAAAAGCGATTGCTAATTTAGGATACTGGATCGTCGATTCATTTAAAATCTTAACAAGGTCAGGGTTTTCAATACTTACAGCTTCACTTGTCTCAATTAACTCCTGAGCCAGTTCACTTGGCTGCAAATATGGTTGTTCTTGAGTGGGATTTGTGTACGTATTATCCTTAGCGATATTCAAAACAGAGTTAGGAATTTCAAAAGATTTCTTTTCAACTTCTGGTTGTTCTTCTGACTTTTTTTCTTCTGTTTGTTTATCTTTTTGTTTTTTATCTTCTTTATTTGTATCTACATCAGTGGCAAAGCTGACACTTGGGAACACGATTAAAAGAGCGATGAATAAAACGAAAAATCGTTTCATCAATGATTCCTCCTTCATTTTTTGTGATTCAGATTTTTATTAAAGTTAGTTTGAGCGATTCTGTAATAAAATATCCAATACTTAATAAAATTATTGCTTTATTCGACTATTTCCGCGGAAATAATACATTGAAATACTCTCCTGTTAGTTAGAGTCAAGTTTGGTTGAACTGGTATACTCCACCAGCTCCATTTTAGTCGTTAAAGAGCGATTGAGACCAACTTATATAACAAAAGAACCCCGAGAAGCTTTAACACCACTCGAGGTTCTTTTCCATTAGTGGGCATTTGAGTGTGCCCTAGTTAATTCATTAATGATACGTATTCTTTTTATTAGCAGAACCACTTGTTTTATGTTTGCTTTCCTGGTTTTTTCCTGATTTTTGTTTTCTTTTCTTTTTGTCACTCATTGAACTCACTCCCCTTAAGAAATAAAGAAGGTGGCCAACGAAATGTGACCACCTTCATTTTCTAATCACAGCTTGTATTCAATAAACAATCTGGGGTCGAAACGATTTTTGTCTTTTGGAGACACCTCATCTCATTTTGATTTACCAAAATGAAAAATCCTTATCCCTGTTCAATGGAATCACCTCATCGGTAATCACAACAACAAAAATAGCTCTATTCCTATTGCAACTTTGAACATTTGCTATATGTGATTAGTTTTGAGGAAACAATAAATGTCTGCCTCGGTTATTATGATAACCAAGCTTTTGGTTTTTATTCATGATTTTTTATTTTTAATTCTTTAATTTCTTGTGCACTTTCTTTTGTTGTTTTGATTAACTCCTCAGAGCTTTCTTTTAAATGGGCCGCACTCTCACCAATTTTTTTTACATCGTCACTAATTCCTCGTACCACTTCAGAAACCTCATTGGCGGTGTGACGGACTTGTTCAATAATTTGTTCGCGATTATCTTTAACAAATTCATAGGCATTTACGGAACATTTTTTTAATTCAGTTGCCTCTGAAATGAGCTTGTCCCGCCAGTCTTTTTTTAAGAGTACCGCTGTTAACAGAACAGCTCCCCCTATCCATAATCCTTTGGTTGCTTTACTGCAGGTTTTTGATGTCCGCACTTTCCTGTCCAAATTGTCCATCACAAATCCTCCTCATGTATTTATCCAATAAGATTATTTTACCAATAATCTGTTGAAAAAAGAAATAAAATGATAATTTGTTCCACAAAAAAACTACCCAAGCTTATCAAAACCTGAGTAGTTTTTATTGTTAATTATATGTTTGAAGAAGAAAATCATCCGCTTCCGTTCGTTCAAATTGTGTACTTGTATAAGGCTTTTCTTTCAGCTTCTTTAATTCAAGTGATAACTGTTCTAGCTTCTCCTGCATATCTTCAATCATTTTTTGCTCTGAAACCGTCATGATCCTCTCCCTTTCTCTATTTTTTAGCTAACGAACACTCGCTCAGTTTTGTTTCAAAAAAGAACCTTTTATATAAAGAATCTTAAAAATATTCTAACAAATCACTTTAACTTTGTAAAGTGTTTTAGCATTAAAATCAAGAATGTTTTTTGTTTATCTTAAGCCTTTTTATAATTCTTATTTACTCGCTCACGTAGAATTACACCCCTAAACAATCAAGTTATCATCAAGATCGTCAATTATAACATCAAACCGTTTTCTCATTAACCAAACGGAGCCATCGCAATACCCAGAGACGCCTGCGGGATAAGTAAAATACGGGAGACCCCGCAGCGGCTCACCGAGAGGAGGCTCCCGATTCACCCGCGGAACGCGTAGGGTATGGAGTTGGTGAGTATACTAACTAACTCAACTTTCGCAGCGTATGATTGACCATTAACCGTTGATAGAGATCGATTTTAGGGCGATACCATACTCAAATTGACTTTACATGGACGGTTCAATCGTTGACAGTCTGAACACATCTCTTCGTAGGCTGTTTAAGGAATCTGTTCACTAAAATGAAGTGCTTCGGCTGTCGCTACCAAAACCATACTCCGCGTCCTGCAGGAACCTGGCGAGCCTCCTCGGTACACCTGTGGGGTCTCGCTCCACGGTTTATTCCTGCGGGAGTCTCCGTATGGTTTTGTCCGCTAAGTGTAGGGGAGATGCTTGATGATATGGCCATTCTCAATCAGCTATTTCTAACGCAGAAGAACCTTCTTCTTAACTTTAATGGTTATGGAACTAAATAGGTAGTTGCCACCTATTTTTTATTCTAATGAGAAAACCGAACCTAGATTCGATTCCATTACCTAGCGGACAAACAGACACGGAGACTCCCGCAGGAATAAACCGTCCAATGAGACCCCGCAAGCGTGCTGAGGAGGCTCATGAGGTTCCTGCAGGACGCGGAGTGTCTGTTTGGGAGCGACCGCCAGAGGGCCTATTATTTTTTCTTACTGCACAGTTTATCCGTTTGGTGTGATAGTGCGTTCTCGCTTTTCAAACGTGTCAAGGGCATTTGTTTAAGAGCTTCCCTTTCGCTCTGCCAACTAGTTGAACGGATTTTCTCGATGCGAAAGTTGAGTAACTAATATAACGATATTTTCAAGAGCAGACAGTTTTCTCATTGCTTTAAAATAAGCCCATGGGATGTACCAATTACGATAAGCTCCGCAGTAAACAACCGTCTAAAAAGCTTACTAAATTTAAACAAGCACATTCTTCTTGTTAGTATGAATAAGTTTATTTATTTTTATGAGTAAAAAATTATCCCCTCTCACTTCGCATCTGACTTAGTTGTGTTAATAAAATTCCTTCCTGTTCAAAATAATAAATCACGACCCTTAAATATTCTGATTCATATTGATTAGATGCTTCATTTAGTAATTGATTCAGAGCACGTAACCTTTCTTGATACTCATTAATTTGTTCATTCAACCCACTTTCATAAGAGGAAGGTCTAACAAATGTATTTTGATCGACTGCTGGAAGGCGTCCACTAACATTAATAAAGAAGGTTTTTAACCATTCATAATGCTGCCGTCTACTTGATACTAGTATTCGCCATAACTCCTTTGCCTCGAGATTATCCGTTCTTGTTGATAAATAATCTAATGTCAAAACATCCGGGCTCTCGGTCCTTAACATATTTTCAAGTTTAGTCAGATTAAGGGCTCTTTGATTAAAAATCACCGTCACATCCATTCATTACACATTTTGTAACAGTTTATGTAAATAGAACGCCTCATAGAAGTACACAATCTGCGGTTTAATTAATTTATTTTTCAAATAATTTTAACAATTTATTCAACTAATTGGCCGATTAGCTGGTATAATAGTACTAAATAGAAATTTAATTAATTAAAGGACTGAGGTTAATGAGAAAACAACATATTTCATTAGAGGAATTAATTAAGAAAAATAAAGAAAATCTACTAAACGATCCGAAAGCATTATCTGAAATCGAAAAAAGAATTGATGAAAGAAATGCCGACGATTCGATTAAAAGCAGTTAATATAAAACTTTATTTTCTCAAAAAAATGGAGCTACTTCAAGGTCATCAAAACGACATTAGAGTAGTTCCTTTCTTCTTCATTCTAAACATAGAAGTTATTCGAAATTTAAATTTCTCCACAAAAAACTACCTATAAAGTCGAGTTAATCACTTTACAGGCAGTTCGTATCATCAGCTATTCAATAACCAGTTTCCTCTTATTTTGCAGCTATCTTTTCCTCAGTTAATTTAAGGAATTCTTCAATGTCTTCTTTGACAACATTAAGGGCATCTTGCCAAAATTCGGCTTGTGTTAAATCCACACCTAAGTGCTTATCAGCTAATTCTTCAACCTTCATACTTGCGGTGTCCTTTAATAAATCAATATAGTTATCCTCAAAGCTCAAACCAGCATCAAGTGCTCGTTTATAAATCCCTAAGCTAAATAGGAATCCAAACGTATAAGGGAAGTTGTAGAATGGTACTCCAGTAATATGGAAATGTAGTTTAGATGCCCAGAAAGTTGGCGAATACTCACTTAAGGCGTTTCCAAATGCTTGCTTTTGGGCCTCTTCCATCAGTTGATTCAAATCAGCAGCGGATAACGTGCCACTCTTTCTTGCCTCATAGAAGTTTTTCTCAAAAATAAACCGGGCATGAATATTCATAAAGAAAGCAAGCGACCGTGATATTTTATTTTCTAATAATGACAGGCGTAAATCCTCACTTTGAGCTTCTTTAACTAGTGCATCCGCCACAATATTTTCTGCAAAAGTAGACGCTGTTTCCGCAACATTCATCGCATAACTACGCGCAAATGGTTTTAATTCCTTTAAGCAATGGCTATGATAGGCGTGACCAAGTTCATGGGCTAATGTAGCAACATTAGCAAGACTGCCATCATAGGTCATAAAAATTCGGGATTCACCCTCGGTTCCAGATAAAGGTAAGCTCGTGCAAAAACCGCCTGGGCGCTTTCCTGGACGATCCTCTGCTTCAATCCAACCATCTCGTAAAGCCATTTCAGCAAAATTAGCAAGTTTAGGGCTAATCGTTTTAAAATGTTTAATAATTAAATCGCATGCATCATCATAACTAATTTTCTCATCACCATCAACTGGAAGCGGAGCAAAAACATCGTAGAATGCCAGCTGATCAATGTTTAAAAGTCTTGCTTTTCGCTCCATAAATTGGTGAAGCATCGGCTTATTTTCTTCGATGGTATTCCACATTGTATCTAATGTTTGTTCTTGCATCCGATTTATGTCTAGAGGCTCTTTTAAGACATTTTCCCAACCTCGTGCATCATATAACTGCAAACGGAATCCAGCTAATGAATTAAGAGTAGTTGCAAACGTATCAGCTTTTTGCTCCCATCCTTTTTCAGAGGCAAAGAAAGCACGCTTCCTCACATCACGATCCGAATGATTCATGCGGTTTTGAATTTGCCCAGCTGACAATCGTTTTTCTTCCCCATCTTCTTCAAATGGAAATTCCATATCACCAACTAATTGATTATAAAATGAACCCCAAGAATGATATCCATCAATTGCTAACTTAGACGCTAATCTTTCCTGATCAGGAGGTAATTTATCCTTTGCCTTTTCACGGCTTTCATTTAATGAAAAAACGATCGGTTGTAATTTCTCGTGCTTAAGAAGCTCTTGCCATTTTTCTTCTGAAAAAGCGACAATTTTTTCTTCAATCTTCGTCCAAATTTGTTGAATTTTATTACTTTGTGTACGAATCGTTCCTAACCATTGAATGGCTTTTTTGTCTTGGACATTTGCTGAGCTCAAACAACTAATAAAAGCTCCTGATTGTCTTGCTCTCAACATAAGCTGTTGAATATCTTCAATTAATTCAGCTAATTGTTCTACTGAATCATCCACTTTTGCTAAACGTTCATTAAATTTTTTTATGTATACATCTGTTTCTTCTACAAAGGCTACATACTCCTTTGATTCACTTCCACCTGCAAATACACTTTCTAAATCCCAAGTAATTGGATACTTCATTTAATCCCCTCCTAGATATTTCGCCTTGCGTAACATCTAGTTTACCAAAAATACTTACAATATTCAGTATTTTTTAGATATTTCGTGAAAATATTTTTCTAACATTTTCTTGTATCCACATATGGTAAAGCATTAAAGTATCAAAAAAAATAAGGTCTCTACCAATAACTCGGGTAGAAGCCTTATTTTTCTAAAATAATTTCCATGTAGTTTCTTTATGTATTATTACTACCCACTGGCAAAGACGACATAGGTTCCATCTGCTCAATTTGAGATACCTCACCTAAAATTATTACGTATGTCCTAAAAAAAAGGCACCATATAAAAGGGCTCCGACAATCACAAAAGCAGGATGTACTTTCCATTTCTCTAATAAAAGAAAGCTCACTATTGTTAAAAAAATCATTTGCCATACGCCTGAGTTTTCATAAGAAGAAAAGAAAAATTCAAATGCCATGACTCCAAGTAATACAGCAATCGTAGGTTTGACTAAAGTTGTCATTCGTTTTACTTTCGGTGAATTTTTAAACTTATACAAAATACTAAGTAAAAAAATCATGGCTAGTAAGGACGGTGCAACAGTAGCAAAAAGAGCAATAGCTGCTCCAAGAACACCTCCAACTTCAAATCCAATATAACCAGCCATTTTTGTCGCAATTGGTCCTGGTAGGGCATTTCCAATAGCCAACAATTCCCCAAATCGTTCCGTTGATAGCCAACCATAAGTATGAACCACCTCTTCTTGAATGAGCGGGATCGTCGCTGGGCCGCCCCCATATCCAACGATACCAGGGATAAAAAAGGCTAAAAAGATTTCCCAATAAATCATGACTCTCCCTCCCTTTGATTTGGCACTTCTTCTTTTGGTTTATCTCTTTTTAATAATGCGTAAACAAGTAAAACAGCGATAATAATAGCCGGATGAACCCCTACAAATTGGTACAAGAGTAAACTAATAAGCGTTAACACAATCATCCAACCCCAACCAATTCCACCCTTTGATTGCTTTAAAAAACCATAAGTTAAGGTCGCAAGCATTACCCCAACAACTGGAGCAACAGCTTCTGTCATTCCGGCCACAATTCGAGAATCTCGAAATTGGCTTAGAAGGCCAATTAAACCGATCATTAATAGGACTGTTGGCATTATCGTTGCAATAATGGCATTTATTAATCCGACCCAGCCCCCGACTTTATAACCAATATATCCACTCATTTTTGTGTTAATCGGCCCAGGTAAGGCATTTCCTAACGCTAAAACATCACCAAACTCCTCATCAGTTAACCACTTAAATGTGTGAACGACCTCTTTATGTACGAGCGGTATTGTCGATGGGCCACCACCATACCCAAGCATCCCCGAACGAAAAAATGCAATAAAGATATTTCTTTGCTTCCTCCAATCCATAGCATTCCCTCACTTTACTTTTGTTAACTATAACTCTATTTTTATATTAATTTGATTATACTCTATCATTTTTAGATTTACAAAAGGAATTAATTTTAAATAAATACTTTCATTTCGTTCAAACCTCCTTTTCTAACGTATTGCATAAAATTGGCATTGGCTTATAATAGAGACAAGGAGCTATTTATTTTACTATTATTGGAAGCGGTTAATCAAATCCGATTACGATGAAATTATTGAGGGGAAACGATTCAGATGAAATTAGATGTGACTGATCGAAAAATTTTAGAACTATTAACGGAGAACGGGCGAATGTCGTACGTTGATATCGCCAAAGAACTCGGGTTATCGCGTGTCGCCATTCGAGAACGAATCAATCAACTAATGGATGAAGGAATCATCGAGAAATTTAGCGTTGTCATTAACTCTGATAAAGTCGGAAAAAAAGTATCGGCTTTTTTTGAAGTCGATTGCGAGCCGACTTCATTAGTTTCAGTCGCTGAGGAACTGGCCGAAAACGCTAAAGTAGCTAGTTGTTATCAAATGACAGGCCCTAGTACATTACATATGCATGTTTTAGTGAATGACTTTGATGAACTTGAATATTTTATTAATGAAGAACTGTACGCTTTGAAAGGGATTACACGAGTGGAAAGCCATATTTTGTTAAGACGTTTTAAAAGTCGAGGCGGATTGCAGCTTTAATGCAACGCCTCTTTTTTCATTTGAAAAAGCGATTGAGTCTAGCCCACTCGCTCCATTTTCATTCGTCTTTATACTTTCTTTTCTTATAAACTGCCTGCCTCTTTTCTATCCACTGATGTAGCTTCTCGACTTCATGATCCGGGATATCCCGATAGCCATAACGAGCACTATGATATTGATGACTCAATTCATAAAGACCATTCTTTTCTTCCCTATCTTGCGCTATGATCTGCTGCAATAACTCATGGGCAGTATCACTCTTTTGCAATTTCAATCCATTTTTCTGTTCTTTCAACATTAGTTGAGTAAATAAGTAGCGGACCTTCTCTTGGTTAGTCTCTAAATCCGTAAACTTTCCTCTACGTTCAAGAGCCGTTTGAAGCCAAGCTTTGTATGTCCTCATCCATTTCTTAAAAGAAAGGAGTCGCTCTTCCTCATCAACAAAGCCTTCCTCTTGATTTTGGACCTGATAATTAAAGACACCGATTAACTTACTTTTGAACCAAACGTAATAGGATTTCGAGTTCCTAAAAAAATGAAGAAGTAAAATCAAGAAAAGGAAAACAAATAAGCTGCTAATAATAATTCCAATAATTAGTGCCATATTAGGGCCTTTCTCAATCACTTCCTCCATGCCTATCTCAGATATTAATTCCTCCTCTTCCTCCCAAAAATCATATTCAGCCCATGGACTCTCTACTCCTTCTATTCTAAACAAGTTTAAAAAAGCGATAAAGGTCCGCCATACTTTTAACAGAGCCGGTTGAATAAATTGTCCATTAACTAAAAACAGCAATAACGAAATAAAACTTACTAAATAAAAAATATTTTGTCTTTTCGTTGCTTGACTTAAAAATGGCTTTCCTCGTTCAACGAGAGTAACTTGTTTTAAAAAGGTTCGATTTATATAAAAGAGCATCGTACTCACAAAAAGAATTCCTATTATATTTAGAACTGTCTCAAATGGAGTTAACACTGGGTACAAGCGATAAAGAAACGTCGCAAAGAAATACAAAACAAACCCAAACAAGACCAAACGTAATGAAACTAAATCCTCTAGCACTTCTCGACTATAATAAAACCCTCGATTCACTACAACTAGGATAACAAGACTAAGGACAAACCCTGTAATAAAAGACACTTGGGCTATCACTGGAATCAGAATAGCAAAAGGACAAGCAAAAATAAGTCTAGTCCAACGTACCGTAAAATAAAACTTCATCCCCACTATTAAACTAAATCCAAATAATAGATATAAAAAGACTGGCCAAACGAAAACAAAAACACCTGAAAAAGAGACAGCACCGACATATAAGAGTAAAGGGAAAAAGATGAGCCATTCCAGCAAGCCTTTTGCCCATTTTTTTAGAAAAAGTTGACTCAACTCCCATCCCCCCTGGCTTACTCAAAAAAGTCATCTATTTATGATGATTTTGATCCTGTAAACTCATCTCATCAATCCACTTTTTTAACTGTTCAACATCTTTATTTTTTATTGCAATTGAATCTAGCCCATACCTTGCTAAATTGTAACGGTCATTCAATAAATGAAATTCCCTTTTGGATGTTTGCTTCTCTTGTTCTAATAAAAGCAATAACTCATGTGCTGTGTCACTTTTATGGATAGAAAAACCATTAAGCTTTTCTTTTTTCATCAACTGTTTAAATAGAAAACGGATCTTCTCTTGATTCGTTTCGAAATCGTCAATGGTTGGCTTTCGTGATAGCTTCGTTTGAAACCATTCCTTTGTTCTTTTCTGCCATTGCTTACGTAAATCACTTAATGTCATAAGTTTTTCTTTTTCATCAACAAAAGCTTCCTCATCTTTTTGCTTAGAATTCGAAAAGAAACCATTCATTCCTTTTTGGAGCCAGCTTACGAAACGCTTAGACTTACTAAGAATTAAAATAACAAAGAAGAGGACAGTGACAAGAATAAAAAAAAGCACAAACGCATTAACCCAAGGAACGCTTCCTTCTACTTCACTATTCCCTCCAAGGTCCATCAATGATAATTCGTCTTCTTCAAACGCGGGTGGGACAAAATTTGACTCTCCAGAAAAATCAGGAGAAATGAGTGTAATAAGATAAATAAATCCATTCCATAAAAAGCGAATGGCTTCCTGAATATAACGTCCACCAACAACAAACAAAAGAAAAGCAATAAAACCGATTAAATAAAGTCGATTTTGTCTTTTCGTCGCTTTACTTAAAAATGGGTTTACCCGATTTACTAGCGTAGCTTCTTTTAAATGCCTTATATTCGTATAAAATAAAGTAATAACAACATAAAAAACACCTACTCCATTCAGAAGAGCTTCATATGGTGCCAATATCATATACATTCGGAAAAAGAAAGATGCAAAGAAATAGCCAAGCAACCCGAACCACATCAACTGAACCGGTACTAAATCTTCTATATAGTTACGGCTATAATAGAAAGCCCTCATACTAACTGCAACCAAAAAAGTAAAAACGAGCACTAAAGATGGTCCACTTGCTGGTAACAACAGGAACGAAATAAAAAAAGCAAGCACAAACGCAACAAACACTCGTGACCACCGTTGCTTTAATTGAAGCCCTTTTCCTAAGAATAAACTGATTCCAAACATGAGATAAACGATGATGAACCAGACCCAAATGACTTGCTCCGAATTAGCAACAATCCCTATGTACAAGATTAATGGAAAGAAAACAAGCAACTCTAACAGTGATTTAGCCCATTTTCTAAAAAATAAACCCACATCCAACTTCACTCACCAACCCCTATGCTTGCTTTTTATTTTCCACATCTTTTAACCAAATGATTTCAACGGAATTTCCTAATCTCTTCAGTGTTTCAATTTGTTTTTTCATTTCCACATCAACCATTTCCGTCATAATAAAAATATCTTTCCCTGACTGTCTTGCCTCAATATCTTGCTGTAAAAACTGTGCAAACGAAATACTTTTAGTTAAATGTAATTTCGCTAACTTTTCATAGATCGCATGTAATTGAGCCTTACTAGCCTTTGGGATCATCCGAATCGGTTGCTTAAAATTGGTGATTTTTTGTTCCGTATCCAATGTATAAGAATTACACCCGAACCCTGTTTCAATTCCATTTTTTATCGTATACGTTGCCATAGTAGCCGCATAAGATATCGCCATTTCCATTAAGTCTTCATATCGCTCTCTAGACCAATTCTGATAGTTTTGATCAAAATTAATATAAATCATTAGGTGATAATCTGCCGTGTAATCCTTTTTATTGACCTGCAAGTCACCGGTCCGAACAGAGGCATTCCAATTAACACTTTTTAACGTATCATTTGGACCATATGGACGAACCCCCGCATTCACAAACGGGTCCTCCTGAATCCACCGTCTCACAATCGTATCCCCTTGCCAGCTTTTAGATGGCAACGGCAACTCATTTATATGTAAAAGCTTCGGATAGACAAGCAATTCACATTCAACTTTTCTTGTCTCATATGGCTGTGCAAAACCAAACAGATCCCCACTCGTCATCGTGACAGATTTAAGCGGATAATAACCTCTTTTTGTACATTCAATCTGGTGACGTCGTTTCACTTTTTGATACGGTGCTAGCGTAAATAAACTTCGATGATAGGCCTCCCCAACAATCGACAGGTTTTCTTGCGACTTAAACCTTAAACTTTTATCCATTTTTGATTCCAAGCGAATCCATGGTAAGGGTAACAGCTTTCGATTAACAATAATTTCGGTCATTTCAGTTCTTTCACCAGCAAAAACCGCCCGATCATTCATATAGCGTTCATACTCGACATCGTTTAATGCCCACTTTTGGTAACAAGACATTTGAATAAATACGAGCAATGCTGTAATCGTCACTAATGCAGCAACCGCCATCTTATCTATTCGCTCCTTTTTGTAACAATTCTTTCTCTACGGGTACTTCAACATCAGTGAGGATTTTTTCGATTAATTGATCATGTAGAGAAGCTTCTTGATACAACTGTTTGGAAACGATTCTGTGACTTAGGACTGGCTTACATAGTTTCTTAATATCATCTGGCTCAACATAATCACGCCCTTGCAAAATCGCAAAAACTTGCACCGCTTTAAGTAAGGCTTGACTACCACGTGGACTTACACCAAGCTCAATATCTGGATGGCTTCTCGTTTTTTCAACAATTTCCATTATGTATGATAATAACTCATCACTCACATAAACATTTGAATAAATGTCCTGTGCTTTTATAATATCCTCTTGACTGGCAACCGCTTGTAAACTATCTAAAGGATTTGTTTCTTTAAAGCGCTTTAAGATTGAAATACCGTCTTCTTTAGAAGGATAGCCCATCGATATTTTCAACAAAAATCGGTCAAGCTGTGCCTCTGGTAACGGAAATGTCCCTTGACTCTCAACAGGGTTTTGGGTGGCAATTACCATAAATGGACGATTTAATTGATGTGTCTCTCCATCAATTGTCACTTGTCTCTCCTCCATACACTCAAGTAGACTAGATTGAGTTCTTGGCGTTGCTCGATTGATTTCATCAGCTAGCAGTAAATTTGTAAATAACGGTCCTGCTCTAAATTCAAATTCACCTAGTTTTTGATTATAAAATTGAATGCCTGTTAAATCTGTTGGCAATAAATCCGGTGTAAATTGAATCCTTTTAAACTGAACCCCTAACGACTTAGACATCGCTTTTGCTAATAAAGTCTTTCCCGTACCTGGTACATCATCCAATAACACATGGCTTGATGAAAATAATCCAACTAACAATAAATCAAGGATCTCATCCTTACCAACAATTACTTTTTGTACATTTTTTTTTAATGATTGAGCTAATGTTTGAATGTCATTAATGTTCACAATATACAAACTCCTTTAATCGTATGATTTTCTTAGAAGCACTGTCAGTTTTTATTTTTCCTCTTCCAACAAAGCAGTACTACCATCTACCTATTTAGACAAAAATATCCTTTTTCCTTCATAAAAAGTAAAATAGATGGAATAACAGAAGTAAAGGGAGGTTCAAAAAAAGAGGGTAACCTACTCATGTTGTAAAGTAACTAGGCTACCCTAAACTTAATAATTAGAATTTCTATAATCAACTACCAGGCAGCAATACAGCCATCTGTTCGCGACTCAGTCCCCCCACACAAGACACCTGATTCCGGATCACGCCAAATGATCTGTCCTCTACCAAAAGGAGCTTCATCAACCGTAATTTCGATTTGATGGCCTAAACGGCTTAACTGTTTAGCGATATCTGCTGGGAATGATTGCTCCAAAAAGACCACCTTATCCTTTTTCCACATCCAGCGTGGTGCATCTAAAGCGGCCTGTGGATTAAGTTTAAAATCAATCGAATTCATTATGACCTGAACATGACCTTGTGGCTGCATAAATTCGCCCATCACTCCAAAAGGCCCGACTGCGTGACCACCTTTTGTTAAAAAGCCAGGAATAATCGTATGATACGTCCGTTTTCCAGGTCTTAACGCATTATCATGGTCTTTATTCAGGGAGAAGTTATGGCCTCGGTTTTGCATCGCAATTCCTGTCCCTGGAACCACTACTCCAGAGCCAAAGCCATTATAATTACTTTGGATAAACGAAACCATATTTCCATCCGCATCCGCTGTAGCAATATAAACCGTTCCTCCCCCAAGTGGTTGACCTGGTTTTGGTGTAAGAGCTTTTTCACCAATTAATGCTCTTCTTTTAGAAATATATTCTTCTGATAGGAGCTGCTCTGGATTTACCTTCATTTCTGATGGGTCAGTAATATAAGTCATACCATCGACAAACGCTAGTTTCATTGCTTCAATTTGTTTATGATATGTTTCAACATAATTTCTTTCATTAAACGTGTAACCTTCTAATATTTTGAGCGTTTCTAAAGCGACAAGCCCTTGACCGTTCGGCGGAATTTCCCAAACTTGATAACCACGGTAATCAATCGAAATCGGATTAACCCACTCTGGCTGATATGCTTCTAAGTCCTCTTTTCTTAAAAAACCACCATACTTTTGAAAATGTTCACTTATTTTATCCGCTAATGGACCTGTATAAAAAGATTCGGCCTCTGTCTTAGCCAATTCTCTT
Source organism: Alkalihalobacillus alcalophilus ATCC 27647 = CGMCC 1.3604 (assembly GCF_000292245.2). Classification (GTDB taxonomy): domain Bacteria; phylum Bacillota; class Bacilli; order Bacillales; family Bacillaceae_D; genus Alkalihalobacillus; species Alkalihalobacillus alcalophilus. The sequence goes on along the minus strand of NZ_ALPT02000047.1, from coordinate 5,157 downwards.
AACGTGGCGGCCTGTTCAGGAGAGCGCCATATCTCGCCTGCTTTTGGAGGTTGACCATTCGGAGCAAAAGTTAGAAACCACGTTTTAAACACTTGATCCGTTAAAATAGTTTGATAAAGTTCAAAAGCTTTTTGCCAATTTTTCGCTAAGGTAGGTGATACGGGGTAACCATTTTCGGCATAATCAATCGCTGGCTCCAACAGAGCAGTAAATGGAAGCTTGCCAAACCTCCTCGATAACTCAGCCCATGCACGTGGACTTCCTGGAACCGTCACTGGAATCATGCCATACCGTGGCATCTCGTCTATGTACCCTGCTTGATTGACCACCTCAATTGAGAGTCCTTTTGGCGCTTGTCCACTCCCATTCAAACCATAAAGTTCATTGTTCACCCAGACGAGGGCAAAACAATCAGAGCCAATTCCATTAGAAGTCGGTTCAACAACAGTTAAACAAGCGGCCGTTGCAATCGCAGCGTCAATCGCATTTCCACCCTTTTTAAGCATATCTAATCCAGCTTGTGCTGCTAATGGCTGTGAGGTCGCCACCATCCCCTTTTTCGCAAAAGTAACATTTCTTTTGGAATAATATGGATAATGTTGTGCGTCATTATGTATTGGCATGAAAGAACCCCTTCTCTCTTAGAATCTCTGAATACACGGATTATTTTAATAATATTCAGTATAATCTAATATTTATGTTGAGTCTAGCTGACAGACTACCTTCGTAGGGGCTGAATGAGACCTTTCGTTTTGTTCAGTTGGCTGGCTTTGGGTTCATTGGTCGCTTATGATTCCCTTTCTGGCTTTGGTTCATTGGTTTTTGGTTTCATTGGAGGCCTATGATTCCCTTTGCGGCTTTGATTCAATGGCTTTTGACTTCATTGCGGACGTATGATTCCCTTTGCGGCTCTGATTCAATAGCTTTTGACTTCATTGCGGACGTATGATTCCCTTTCTGGCTTTTATTCAATAGCTTTTGACATCATTGCCCCCCTATGATTTCCTTTCTCCGCCTGCGCTAACTCCTTCTAGCTCCATTAATCTCTCTTAAAAAGCACCTCTCCCATTTCGCTCCTACTTTCTAAAAAATAGAAAGCTAGAATTGAAGGAGAAGTGCTTCTTGTATTCTATGAAACAGAAGTGAAAATGTGAATAATTAAACTAACGGTACTAAATGAGAACTTCGATACTTAGCCACTTTGCTTTTTGACGCTAAAACCGGTAACACTGTTTATTAATTGCTCTCTTTGATCTTATCTTGCCATTCCTTTTGTCGTTTCCTTTGTAATAAAGTTTGGTAGAATGCTAATCGACCTACCTCATAAATAACTAAGATTATAAATCCTGTCACAACTAATAATAACGTCCCTATTATCATTCCAATAAATGATAATACAATAAAACCAATTAATGACCAGCGAGCTCCTTTCATGAGGAAAAAGCTTCTTTTTATACTTCTAAAAACGCTAATGTCTGGATCATCGTATAAAATATACAATGATTGAGATATACCTAAATATAACCAAATAATCAAAGCAAAAATGAGTAAATAGATGAATAGAACGATGAATAATCTGATGTTGAAACCAACAGAAGCAGTAAAAAGAGAACCAATCACTGCATAAATACTCATCATGCCGATAATATGAAGCAATAAATAACTAATCGCTAAAACGATAACACCTTTATATAAAAGTTTCGGATTACGAAATGGATATGAACAAGCAGTCACAAAACGCCTTCGCATCGTATGTTGTGACAGCAAAATGTAATCAATCATAATAAAAAACAAAATACTATTAAGCAATGCCCCAAATAATAAAGTCGTTAAAGTATTTGATGTTAAAACATAGAATGGATTCATTTCAATAACCACAGTTCCTGATATAGGAAGTGTACCGGCTGCTACTTTGATAAAATAAACCAATAAGACAATCCCAATTACTCTTAGCCAACTATTATGTAATAAACGGAATGCCTCATTGAAAGTTCTTTTAATCAATTCATCCCTCCTTCCCCGCAAAATACTGCAAGTTTAAAAGTCTATTTCACTAATTTCTTTAAAATGTTCGTCGTTAATTTGTTTTGTTTATAGCGAACGGCTAGATCAAATTTAGTCGTTTGCTTCAAAATGCTCTTTCGATGTGAAAAGGCATTAAAGCTTTCATAGCCATGATAAGCTCCCATCCCACTTTCACCAACTCCACCAAATGGCAAATATGGAGTCGCTAAATGCATGACTGTATCATTCACACAGCCGCCTCCAAAAGAAAGACTTTCTAATACTTTTTGTTCGACCTCTTTATTTTCCGTAAACAAATAAAGAGCAAGCGGATTTGGTCGTTCCCTGACGATTGAAAAGACTTCAGTTAAATTTTTATAAACAAAAACAGGTAAAATCGGACCAAAGATTTCTTCTTCCATTAAAGCCGAAGTCATCGAGACATTCTCTAAAACAGTCGGTTCTAATTTCAATGAACCTTCCTCATATTCACCACCAATAATAACGTCTCCCTCATCAAGGAATTTCACTAACCGCTTAAAATGTCTATCGCTCACAATACGCACATATTTGCCTTTTTTCACTTTATCTTCTTTAAAACGTTTTATTTCCTTTTTTAATTCGGTGAGAAATTCTTCCTTCACCTCTTCATCAACTAATAAATAATCAGGGGCAACACAAGTTTGACCTGCATTTAAATATTTTCCAAAAACAATCCGTTTTGCGGCCAAGTTCAGTTTTGCATCCTTATCAACAATAACCGGACTTTTCCCACCTAACTCAAGCGTCAATGGTGTTAAATGTTTGGCTGCTGCCTCCATGACGATTTTCCCTACGCCAACACTTCCTGTAAAAAAGATATAATCAAATGACTCAGCAAGTAAGGCTTGGCTTTCTTCCACCGCTCCTTCCACGACATGAATATACTCTTGTGGGAAAGCTGCATTAACAACATTTGTGATCGCTCTAGATACATTAGGTGTCAGTTCAGAAGGTTTAATAACCGCACAATTCCCAGCCGCAATCGCCCCAATTAGAGGTGAAAAAGCTAATTGCACAGGGTAATTCCACGGAGCAATAATTAACGCTACTCCATATGGTTCATGCTGAATCACCCCTTGAGACCCTACATGTGTAGCCACCGTTTTTACCTTTTCCGGCTTCATCCAATCAGCTAGATGTTTTTTCATATGATTAATTTCTTGATAAAGCATCGACATTTCCGTCAAAAAAGCTTCTTCTTTGCTTTTGTTTAAGTCTTTTGCTAACGCATCAAAAAATAAGCTTTCATTTTCCTTTAAAACTGCTTTTAGCTTCTCAAGTTGTGCCAATCTAAAATCAAGCTTCTTCGTTTCCCCTTCATAAAAAAACTCTTTTTGCTTCATGCGTAATTGTGTGTACAAGTGCATCACCCTTTCTCGATTGATGTTCCGTTTTATTTCCTTCCATAATCGGCCTTAATTTCTCCCCATGATTCCGTTTGCCACTTAATGATTTGATTCTCATAACGGTTTTCATGTAACCATTGCTCTGCTCGTTCTACTAGTTCCCAAATATAAGCAGTCTCCTTATTACGAACTAATGTCGCATTGGCTTTTTTTTGCTTAACCCATTTCATACCTGTTACGGAATCTGAATAAATCGGTTTGGTGCTCCCTTGTTCTTTTAAATACGCTAGTCCATGCACAATCGCAAGAAATTCCCCCATATTATTTGTGCCAACGGGGATTTCATCATGAGCAAATAAAATTTCACCTGTTTTGGTATCGACACCTTTGTATTCAATGATACCAGGGTTCCCCTTACTCCCAACATCAACTGAAATGCTATCCCAAATAATTTCCGATGGATCAACCTTTACCTTTGCCGATTTTTTGGGCCCACTTTTTTTGGCACCGGAAGAAGGTCGATTCGCAAAAGCTGCCTTCGCTTCCTTTTCGGTCGGGAACGATTTAAATCGAGCCCCTTGATAGCCCTTTACTTGTTTTTCACATTCTGCCCATGTCGTGAAAATCCCTTTTTCTCTACCTTCCCAAACAACATAAAATTTACCTTTAGCCAAAATGACACCCTCTTTTGTATAGAAATAATGATTAATCAAATAGTAACAATGAATGATACTTTATACAACGAAAGGAGCTAATCAAGTTGAAAAAACGAAATAGACAGAAAAATAAAGCCGAAACCAATAATCAAACACCGACAGAATCGATGTTTAATGAAGAAGTAGCAAGTGAAATAATCGATAACGGCCATAATAAAGCCAACAAAAAGAGGAAAAAATAAAAAAGCATCTTATTAAGGGCACTCCTATTCTTTTCCAGCAGGAAGTGCCTTTTTATGTTCTCTGTTACGTAATGAATCTTCACGACTCAAATTTCAGCTTTTTTCCACATCTACCGTCGTATCTCTAGCTCTTTACAGTTCAACGCTTTTACAACACAATGCCACTCTTATTCTATCCATACCGCTACACCATTGTTTAAACTTTCCTTTTTCTGTTCAAAATAAAGATAAATCTAGCTGCGCCTGTTAGAAGCTCGAGAAAAATCAGCTGTCTTTATGAAGACAAAGTGCGTCTTCAAAAGCTGTTCTTGCCCACAGGACGTGGGTACAAGGCGTTGCGGCAGGATGGCGCGAACTTAGCGTTGATCCTTAATGTTCTCGCTTCTGACCGAACAGGCTCCGCTTTATAATCAATCTAGCTACGTCCGTTAGAAGCTCGAGAAAAATCGCCCATCTGAGTGAAGACAAAGTGCGTCTTCATCAGCTGTTCTTGCCCACAGGACGTGGGTACAAGGCGTTGCGGCAGGATGGCGCGAACTTAGCGTTGATCCTTAATGTTCTCGCTTCTGACCAAACGGACTCCGCTTTATAATCAATCTAGCTGCGCCTGTTAGAAGCTCGAGAAAAATCAGCTGTCTTTATGAAGACAAAGTGCGTCTTCAAAAGCCATCTTGTATTTTTTCTCGCTTCTGACCGAACAGGCTCCGCTTTATAATCAATCTAGCTGCGCCTGTTAGAAAGCTACGAGAAAAACTCAGCTGTCTTTAATGAAGACAAAGTGCGTCTTCAAAAGCCATCTTGTTATTTTTTCTCGCTTCTGACCGAACAGGCTCCGCTTTATAATTCAATCTAGCTAACGTCCGGTTA
>NZ_ALPT02000046.1 GCF_000292245.2 Alkalihalobacillus alcalophilus ATCC 27647 = CGMCC 1.3604 | reverse complement strand
AACCGCGGATGGAAGCAAGAAAAGGGAGAGAGCGAGAGAAAAAGAGGTAACCAACCGCAGATGGTGACAACAAAAGAAGAGCCCCATCGAAAATGATGGAGCAATAAGATTCTTTATTGCAGTTGGCTCTCGTAAAAGTGGATTCTTATATACGAATTTCCTATAATCAATGGCTAAATCATTCAGGCTTTTTTCGCGAGAGCTTTATAGTAAATGACTCCTTCCATCTATCGCAGAACCATTGTTTCAGACTTTGTTTTAATGTTAGCTCCTTATCTTGTTTTAAGATAGCGATACGCCAATAAAGTGGTGGATGTGGCATCAAGTGGAACTCGAGCCATCGCCAAATCCATGGTGGTCGTTCTATTGATGAAGGGCGTTTTTTTTCTTCTATTTCCTTGTCTTCTATATATTGGAGTGATTGTTCAATCGATTCGTCCTGAGATTGCCCAAGGATTCCTAAACTGTTGGCCATTTGTTTACTGCCATCATGCAAAATGAAACTAGCTAAACGATCGGCACGAACCTCCAGCACTTGTGAGTAAAAAGATTGATAGAGCGGGAATAGTAAAATCAGCCCCCATATCAATATAAACATTAAAACCGGATTGTTTTCAATCAATTCGGGTGACTCGACTAACCAAAGAACAAAAGCGACAATAATGGCTAGATAAGGGAGGCGAAGAAGTTGACTGATGAGAACGTCTCTTTTTTTTACATGGATGGCCTCATGAGCAATAATCCCTTCGATGGCTTCAACGGGTAACTTTAGTGTGGCACTTGTTAAAGTGATCATCGAGCGACCGATCCCCATTCCCGATGCGAATCCATTAAAATCATTTGATTCTGTTTCGTATAAACGAATTTTTGGTAAGTTTAGCTTTTGAAACAATTTGTTTGCACGTATTAATAGTTCTCGATCATCCATTTCTTTGGCATCAGTCGCAATCTTTAAAATGCGATCAGAAAAATATAAATTGGTAAACCAAAAAATGATGATCGCTCCAGCAATGATCGCTGTATGAACATCTAGTAAGTAGAGGCCAAGAAATAAAGTAGAATAAACAGAAATTCCTTTAATGGCTCCAGCGAAATACAGCTTCCCTAATAATCTTTTGAGGTTGGAATGATGGTAAAACGGGAGAACATGTTTTTCTTCTTCTATAGCCTTTTTTGACGCTTTTGGTATAAACGGATTAAAAAAGGACAAATCTTTTGGGCTTAGATAAACCGTTTCACCAGGAAAATCAAGCTTTAAAACTTTCCCATTACCGGTTATAAAATCAAGACTTTTTGAAAATATAGTAAGCAGGGGGTGAAGTTTTAACAAATCGACCCCACTTTCCACCTGTAGACCTTCCAATTTTTCTAAAGGGTATTTTCTTGCTTCGATACTTGAAAGGATAAACAGTTCATTCTCTTTTGATTGATAAACTTTTGTTGAAACATGATTTAAAAATTGTTTAACTGTTTCAATGACACTATGAATTATAACTAGAATGACAAGAAGTTTTAAAGGACTAGCTTCAGGTCCAAATAGGTAGTAAGCAATTGCCCCACTTAAGACTATTATTGATAAAAAGGTTTCATAGAGCCATTTTTTGATACTTCGTGAAAGGGGAATCTCAATATTTTCAGTTAATGCGAATTCCGTGTGACGTTTTAATGCTTTTTTGCGTCCCTCAAAAATCATCGAAAAATTAAAATAGGCAATCGAAACGATGGAAAACCCGATAAAAAAGTCCGGAAATTTGAATGAGTAAAAAAGCTGGCCAACCATTGTGAGCGCTGCGACAATTATAAAAATATTTCCAAGTTTTTCACTCTTTTTTTCAAGCCGATACCCAATAAGAGCAATGAGAAAGGTAATGGCCACATACAAGATGATAGTGGTGAAATTTGGTAGCATCCAATCACTCTTTCCATTCAGAACTTAAGATAAATTGCTCTTCTAGTTTTAATAAATCATCTACTGTCACTTGTGGGTGTTCGCTCATTAAGGAATAACGTAAGCCATTCTCATCCCAAGCTATAGATTTAAAGGAATCAAATACCATTAAAGTGGCAGGACTATTTCGGAATTCAATTAGCTCTTCATCAGCTAGGATTAGCTCAATTTCATCTTCAGGTGATGGAAAGACGGCTAAAGATACATAGGAAATATAATCCTTTGTGTATTCAAACGTTAATTCTGTTCGATCGAGAAAATCGCTATTATATTTTTCAATAGCAGCTAAAGTAGCAGCTTCACTATCGAGAACAAGTACCCCTTGTTGAAAAATATTGTTCACTTCATTTATGGAGGTTTGTTCTATAAGTTGTTCATCTAGATTTTCAATGAAAATATCGTCTGGAATGTCTAGCTGGAATTCATCATCATCAAAAGCGACGTCAAATTTAATTTCTTGATACTCCATTGTCGTTACCATTTCATCTGTAACCATTTTGGCTTTTAAGATGAAATGATTTTTTTGATCAATCCAAATGTCAAATTCTTTTATAAAGTTCACATTATTCTCTTCATTTAATGTTAAGTGGTGTGTTTGAGTACCATGAAGTGTCTCTTCACCAACCATTTGCAAGGATGCATCTTTGTCTATACTTCTCAGTAGATCTTTCATTATTTCTAATTGTGATTGTCCGTCTAACATGGGGAGTTCTCCGGTCATTTGAAAAGCGAGAGCAGAAGATTCATCATAAATGGTCATCACACTGCCATCATATACTCCATAAGACTTCTCGTTCGTTTGCTTATTAGTGACGACGGCTATCCTTTTGCCATCCATCACAACTTTTTCTTCTATTATCGATTCATTTGTAACATCATCCATCGTTTCAGTTAAATGGATTTTTCCATAATAAGAATCGTATTGAGTATGGTTAGTGAGAACTTCGTGAATGATTTCTTCAGGGCTTGTTGCGGTTGCAGTTGAACAGCCGGTTATGAAGATTAAGGACAAAATAATGTATACTTTTATATGTTTTTTCATAAATATCACCTTTCTGGAAGTCGGCAAGCAACTAATGTTCCAAAGTCTGCTTTGGAGCATATTGTTAAATCACCTTTTTGTTTTTGCATTAATAGTTGTGCAATACTGAGCCCTAGGCCAGAGGAACCACCTTTTGTTCTTGCTTGTTCTACTTGATAAAAAGGTTGTAATACATAGAGCAATTGGTCCTCAGGTATAAAGCTACCCTCATTTTGGACAAGAAGTAGTGTATCGTTTTGACGAAAGTGTTCTAGTTCTTGTTTAAATGGAGAGAAAACCCACTCAGGTAAATTCTGATTTGAAGAGATAACAGCTAAGCTAAGTACATTCCCCTTATTTGTATAACGCAAGCCATTTTCAACGAGGTTATCTACGACACGAATCATTTGTTTTGGATCAAGAAGATATTCACCTGGTGCATCAACGATAAGTTGTAACGAAATGTCTTTATCTGCAGCGAGCTCTTCATAACCACTTAATAGCATGTCAAAAAACTCTTCTCCATCAACTTTTACGAGTTTTGGTTGAAAGGAGGGTGATTGAATCGATGTATAAATGGCTAAATCATTAATTAAATGCTCCATATACTGCATCTTCTCAAATAAAATCTGTTCATAATCTCGTTTTTCTTGTTCTGTAAGGTTTGTTCCCTTTAGTAAAGCTTCCGAATAGGTACGGATAACGGTTAAAGGTGTTTTGAGATCGTGCGATAGAGTTGAAACAATCCATTCTTTTTCGTTTTGTTGGTTTTTGACAGCATCATTTTGTTTGATTAATTCATTTTTCATATTTTCAAAATGTAAAATTAGTCGGCTTATTTCATCATTTGAGCGAGGGATGATCTTTTCGGTTTGTTTACCTTTTGCAAAAGCATCCATTTGATGTTCTAGGCTTTTGAGCGGCTTATTTAATTTATAATGTAATAAAAAAAGAACGATTAAATAAATGAGCGTAAATATGGCTATAAAGAGAGCCAAGTAATAATAGTTATAATTTTGATAGGTTTGAAGCCATGCATCTCTGGCAATCGTTATTTCATAAAAACCTTTCAGTTCAGCCTGAGATAAAACGGGCTGTTTTAAGCGGTAATTTTGATGAGTCGTTTCGATGTCACCGATATTTCTGTAAAGGTTATGAACATTTGTAAAAGAAAAATATGGCTTAAAGTCTCTCTGATGGGATTGGTATAAGACTAAACCATCAGAACGGTAAAGGGTAATCGCAATGTTGTCACTCGTTAAATCAGCGACCATATCATATGTTTCAAGTGGGTTAAAATCATACAATCCAGGGTCCTTCAAAAGTTCTTCAATATGTGCAAATTGAAGGGTTGCTTCGGTTTGCTGTCTGAAGTACTCTTGTTGCCAATACTGATTCAATCCAAGATATAATAAATAAAGGACAGCAACCGGTAAAATCATCACGATTAAATAGCTAAACATTAGGAATGATTTGAGTTTCATTCCACTTCTTCTCCGATAAATTGATAGCCAATGCCCCAAACGGTTTGGATAAAAAGTGGGTTACGTGACGATTCCTTTAATTTTGTTCGAAGGCTTTTTAAATGCACAGTCACTGTCTTTCCGTTGTCAAGTTCAGGTTCATACCAAACATGTAGGTAAATATCTCTTTTTGAGAACGTCTGAAATGGTTTTTTAGCAAGCAAGAAGAATATTCCTTTTTCTTTAGCTGTTAAAGGGACTTGTTGATTAGCTATGTAGATTCTTTCCTTTTCAAAATCAACGGTTAGCCCACCTTTATAATGATAAAGAGGAGATTCGACTTTAATGCCTTTATAACGATTGTAGCGTCTAAGGTGAGAATGGATGCGTGCTTTTAATTCATCTAAACTAAAAGGTTTTGTTAAATAATCATCTGCACCTAAATTTAATCCTTTTATCTTATCTTGATCGGCAATTTTGGCACTAATGATTAATAGTGGAATATCCGATTCATCACGAATTAACTTACATAATGTAAACCCGTCTAATTCTGGTAACATTAAGTCGATAAGCACTAATGTATATTCTCCCTTTTTAAAATCTTCTAACCCTTCTTGTCCTGTAGACGACCAAGTAACAACAAACCCATTTTTTCTTAAATCATCACAAACAATTCGTGCGATTTCTGGATCATCCTCAACGAGTAAAATCGCCTTATCGTTCATTGAATTCTCCCCCTTATATTAAAAAAGCGAAGCCTGTTCGCCCAGAAGCGAGAAAAAATTAGGGACGGCTTTTGAAGACGCTCTTTGTCTTCATAAAGACGAACCGATTTTTCTCGAGCTTCTAACAGGCGTAGCTAGATTATTTTATTATATTTGTCAGGTTGGTAAATTTAAGATATTTTATAAATTCTTTATATTTTATCAAAAAAGAGGTCAAAAAAGTTATTTTACGAACATTAAGTAGGCTTTCCTTAGATTTATTGGAACCGAAGTGGATGATGTCTCCCCTCTCACTTTATATACATTCAAAAAAGAGGCTGAACCCTCAAAAGTCATTTTCATGACTTTGGGACAGCCCCTTCTATGCAATCCTATCAACAGTTTCCATTCATATTAACGATGGTCTTTATATAAGTCTTGTTTGGTAAGAGTGCTTAATTGTTTTTGGAATGATTCAGGTAGAAACACTTGTGAAGCATCAATATTTTCAATTAATTGTGTTAAACTACTTGCTCCAGCTATAACGGAGGCAACGGTTGGCCGAGAGAGACAATAGGTGAGGGCGAGCTCATTCATTGTATGCTGCTGCTTCATTTCATAGAGAGCAATTCTTGTTTCTCTTAGCTCTTGTGCCGAATAGTTCAGGTAGCCATTTTTCTTAATTTTATCTGGAAGATTATCAAATGTTCGTTCTGTTAATATTCCTTTGGCGACTGGGCCACGTGCAACTACACTGACTTGATGCTCTTCTAAAAAAGGGAAGAGCTCCTCTGGTCTGCGGTCAAGCAAGCTATATTGCATCATGACACTAACAATATTTGAGCGTTTGACATATTCACGGATCACATTTGGGCGAATCGATGAAATTCCATATTCGCGAATCAAACCTTCGTCCTTTAATTGCTCAAATGCTTCAATCGTTTCATCAATTGGGTCATCGATTGTGCCCCCATGTAACTGATATAAATCAATATAATCTGTTTTTAATCGAGATAAACTGTCTTTGACCGCGGACATAATATGCTTTTTAGATGGATCCCAGCTCCAGCCACTGACACCGCGTTCAAAACGATTCCCGACCTTTGTCGCTAAAATGACTTGGTCGCGTTTACCTTTTAAAGCTTTGCCGACAAACTCTTCATTTAAGCCCTGGTCATATAAGTCCGCTGTATCAAGATAATTAATCCCACGGTCGATCGCTGTTTCAAGAATAGCGATCGCTTCTTGTTCATTTGTACCAAGCGACATACAACCTAAACCAATTGTACTTACTTCTAAATTAGAACGACCTAATTTTCTTGTTTTCATCAATATGGCTCCTTTCAAGAGCAACTCCAATAATAAATGCTTATATGTACTGAATACCCAAGAAAAATGAGGAGTGAAACATCCATTTAGTAAATGCATGTTTCAAGAGCCAACATCTCTTATAGTAGGTGATTTATTAAAACTTTTTTGATGAGTCAGAGTCATCTTATTTTGTAATTTTAACCCTAATCAATTTCCTTGAATCCGCTTCGACAATTTCAAAAAGCAACTTACCATCGTTTAGTTGTTCTCCGACTTTTGGTAGGTAGCCAAATTGATGTAATAAAAAACCAGCTAAATTATCATACTCCTCTGGAATATCTGTTTGAAAAACATTATTTAGGCGCCTTAAGGAGATTTTGGCATCACAAATAATAGTTGAATCAGTGTGTTGGTCTAATAAATGGTCGTCAATATCCGTCTCATCCTCGATATCTTGTCCAATCATCGTTTCAATAAGATCTTCATGTGTAATGATTCCTTCTGTTCCGCCATGCTCATCTAGCACAATTGCTAAATGTTTCTTCTCCTTCATCATTTTACGAAACACCCAGTTAATCGGCTGAAAAGTGTAAACAAATAAAGGGGGATCAGAAAATTTGATTATTTTTTGTTCAGGTTCACGTGACCAGTTCAGAAAAAATTTAGAATGAAAAACACCAACAATGTTATCAAGGTTTTCTTCGTAAACAGGATATCTTGTAAATTGGTTGGAGAGCAGAATTTCTTTAGCTTCATTAAACGTTGTATCAACAGAAATTCCTTCCACTTCCGTTCGGTGCGTTTTCAACACATCCGCCACATTTAAATGTTGAAAATCTAGCATTGCTTTCAATCGATACATCTCTTCGTTTTCAAAAGTGCCTTCTGTATGTCCAATGTCTACCATCGCACGCATTTCGTCTTTGGAGAAAGTCGTTTTGTTTCCATCATCTTGACCGATTATTTTTATAACTAATCGAGTAAAAGCATTTAATAAGTAGGTTAAAGGTTTTAAAATAATCAGCATAATTTTAGTAGACGGATAAACGAGATAGGAGATTCGTTCTGGAAATGCAGCCGCAATGGACTTCGGCAAAACTTCAGCAAAAATGATAATTAAAACGGTTAATACACCTGTCGCGATTCCAACAGGTAAGCCATATTGTAACGCTACAATCGTTACTAAGGAAGGAAGAATAATATTAGGGACGTTATTAGCAATCAGAATCCCAGGAATAAATTCTTCGGCATTTGTGACGAGTTTCAATAATTTTTTAGATTTTTTGTCGCCATTTGCTGCTTTGATTTGAAGTTTGATTTTATTTGTAGCGGTTAAGGCTGTCTCGCTCGCTGAAAAATAACTAGAAGCAATAAACAACAATATGATAGCAATGATCAAAGTTTTACACCCATTTCAATTAAATATTTATTATTATTTCAAACAAAAAGTAGATTTATTCCGTTTCTTTCTTGGCTATGTCTATAAGCGTTAGTCTAAATTTCGTTCTTATTCTTTTGGTTTATCGTGGATATGGTTTATATTCAGAAAAGATTGGGGGTCTTTATCAAACATCGAATCCTCTACAAATAAAGTGTTCACTCTTTGGAATAATGCCCCTACCTTTAATGTTCTTTCATCTAACAATTGTTGGATGAAAGGTTTTGTTCTTCTATGATAAAGGCCGATTAATGGTTGGCGTTTATCGTTTACGAGTGGAATAACGGCATCATATTCTGTATCTTGTTGAAAAAGTTTTTCGATTAATTTTTTATAAATAGTAGCCTCTAGATAAGGTGTGTCACAAGGGGCAATCACATACCAATCTGATTCGCCATATGCCATTGCCGAGAAAATTCCAGCTAATGGTCCTAACCCTTGATACGGTTCTTTATCCGTATATATGTTTTTATGCCCGTTTTGTTGAAAGTTTAAAACGAGGTTTGGGTGACTAATGATGAGTTGTTTGTTTGTGAACGCTTTTAAACAAGTGAGACTGTGTTGATAAAATGGTTTAGAGTTTAACATCGCAAAGGCCTTGGGCGAACCGTAACGTCTTGATTCTCCTCCTGCCAACAGAACACCTATCGTTTTCATTTATATGTAACCTCCTTACGCCTTGAGCTTTTTAAAATCTGTCTTTCTATTATGACATAAGTGCACCGGACAAGTCATAGATTATACAAAGTGAATGTGAAAAAGCTGCGCTAAGGGGGATGCACATGTCAAATAAATTAAATCAATTAAAAAGAGACGCAGATTTAAAGCGCCGAAATCGAGGGGTAGCTAAAAGGCCAAGAGAGCAGCTTGATTCAAATCGGGCAACCGACATATTAAGTCGATCAAAAAAGCCCTACTCTTTTCAAAGTAACTCTACAGAACCAAAAAGAGATGGGGCTATTTATGATAAAAGTTTCTTTTTATTAAGAATCATGATAGCTGCTTGTTTATTTTTACTCATTGCCATATCTTTTAACGGAAATGTGACACAGTTGGAAGGAACAAAAAAGGTTGTCGCCCAAGCGTACGAACAAGAATTTCAATTTGCAATGATAGCAAATTGGTATGAGGAACAATTTGGACGACCACTTGCTCTGTTACCTGTAACAGAAGAGGAACCAGATCCTGAGCAGCAGCCAATAAATGAACTGGATTATGCGATTCCTGCTTCAGGTGGAACAATTACGGAACGATTTTCAGAAAATGGACATGGGATTTTAGTGGAGACAGGAGTCCAAGAAGAAGTGAAAGCGGTCAAGGGTGGTTTTGTTGAATCAATTGGAGAAGACGAAACAATTGGCAAAAGAGTCGTTGTTCAGCATTATGATCAAACGAAAACGATTTATGGCATGCTTAATGTCATTGATGTGAATATTTATGATCATATTCAAGTTGGACATACGATTGGTACAGTCTCCAAAACCGAGGGAGAGGAAAAAGGTCAGTTTTACTTCGCCATACAAAAAGGGGATTCTTACATTGACCCAAGCGATGTCATTTCATTTGAATGAATGGTTTCTATTAGCGAGGAAAATTAAAATCCATCCGCTATTCTGGTTTGTGTTAGGAATTGGAATTATAACTGGTTATTTTCGTGAAGTATTAATGGTATTTATGATTGTATTTATTCATGAATTAGGCCATGCTGTTGCGGCTTCTTATTTTAAATGGAAAATAAATAAAATTGAGCTTTTACCATTTGGAGGAGTGGCCGAAGTTGAGGACAATGGCAATAAGCCATTTCGTGAAGAACTAATGATTATTTTAGCCGGTCCTATTCAGCACGTCTGGATGATCGGTTTGTCTTTTTCATTCGCTGGAAGCTCTTTTTGGTCAGAGCAAGCACACCAACTTTTTTTAAATCATAATTTAGTTATTTTGTTATTTAATTTATTGCCGATATTACCACTTGATGGTGGTCGGCTTTTGCAACTGCTATGTTGTTATCGTTCTCCTTATAAAACAGGGATGGCCACAGCAAGAAAACTTTCTTTCTTCATTTTAATTGCCTGTATGATAATCGTTTCCTTTTTCTTTTCCTTTCATCTAAATATTTGGGTCGTGTTCTCCTTTTTAATTTTGAACAATTATTTGGAGTGGAAGCAGCGGCATTATCGATTTGTTCGCTTTTTAATGGGGAGAAATGCTTTTGTGCCGAAGCGACCTATCAAAACGATACGAGTTGATGATACAATGATAATTAAAGATGTAATGGATCTTTTTGAACGAGGTGTAACGCATCAGTTGGTGGTGTCATCTCAATCAAATGAAGCACCTATTTATGTGCCTGAGTCCATGTTGTTAAGGGCCTTTTTAGGAAATTATTCAAAGATCCGCTTAAAGGAATGGCTTGATAGTACGGAACAGAATGATTTCCGCATGATAAAAATATAGTAACTGTGAATGAGTGGCAACCATTCGTACGAAAAAGTGACGAGCCAAAAGATGAAATGAAGAAATGAAGGGGCTTCTACCGTGAGAAATATTTATTTTAATATGAATACAAAAGAAAGACGAGCGGCCATTGTCGAACATGATGAAGTCGTTGAATTTATGATTGAACGACCAGTTGAGAAACGAATTGTCGGCAATATTTATTTAGCTCGAGTCGTTAATGTGCTACCGGGCATGCAAGCCGCTTTTGTCGATATTGGACGTGAAAAGAACGGCTTTATTTATCGAGATGACTTGCTTTCTTTTCATTTATTAGAAGAAGAGGATGAAAAAAAGAAAAAACGCAGCATTTCTGAATTTGTTACCCAAGGAGAAGAGCTTCTTGTCCAAGTGACAAAAGAAGGTTTTGGAACAAAAGGACCTCGCCTAACAAGTCTCATTTCTTTACCTGGCCGATATGTTGTTTATTTACCAGAAGGCGGATATGTAGGGGTTTCTAGAAGATTTTCCTCTGAGGATGAAAGGGAACGTTTAAGAGGAATTGGTGAAAACCTTCTTCAAGAGAATGAAGGAGTGATTATCCGAACGATTTGTGAAGGACTTTCAGAGGAAGAACTCAAACAAGAGCTTCATTTTTTACGGACTTTTTGGGCGGAATTGCGCCAAGATTTAGTAGAGAAAAAGGCACCAAGTCTCTTGCATCAAGATTCGGGTTTGTTTGAACGTATTGTAAGGGATTTTGCTCACCATTCAATTGGGGAAATCGTGGTCGATCATTTACCTGATTACAAAAGATTAAAGCTTTTATTTGAGTCCTATCCTCATTTAAGTAATGCCTTAAGGCTGTATCATGGGAAAGAAAATATTTTTGAGGCATTTGGAGTTGAAAAAGAATTAGAGAAAGCTTTAAAACGCCAAGTGTGGTTAAAAAATGGAGCGTATTTGATGATTGACCAAACCGAGGCCTTAACGGTAATTGATGTCAACACAGGAAAGTTTACCGGAAAAACCAATTTGGAAGATACGATTCTAAAAACAAATATCGAGGCAACAAAAGAAATTGCCAACCAGCTAAGATTGAGAGATATTTCAGGTATTATTGTGATTGATTTTATTGATATGAAAAAAGAAGAGGATAAAGAAGCGGTTTTAAAAGCTTTTAAAAAGGCTTTAAAATCAGACCGTACCAAAACAAATGTTGTTGGAATGACTGGTCTTGGTTTAGTTGAAATGACTCGAAAAAAGGTGCGAAACAACTTGCAAGCGAGTTTATCAAAAACATGTCCAACATGTCATGGAAAAGGCTCAGTTCTGTCTGATGAAGCTCAAGCCTTCAAAATTGAACGGTTATTATGGGAATATAAAGGTGGCGATCAAGAAGCCGTTGTCATCGAGATCCCAAGTAAAGTTCAGACAGTTCTCCTAGGTGAGAAAGGCCAACATTTAAAACGTCTAGAAGAGGCACTAGCTTTTCGAATCCTTATTTACCCTAATAAAGCGATGAATGAAGAAGCCTTTGCACTCCGCTATAGTGGCACATTAGATGAAGCTATCCACCGCCTAGAACAACTAAAAAAATCGAAATAAAAGATAAAAGAATCCATTTTGTGCTTTCAAAATGGATTCTTTTGCGTTAACTATGCTTGTATTATGAAAATATAATTTTATATTGATTATTTAATTGTAATTATTTCTTATTGATAATCATTATAATTAATGTTATGATATAAACATAATAAGAAAACAAACAAGGAGATGGATGAGAATGAATCAACAATTAATTACAAAAGTAAATGAGCAATTAGCGAACTGGTCTGTATTATTTACAAAATTACACAATTACCACTGGTATGTTAAAGGTGAACAGTTTTTTACTTTACATGCAAAGTTTGAGGAATTATACGGAGAAGCAGCGGTACAAATTGATGAGATAGCAGAACGTATTTTAGCGATTAAAGGAACACCCGTTGCGACTATGACTGAGTATTTACAGCTGGCAACTGTCAAAGAAGCAACTAGAACTGAAACAGCCGAAGAAATGGTAGCATCTGTTGCAGATGACTTTGAACGTATGGTCTTAGAAATGAATGAAATTATCGAGTTAGCAGAAGGTGGAAACGATGAGCCAACAGCCGACATGTTTATCGCATTAAAAGCTAACTTAGAGAAACACGCCTGGATGTTAAGAGCGTTTAATCGTTAAGGTGAAGGCAATATAGAGGAGAAGGTATAAGAATGGTCTAGTTCTTATGCCTTTTTTCTGTGTAGTGTGAGGATTTGGGCGGTGTTGATGTGAAAAAAAGACAGAGAAACGCCGCCAAAACTCGTTTGCCTAACATTAAGACAAATAACGTCAAAGCTCTTCAAAAAGGCTAAGTTCGAGATGTAATTCTTTTCGGAAGATTGATTAGAAAAAGACATAAAAAACGCATCGTGTAAGGATTGACAGTGGATTTGCTCATGTGGTATGATTGCAAATGTTAGTTATTTGGTCGCACCCAAACGACTACAACCGCACGGACTAGGTTTTCAAACGGAATTTTACAATTTCTACCTAATGATGGCGAGTCTGAGTATATGAGGAGGTGCAGAAATGTACGCAATTATTGAAACTGGTGGTAAACAACTTAAAGTAGTTGAAGGTCAAGAGATCTATATCGAGAAATTAGAGGCTGAAGCTGGTGAAACAGTTAGCTTTGACAAGGTCCTAATGGTCGGTGGCGATGATGTAAAAGTAGGAGCTCCTTTAGTAGAAGGTGCTACTGTAACGGCTAAAGTTGAAAAACACGGTCGTCAAAAGAAAATCATCGTTTACAAAATGAAAGCTAAGAAAAACTACCGTCGTAAGCAAGGTCATCGTCAACCTTACACGAAAGTCGTTATTGAAAAAATTAACGCATAATTGACATGATTACGGTAAAAGTAAAACGCAACGATAACCAGAAGATCGACTCATTTTTAATGAGTGGTCATGCTGAATCCGGTCCATATGGATATGACCTCGTCTGTGCGGGGGCCTCCGCTGTGTCATTAGGTGCAGTGAATGCGATTTATTCGCTTCTGAATGTCGAATTAGATGTTGAGATGAAAGAAGATGGTGGCTATCTTTTTTGTTCTGTACCAGCTGGTCTGGATGCGGACACGCTTGAGAAAGTTCAGCTTCTTCTTGAAGGAATGGTGGCATCACTTCAATCGATTGCACAAGAGTATCATGAACATATGACCATTATAGCCAGTAAATAATGAGGAGGTGGATACTATGTTAAGAATGGACCTTCAGTTTTTCGCTTCGAAAAAGGGAGTAGGTAGTACTAAAAACGGACGTGACTCACGCTCTAAGCGCCTAGGTGCTAAACGTGCAGATGGTCAAACTGTAACAGGTGGATCAATTTTAGTTCGTCAACGTGGTACTCGCGTTTATCCTGGAACGAACGTAGGTAAAGGTGGAGACGATACATTATTTGCAAAAATCGACGGCGTTGTGAAATATGAGCGTGTTGGTCGTGACCGCAAACAAGTAAGCGTATATCCAGCATAATGAAAAAACCTTGAATGAGCCTTTAGCCCATTCAAGGTTTTTTTGGTTTAAATAGTCGATGGTGCTAAAGGAAAAGAACTCTAAACCATTGAGTATGGCTAGAGTCCTTTTAAAACATTATCGAATTAACTTAATTGTGTAGCCTCCGATTTCACTCGAATTTCCTTTGCTGCTTCAACCATATTCTTTAGCGCAGCTACTGTTTCTTCTTCTCCACGTGTTTTCAATCCGCAATCAGGATTGACCCAGAAAAGCTCCTGTGGTAAAACTTCAAGGGCACGTTCGATGACTTTTGTCATTTCGTTAACGCTCGGTACTCGTGGGCTATGAATGTCATAGACACCAAGTCCGATGCCTTTATCATACACATTTGTTTCAAAAGTCGAAATAATTTCTCCAGCACTTCTAGATGTTTCAATCGAAATAACATCAGCATCTAAGTCTGAAATTGAATGAATGATCGTGCGGAAATCACTATAGCACATATGCGTATGAATTTGGGTCGAATCTTTTACAGTTGCTGTGCTAATTCGGAATGCTTCAACAGCCCAATTTAAATAAGTCGCCCAATCTTTTTCTTTAAGTGGAAGACCTTCACGAATGGCTGGCTCATCAACTTGAATCATTTCAATTCCAGCTGCTTCTAGTGCTTCTACCTCTTCAATTAAAGCTTCAGCAATTTGATAAGCAACTTCTTGTCGAGTTAAATCGTTACGGACAAATGACCAATTCAGAATCGTGACAGGACCAGTTAACATCCCTTTTACTCGTTTTTCTGTTAGTGATTGGGCATAAACGGTTTCAGCGACTGTCATTTCTTCAAGGAATTGAACATCTCCAAAAATAACTGGAGGTTTAACACATCTAGAGCCGTATGATTGCACCCATCCATTTTGTGTGAAGACAAAGCCACCTAGTTTTTCACCAAAAAATTCAACCATATCATTTCGTTCAAATTCACCGTGAACGAAGACATCTAATTCAAGATCTTCTTGAATCTTAATCCACTTTTTAATCTGTTCCTGTACAAAAGTGGTGTAGGCTTCATTTGTTAACTCACCTTTTCTCCACAAGTTCCGAGATTTTCGTACTTCTTTCGTTTGTGGGAAACTACCAATCGTTGTTGTCGGTAAAAGTGGTAACTGGAATTTTTCGTTTTGGACTTTTTGACGTTCTTTAACAGATGTTGCTCTTTTTGTTTTACGTTCAGAGCTTTCACTAACACCGTTTCGGCGCCAGTCAGATGAGCTAATTTGTTTAAATAATTGATTGTTTTTTTCAAGTACAACTGCTTTTTCTTCTGCATTAGCTGTAGCAAAATGTTTGACGGTTGATAACTCGACTAACTTTTCATCACTAAAGGCAAGAGCACTTAAGACGAGTGAGTCCAATTTTGTTTCATGTTTTAATGTAACAGGGACATGTAACAAACTTGAAGATGGCTGTAAAATTAGTTGCTCAAGTGGGACGACTGTTGTTACTTCTGTAAGTTTTTTATCAATATTCTGTAAGTTTTCTTTCCAAATATTTCGCCCATCAATGATACCAAGAGCTAAATATTTGTCTGCTGGAAAGCCGAATTCTTTTAATGAAGCGATGTTTTCATCATAACCATGGACAAAATCAAGACCGATTGCTTCAACTGGTAATGAAATAATCTCTTCATAAAAGCTGACTGCATCAAAATAAGTTTGTAAAATGACTTGTAACTGAGGAACAGCCTCTTTTAATTTATGGTAAGTAGATGTGAATAGACGGATTTCTTCGTTAGTTAAAGTCTTGACAAGGCTAGGCTCATCGATTTGTACCCACTTGACACCAGCTTGTTCTAATTGCTGCAAAATTTCGATATAAATAGGAATAAAATCGTTCAGATGTTGTTCGAAATCGTTGCTTTGATAACCTTTTGATAATTTAAGGAATGTAAAAGGTCCAAGTAGGACGGGCTTCCCTTCAATTCCGAGTTCTTCTTTTGCTTCTAGATATGCTTCGAGTGGCTTATTATGTACCAGCTTAGGTTTTTTATCTTCTAATTCGGGTACGATGTAGTGATAGTTCGTATTAAACCACTTTGTCATTTCACTCGCAGGAGCTTCCTTCGTTCCGCGTGCTATTGCAAAATAGGTTTCTAAACGATTGGCTTCACCAACTTGATCGAAACGGTTAGGGACTAAACCGAACATGGTCGAATGATCTAGCACATGATCATAAAAACTAAAATCTCCTACAGGAATAAGATCAATGCCGGCTTCCTTTTGTTTTTTTAATCCAAGAAGGCGATACTCTTTCATTGTTTTGAAAAAGTCATCTTCTGTAACATTCCCTGCCCAATAAGCTTCTAATAATTTTTTCCACTCGCGTTTTTCTCCGATTCTTGGATAACCAAGATTGCTTGTTCTAATCTCTCCCATCAAAAAATACCTCCAATTTATTTATAAATATAAAAAAGGATATTTTTACCGTTATGAGTGGGTAAAAATATCCTGTTATACCAATGATATTTTTAACACCTCCCCATCTCCCGTGGGTTAGTCAGTGCTGTTAGAATAGGCAGGTCTCCTGGCTTTAGTGTCATCGCTATAACGATCTTCCCAATTCCAGATAGAATCAGTGATCAAAGGTTATAGCTCTTCTAATACAGTGGCGGGACCGCTCCGGGTTTTCACCGGATTCCCTTTTAAACGTTAAAGAAATTTCATTTAACGTACCTAATCCCCACATTTCAAATTTGTATTCACTTTATCGAAGTAATTGAAAATTGTCAATAAGCAGTTTTCTTTTAGGGCAAATAAGGTGGATAGAATAAAAATTGATTCAATGGAAATATTATTCTAGAAAACAAAAAGGAGGGAACTTAATTGAAAAAACAGTTCGTTATAGGTTTGGCTGTTTTATCTTTTTTAGTGCTGTTTAGTTTGCCAGTGCTTGCAAATGTAACGATCGTTGATTTTGAATTAGAGATTGAACTGAAAGACGGTCAAAAGTATGACCTAGAGTACGAAGTGAAACCTCAATATGTCGTCGCTAAATATCGTGTCCCTAACGTCGAAACAACTTATGGAGCTCAGGCTCAAGCCTCGATTGAAGCGATGTTCCAAGAAGTACCGATGAGTGCAGGCACAAGTAAAAGAGATTTAAAAAATTCGATTTTAAATTATTTTAATATAAATAATCGTGATGTGGAGGATTTTGAAATAGAGATCAAATTTTCCGATGGAACAAAATTAGAATTTGAAAGATAAAAGTGCTTAAATCTTAAAAAGGCTATAAATTTAACTTTAAAGTGGATTTATAGCCTTTTTTGGCCGTGGATGGTGTGAGAAAAAGGAGGAGGAGGCCCGCCAAATCCGAAAAACTCGCCTCAATAAAAAACAATTCACAGCCCACGTGGATTGGTGTGAATCGCTCATGGTCCTATTCATTTAATTTCGGCTCCCTCTTTCCATTCAAATAACAAAAATTCCTCTAAAGTTGATTTTAATAAAAAGCCGTGTTGTAAATAGAAAGGTTTTAAAAATGGGTTAAATCGGGCACAGTCTAGTCGGAGTGAGTACCCAGCGTTAGATGCTATTTTTTGAGCAGATGCAATGAGCTTTGTGCCAATGTTTTCTCCTTTTAACTTGAGTGGAACGACTACGCGATGTAAATAAAAGGAGGGTTTTTCTTTATGGTCTGGCCAAAGGTTAAAATCCCAATCGTCTCCTAGTGTTAACGTAAATGAACCGATTGGTGTCTCGCTCTTGTCTACTAATACATATAAAGTGTTCTGTTCAAAGTCATCTTGTACAATTTGCGTGTTTTCTTGTGTTAAATAAAACTCCCATTGGGAAAGTTCTTTCTTCTGGATATCTTTTGCACGCTCATAAATCCATTTTTGAATGTGGGGGATATCGGTTATAATCGCTTTTCGAATCAATCTCGTCACTCCTCAAATATGTATTAGGTTTATTATAGTGAATAGATGATCCAAATATTAGACTTGAATTTAAATATAAAATCATAGATAATAGTGTTCAAATCTTTAATGATGAGGTGAAAAAAGTGGCAAAATCAAAAGCGAAAAAACAAAGAGAAAAGTTAATGAGGGAAGGCCGTCGCAACCCTGAAAATGGGAGAAGTCCTTATGTAGAATTATCCTTATTTACAAGAAAAACAAAAACAAAAAAAGATAAACTTTATCAAAGAAAACATAAGAACCACTTTTCAAATGAGGAAAAGAGTGGTTCTTTTTATTTTATCGTTTTCCGACAGAAGACTCCTTCCTCCATCGTGAGAAGGGCAAAGCCCAACGAAAGGTGGGAGATGAATGTCGGTTGGTGGTAGCCAAAACGCTCCTTTTCATGATACGATAAGAACAAAAGTTCGTTTTGTGGAGGAGGGAGAGCCGTGCTAGTCAAGAAAGCCTATAAGTTCCGTATCTATCCAAGCAAAGAACAAGAAACCCTGATTGCCAAAACCATCGGCTGTTCTCGTTTTGTATTTAATCGCTTTTTAGGGCAATGGAACGATACATACAAAGAAACAGGCAAAGGATTAACGTACCCTTCTTGTTCGGCCCAATTAACACAACTAAAAAAGGAATTCGTATGGCTAAAAGAAGTGGACAGCACTGCCCTTCAATCTTCTCTGAAAAACCTCGCTGATTCCTATACTCGATTCTTTAAGAAACAAACGAAAGCTCCGCGCTTCAAGTCTAAAAAGAATCAGGTACAATCCTATACGACGAAAGAAACAAACCATAACATTGCCATGGTAGACAACAAAATCAAATTGCCGAAACTGGGTCTTGTTCGCTTGGCCAAAAGTCGTGACGTACATGGTCGTATCCTTAATGCTACGGTTAGACGAAATCCTAGTGGAAAGTATTTTGTATCCATTCTTACCGAAACAGACGTACAGCCCTTGAAGAAAGCAGATTCATCTATCGGTATAGATTTAGGCATTGCGGACTTTGCGGTTCTTTCGGATGGTCGTAAGATGGATAATCATACATTCACAGCCAAAATGGAAAAGAGGCTAAAACGTGAACAGCGAAAACTTTCCAGACGTGCATTAAATGCTAAAAACAATGACATCAATCTACTTGATGCCAAAAACTATCAGAAGCAAAAACGCAAAGTGGCTAGATTGCACGAAAGAGTCAGGAACCAACGAGACGATTTTCTTCACAAATTAAGTACAGACATTATCAAAAACCACGATATGATCTGTATAGAGGACTTGAACACCAAAGGAATGTTACGCAATCATAAGTTAGCCAAATCCATCTCGGATGTATCATGGTCTGCTTTTGTATCAAAATTAGAATACAAAGCGAAATGGTACGGGAAAACCATCTTGAAAATAAGCAGGTGGTTTCCCTCTAGTCAAATATGTTCCCATTGTGGACATCAAGATGGCAAGAAATCTCTTGAAATAAGAGATTGGACTTGTCCTATTTGCCATAAACATCACGATCGAGATATAAATGCCAGCCAAAATATTCTAGCCGAAGGGTTAAGAACTTTCCACTTGGCTTAAACAACATACAGAACCGTAGGAATCGATGGGGATAGCTTGGTCCATAAGAGAAACCTCTGTTAGCAAAGAAATACGCTGGCAAGTACGCTCTGTTCCCAAGAATCTCCCACTTCAATCAGACCGCAAGGTCGATAAGTGGGAGTAGTTCAATTAAATAGTAAGAAGGCAAGGGGCAGGGTTCGTTCTGGCTCTTTTTTGTTTTAAAAAAATATCCTTTTCGTCCTTAATATTAAATTTACAATCTCTACAGAATGTTTACATCGATTTATGAAAGCTTTACAAATGATGCGAACTGTCTTAATAAAGTGCCCTTATACTGAAGTTGTAAAGAGGAGCTAGTCTCCAAAACAAACTGATTGATACAGAAAAGGGGAGAACAATTCGTGAAATCAAAAAAGTATTTTGTCTTACTAGTAGTCGCTTTAATGTCCGCTATTTTAGTAGCTTGTGGTGGCGGGAATGATGACTCTGGAGCAAATGCAGATGCGAACGACACAGATTCAGAGAATCAAAATGAAAGTGCAGAAGTAGAAGGAAATGAAAATGCTGAACTTGAAGGTAGTGTTGTCATTGATGGTTCTGGTACTGTTTATCCCTTAATGGCGATTTTAGCGGAAGAATATATGATTAATGAACAAGAGGGAGTATCGGTTGAAGTTAGCCGTGCTGGAACAGGTGCAGGGTTTCAAAGGTTCTTAGCAGAAAACGGAACAGACTTTAATAATGCTTCACGTGAAATAAAAGAAGAAGAACAACAACTTGCTGATGAGTTAGGAATGGAAGTAAAAGAACTAAAGGTAGCATTAGATGGTTTAACATTTGTTATTAACCCTGAAAATGATTGGGCAACAGAGCTTACGCAAGAGGACGTTGTCCAAATGTTCTTAGCAGATGGCGGAATTGAAAAATGGTCTGATATTAATCCAGATTTCCCAGATACAGAAGTAAATCGTTATGGTCCGAACGAAAATCATGGTACTTATGAGTTTTTCTTTGATGAAGTACTGGAAAAACAAGATTTAGTTGATAGTGTTAACTTGCAACAAGATTATTCAACTCTTGTGAACTTGATTGCTGAAGACCCGAACGGAATTGCCTTTTTCGGATTCGGATATTATGTGAACAACCAAGATAAGTTACAAGCTGTAAGTATTGATTTTGGTGAAGGTGCGGTTGCTCCATCACTTGATACAATCGGCGAAGAGGCAGATTATGCACCATTTACGCGCCCAGTATTCACATATTTAAATGTTGATAATGCGAAAAGCAAACCAGAAGTATTAGATTTTGCCAAATATGTTATGAATCATATTAATGACTTCGCTGGAGAAACTGGCTTTGCTCCGATTCCAGATGAGGAAGTTCAAGGGTTTATCGATTATTTAGAAGGCTTATAAAATAAAAAAGAAATAGAGGAGGGGAAATGAGTTTCTTTCCCCTCTTTTCAAAAGGGAACAAATGGCGAGAAGGGAGCCGAACAAATGAGCAAGACAGTAACGAATAAAAAAACCGTTCAAGAAATGATAGAGCAAAATAAACATAAAAAGAACTTTACAACGATTATGGAAAAGTTAATGCCGAAGCTTTTATTTACCATTGCAACAATTTCTGTGTTAACAACAGTAGGGATCATTTTTACCTTATTAACGGAAACACTTGAGTTTTTTAGACGTGTGCCTTTCTTGGATTTCTTTACGGGTACTGTCTTAAAACCATTGAGTCAAAATCCTGAATTTGGTGTTCTTCCTTTAATTACGGGAACGATATTGTCCTCACTAATAGCGATGCTCGTTGCGATTCCAATTGGGTTGATGACGGCCGTTTATTTAAGTGAATACGCCTCAGCAAAAGTAAGAAAAGTGTTAAAACCGATTTTAGAGTTACTAGCGGGTATTCCAACGATTGTGTACGGATTCTTTGCCTTTACCTTTGTGACACCTATTTTAAGAGCGATTATTCCAGGACTCGAAGCTACGAATATATTAAGTCCAGGAATTGTGATGGGAATTATGATTATCCCAATGGTCGCTTCTTTATCAGAGGATGCGATGAGCTCAGTTCCGAACTCGATGCGAGAAGGAGCTTTGGCTTTAGGTGCTACTAAGCTTGAAGTGACAGGGAAGGTTGTCATTCCAGCCGCGATCTCAGGAATTATTGCTTCGTTTGTATTAGGGATATCGCGGGCGATTGGTGAAACAATGATCGTGACAATTGCTAGCGGTAGTTCAAAAAACTTTACATTCGATATTACTCAATCGATGCAAACCATGACCGCCTATATTGTTGAAATCACAAGCGGTGAAGCTGCTGCAGGCACTACTATTTATTACAGCTTATATGCTGTTGCGATGACATTATTTGTTTTTACGTTATTAATGAATGTTTTAGCCCAATATATTTCCCGTAAGTATAGGGAGGAATACTAATATGCGATATATGGATATGGAAAAAGTTCAAAATAGAATCGATAAACGATTAGTGAAAAATTCGATCGCAAAGTCACTCTTTTTTCTTGCCTCAACATTTGGATTACTCGTGCTAGCGATACTAATTTATCGAGTTTTTTCTCAAAGTATAGGTTGGATTGACTTCGATTTCCTAACAAATAAATTATCAACTCGAGCGGAAAATGCAGGGATTATGGGAGCGATTTTAGGAACGCTTTGGTTGATGCTTATTGTTGCACCAGTTACGATGCTACTTGGTGTTGGGACAGCGATTTATTTAGAATGTTATGCCAAAAAAGGGAAACTACAATCGTTTATTCAAACGAATATTTCGAACTTAGCAGGGGTTCCTTCGATTGTTTTTGGAATTTTAGGTTTAACGGTTTTTGTTCGTGGGTTTGATTTAGGGAATGTGGTCTTAGCGGGTGGTTTAACGATGTCATTACTCGTTTTACCGATTGTCGTTGTCGCCTCTCAAGAAGCTATACGTGCGGTACCAAACCACTTGAGTGAAGCGTCTTATGGGATGGGAGCCACTAAATGGCAAACGATAAAAAATATTATCTTACCATCTGCCTTACCTGGTATTTTAACGGGAGCGATTTTATCATTATCACGAGCGATTGGTGAAACGGCTCCACTAGTCGTAATTGGAATTCCAGCTTTATTAATTCCGTTCCCAGAAAGCATTTTTGACCGCTTTACCGTGATGCCGATGCAAATCTATTATTGGACATTGGATTCAGCCTTAGTAGCAGAATACGCTAATTTAGCAGCGGCAACGATAGTGGTTTTATTAGTTGTTTTATTCTTAATGAATTCTATCGCGATTATCATTCGAAATAAATTTCAAAAGAGATATTAGTCTTTAGGAGGAGAAACGATGACGATGTTGACGGAACCGAAAAAGAAAGAAATTTCCATTTCAGTGAATGAAAAACCGAGATACCAAGCACTAGATAAAAAGGTCGTTTACGATACAAAAGGCTTAAATTTATGGTATGGTCAAGATCATGCCCTGAAAGATATTAACCTTTCAATCTATGAAAAAGAAGTAACTGCCATTATTGGGCCGTCTGGATGTGGGAAATCTACTTATTTAAAAACGTTAAATCGGATGGTTGAGCTTGTCCCTATCGTTCGGGTATCAGGAGATATTCAACTAAGAGAGCAAAGTATTTTTAAGAAGTCTTTTAAAGTAGAAGAATTAAGAACGAGAGTCGGAATGGTTTTTCAAAAGCCTAATCCATTTCCGAAGTCGATTTATGATAATATCGCTTATGGACCAAGAATTCATGGAATCCGTAATAAAAAAATATTAGATGAAATCGTGGAGCAAAGTTTAAAAGGGGCCTATATTTGGGATGAAGTAAAAGACCGATTAAATGAAAATGCATATGGATTATCTGGAGGGCAGCAGCAACGTCTTTGTATCGCACGTTGTTTAGCGATTGAGCCTGATGTTATTTTGATGGATGAACCGACTTCAGCTCTTGACCCGATTTCAACGTTAAAAGTAGAAGAGCTTGTTCAACAATTAAAACAAGACTATAGTATCGTTATCGTTACACACAACATGCAACAAGCAGCACGTATTTCTGATCGGACTGCGTTTTTCTTAAATGGTGAAGTCGTTGAGTATGACGAAACGGACAAAATTTTCTCGAATCCAACCGACCGTCGTACTGAAGATTATATTTCTGGTCGATTCGGTTAAGGGGGAGCAATCCATGGCAGGCAGAGAAAATTTTCAACAACAGCTACAAGCAATTAAAGATCAATTGTTAGGGATGGGAACAAGGGTTTCAGAAGTTTTGAATGAAACACATGTAGCCTTCCGTGAAGCTGATTTGATTAAGATGGAATCGATTATTCAAGACGACCATTTTATCAATGAGCTTGAACATCAACTGAATGATTCCGTTACGCTTTTAATAACAAAACAACAACCAGTCGCTACCGATTTACGAAAATTGATTGTAACATTAAAAATTTCGAGTGATTTAGAGAGGGTTGGCGATTTAGCTGTCGATATGGCAAAAGCAGCCCGTCGCTTAGACGATTCAACGTTAACTGAAATCAAAGACAAAATGCTTAAAATGTTTCATCTTGCCGAGCAAATGATTGAGGAATCATTAAAAGCGTATGACGACTCGGATGCCATGCTCGCTCAACGAATTGCTTCCCTTGATGATCATGTTGATCGGATGTACGGTGAAATCATTAAGGAGCTATTTGAAATGAATTCAGGTGAGGTTGGAGTGAATCAAATAACCCAACTCGCCTTTATCGGACGATACATTGAACGAATTGCCGACTATGCTACAAACATTACTGAATGGGTGATTTACGAGCTTAACGGTAAACATTTTGACTTAAATTAATGCCATACGACAACAGAGCTATCCCTAAAAGGTCATAAACATGACGCTGATGGGGTAGCTTCTTTTTTATCATTTCATTAAAACCTAATGAACCGTAATGAATAGCCTCAATCCCATCGCATATAAATGAGTAAGGAGAATAAGTGATTTCAACTCTCATTATGTGAGATGAGGAGTGGTTTAATAAAATGACAAGGCTCTTTTTTTTAATGTTATCAAAAAATAAGCTCTTAAATCATTTGGCGAAAAAGTTTGGTTTACAATTTGGAGCAAAACAAGTCATTGCCGGGACAACATTTGAAGAAGCACGAAAAATTATCGAAAGTTTGAATGAACAAGGTTTTTTAGTAACAATTGACCATTTAGGAGAATTTGTTACAACTAGGGAAGAGGCTCTTCAAGCCACAGTTACTTGTTTAGATATATTAGATAAGATTAATAAATATCATCTGAAAAGTCAGTTGTCGATTAAGTTGACTCAACTAGGATTAAGTATTAGTCCGCAGTTTTGTTACGAAAATGTTAGAAAAATTGTAATGGCGGCCCAGCGGTCAAGTAACTTTGTTTGTATTGATATGGAGAGCTCTGATTATTGTCAAAATACGATAACGTTGTTGGAAAGTTTACGAAATGAATTCCCTAATGCAGTTGGGACTGTGATACAAGCTTATTTGTTCCGAGCTAAAAGTGATATTCAACATTTAAAAGGGGCTCGCTTACGGCTTGTTAAGGGTGCCTATAAAGAAGCGAAAACGATTGCTTTTCAAACAAAAGAAGAAATTGATGTTCAGTATTTTGAGAGAATTAAAGAGCATTTACGAGAGGGAGAATTTACAGCGATTGCTACCCATGATCATCGAATCATCGAAAAGGTGAAAATTTTTTGTTTTAAAGAAAGAATTCCTCGACATAAATTTGAGTTTCAACTTTTATATGGATTTAGGGAATCTTTACAAAGGGAGTTAGTGAAACAAGGCTATCATGTCCGGATTTATGTACCTTATGGAAATGACTGGTTTGCTTATTTTATGAGAAGATTAGCCGAACGTCCGCAAAATGTTTCGTTCGCTTTAAAAGGATTTTTGGGGAAATAGCTCGAAATATATATTGTGAGAAAATATCACAATGGAGGTAGCTTTATGACAAAAAAAAGATAGGCATCATTGGTGTACCATTAGACTTAGGACAGAGCCGAAGAGGGGTCGACATGGGTCCAAGTGCGATTCGGTATGCAGGACTTGAAGCGACTTTAAAAAGGCTGAGCGATGAAGTGTTTGATTTTGGAGATATTCCTGTTTCTAGGGAAAGGGAAAAGGTGCAAAAGCTAAGGCATTTAAACGAAATTGTCGAAGCTTGTACAGCGTTAGCGAATCAGATTGAGGAAGTGGAAACAGCCGGTTATTTTCCGTTGGTTTTAGGGGGCGATCATAGTACAGCGATTGGGACGCTTGCTGGTGTTGCCAAAATGAAAAAAAATTTAGGGTTAATTTGGTATGATGCCCATGGGGATTTAAATACACTTGAGACATCTCCGTCTGGAAATATACATGGTATGCCGCTAGCGGTTAGCCTTGGTTTAGGGGAAGACGAGCTAATCGAAATAGGAAAGGCTAAAATTAAAGTAAAACCTGAAAGCGTTGTCATCATTGGGGCTCGATCTTTAGATGAAGGAGAAAAAGCACTAATTAAACAACTTGGAATTAAAGTGTTTACGATGCACGAAATTGACCGGCTTGGTATGGCTCATGTGATGGAGGAGGCGATTGCTCATGTGACAAAAGGGACAGATGGTGTTCATTTAAGCTTTGATTTGGATGCCTTAGATCCACTTGAGGCTCCTGGAGTTGGGACGCCTGTAGTTGGTGGTGTCACGTATCGTGAAAGTCATTTAGCGATGGAAATGTTAGCAGAAGCAAAAATCATTACGTCAGCAGAGTTTGTGGAAGTGAACCCGATTTTAGATGAAAAAAACATTACGGCTGAAGCGGCGGTTGCTTTAATAGGTTCATTGTTTGGTCAAAAGCTTCTTTAATGGAGGGAAGGAAGCCAAAAATCCTTTTGAATTATGAGGGTTCTATGGCAATATAGGGCTAAAAGTTTCTTCTCATTCATCTTTCGCTTATAATACTAATGAGGACAAGTATTAACTTTAATTATTTTAGGAGGATTAAAATGGAAACAATGTTTAGCCATTTGCATTCAAGTGCATGGGCGATTACAGTTTTGCTCTTTATTATTGCTTTTTTCTTAATAAAAGGTGGAAAAGCAAAAGCAGGAAAAATTCTACATATGATTTTACGATTGTTCTTTGTAATCATGCTCGTTTCAGGTATTTATCTACTATTTGCTCTTTGGGGATTCGCAGCAATGTACGCGGTAAAGGGCTTGTTAGCGATTGCCTTAATCGGTTTAATGGAAGTCATTTTAACGAGAACAAAAAAAGGGACGTTAAACAATGCCGGTGTATTATGGGGAGCTTTTATTATTATCCTAATAATTGTACCATTAATGGGCTTTAGAGTAATTTCCTTTTAATTAAAAGATGGTGCAGCTTTGAGATATCGAAGCTGTACTTTTTTATTTTTAGAAAAAAATGAGAGGTTGGGAAGCGGGCGGTGAGTTTTCTTTATGCTAAAATAGAAGAAATAAATCTTTTGAAAATCGGGATAGTAAGGGGAAATGATGATGAATTGGGTTGTGAAAGAATTTAATCAGCTAACGAATGAAGAACTATATGAAATCATTCGTTTACGTGTAAATGTCTTCATTGTTGAACAAAATTGTCCATATGAAGAATTAGATGGAGCAGATAAAAAAGCGTTACATTTATTTTTAAAAGATGAGAAGGGAGCTATGTTAGCTTACAGTCGGCTTTTTCTTAAGGGTGACTATTTTGAAGAAGCTTCGATTGGGCGAGTGATTGTCGCACAAAAGCAACGATCCCTCGGTTATGGTGTTCAGTTATTAAACAAAGCGATTTCCATTTTAGAAGAAGAAAAAGAGCAGAAGTCGATTTTTATTCAAGCTCAATCTTATTTAGAGAAATTTTATCAATCATTTGGTTTTTATTCGGTTTCAGAGTCTTATATGCATGATGGCCTCCTACATACGGACATGAGGAAAGAAAGGAATAAACCAATTGGAGGGAGTATATGACATATATTGTTTATGGAACTTCGTTTAGAGAAGTAGCCAAACAAGAGCGACTAGATGAGCTTGTTGCCTTCCAGGAAAAAGAAGAGACGAAGGTTTATTATGTGTTGCCTTCGCGGATCTGGTTAAGTAAAGGAGCAGAGCGTCAAAAAAATCTTCATTATTTAAACTTCGATGAATTAGCTCAACTTTTTATTCAAAAGATTGAACCAAATATCATTTCCATTACAGAGCACGAGCGGACTTTGTTTTTCCAACAATTTGTAGAGCGGAACCAATATGAATTTGAAATAGTTGAAACGCTCGGTCAATCAAAGGGATTTGCTGATACTTATGGACAGTTAAAAAGGTTGGGTTTAACGCTCGATGATATTCCAGAGTCCTTGATCCAGTTAACGAGCTTATTTGAAGAATATGAAAAGCAAATTTTAAAAGATAACAAAATGTACGATCCAGAAAATCATATTCTCTTTGCGATTGAATTGTTAAAAAAATATCCAATCGATCCAGTTAAAATCGTCGTTGATGGATTTTATAGCTTTAATCCTTTGCAATATTTATTAATTAAAACCTTTAAAGAAATAGGCATGTCGATTGAGGTTAATTTACCGAATGATCGCAACTTTTCGATCGTTGAACAAACGAGGATAGAACTCGGGCAAATCGGTTTTGCCGATCACTATCATCTAGCTGAAGCGAATGAGGTAACCCAAAAAAAGAGCTTAGCCGCCGCTTCTACGAAGGAAGAGGAATTAAAAGCAATCTTATATGAAATCGCAGAATCGAATTTGCCCTTTTCGGAACAGGCGATTTTATTTGCAAATGAGCGAGAAGAAATAACCCCCCTTTTAAATCAGGCGCAACGATATCAAATTCCTTTTCAAACAGCTAAACAAAAAAAGTTATCAGAGACAGGGATATATCATCTGCTTCAATTAAGTTTTGAAAAACAAGGTGGACCATTATCTAAATGGGATTCTCTTGCTTTATTTGAACAAGTTCTTTCACTTTCTTTTTTAGAGGCGAATAAATATATTAAGGAGAAAAAAACGTTCTTATCAGAAGGACAGGCCATAAATGAGCAAGTACAAGCTATTTTTCAAACGACTAGGAACTGGACCTGGCCGAAAAAGGCTTCTTTTATGGATTATTTAAATATCCTTAAGCAGTTTTTAGAGGAATTAAATTGGCAAGACATTTGGGCGTTAAAATTAAGGGAAGAAGAAGATCTTGTTCTTTTAAAAAATATTTCAACTGAAAAACGTGCTTTAGAAAAATTGGAAGAAAAGATCAACGAGCAACTTGTCACACTGACTGATCGTGGGTTAGGTTCTCTCTTTATGAATCAGGAGTTATTTTATGAGTGGTTAAAAGAATCGAGTGAGGCGATCGAACTTTTTATTGAGAGAGGACATAAGGACGGTGTGGCACTGCATACTTGGCGCGATATTGGCTTATTTAAAGGAAAGAAATTATTTGTGGTCGGGATGAATGAAGGGATTTTTCCTCGTTCTCATACGTTGTCAGGTTATTTAAACGAACGTGATCTATCAACCCTTCCTATTGTTAATGGAGCTCCTAGTCAGCTGCTGTCTCGTAAAAGCCAGGAAGCTTTTTTTCAACAACTATTTTATGTGGCAAAGGAGATTGTCTTTTCGTATGTCCGTGGACTTGATGCCGCCCACCCACATTTACCATCGCCTATTTTAGAGGGGCTTGAAATGGAAAAGAAAGATTGGACGTTCGCAAAAAGAAGTCAGCTAAAAAATGTTTTAGGCGAAGCAGAACAAGAAGAATTTTTATCTTATTTTGTGGGGAAAGGTTATGAACTCCAAAAGAACGTTTTACCAGCTCATTTGAAGGCGTATCAAAAACGATTCCAACGTTTGGAGTTGTTTGAGGAAAGCATTGAAAAAAAACACCAGCAGAAAAGAAAAAAAGGGGAAACAACAGTTACAGCTCTTGAGGCATATGCAAGATGTCCTTTTAAATATGCAATGGAACGAGAGCTACAGATTCAGGAACCTGTTCTGCGTTCAGAGCAAGTTTCTCCTTTAGATATTGGTGACTTCGTTCATGACGTGATTGAATCGATTTATAAGGAATTACAATTAATTGGAGTTCCTTTCTCTTCGATAACCGATGATGTCAAAATGAAAGTACCGAGCTTACTTGAACAGAAATTTGAAGACGGTTGGGAAGAGATAGTGGAACGGAATGCTGAGATTAGTGCGTTAGATTTAAAGCTTTTAAAGAAATTATGGAAAAGAAGGTTGAAGAAATGGTGGTTAGCGGAAAGAAAACATTTCTGGGACAATGACAGAATTCCATCAATGAAGATCGAAGCATTAGAAGCTCCGATTCATTTTGACTTTACTTTATCCACCGGTGAGAACCTGCATCTAAGAGGGAAAATTGACCGAGTTGATACGGATCAAAAAGGGTTTACAATTTACGATTATAAAACGGGACAAGCATCGATCAAAAGGGAAGAAATTCAAGCCGGATTAAAGCTCCAACTGCCGCTTTATGCGTATGTGATGCAAAAGCAGTTAAGTGAGCAATTGAACCAAGAGATGACAGGGTATGGAGCGAGTTATATTAGTTTACGCGACCCAAAAAAACGAGCAGGTAATGGCGTATGGCGACCTGATTTTATTGGTAAAGATTCACCCTTTTTAGTAAGTTCAAGAACGAGAAATCAGGAATCTATGTGGGCTACGGACGATTATATGAATGAAAATGAACTCCCAGAAAAAATCGAGCAATTATGGAAAGGGACATTTACAGAATATCCAGTAAAACCGTTGGATTGTTCGGACTTTTGCCCATATAAACCGGTTTGTCGTGTGACAGAGGAGCAGAAAGAAAGGGGGATCAGCGATGAAATTTAATCAAGCCCAAGAACAGGCGATTTTTAATGAACATTCTTTAGTCGTCATTTCAGCTGGAGCTGGTTCTGGGAAAACACGTGTTTTGACAGAGAGAATCGTATATTTATGTGATTTAAAGCGAACGAATCCTGAGCACCGTATGGGTGTGACAATCGATGAAATTGTTGCCATCACTTTTACGGAAAAGGCCGCCCGTGAAATGAAAGACCGAATTCGGAGCCGTATTAATGAAAAAATCGCTGACTCCGTAGAGGATGAGGAGCAACGATTTTGGTTGGAACAAAAGGATGCGCTTGAGAGGACGATCATTTCGACCTTTCATAGCTTTTGTCAGCAAATCCTTAGTCAATATGCAATTTATGCAAAACTCCCACCACGGATTAAAGTGATCGATGAGCTTGAAGCGAATCAGTTAAAAAAGGAACTTATTCAAAAGCTGTTTCAGCAAGCCGCTTTTGTAGAACGAGCGGAGCCCTTTTTTGATTATCTGACAAAAGACAGTTTGACAGACTATCTTTTTTCCATATTAAATCAAATGCGTGAGTGGTTTGTCGGACCATCAAAGGTTCAGGAGCTGCGAGTTGAGGAGATGGTCGAGATTCAAAAAGCGGCTGTTCGGCAACAATTGCTTGAAAAGATTCAATCCTTTCATACAAAAGCGAATGATTATATTCGCCAATTTTCAGCATATGGTGAGTTAACGGCGGCTCAAAAAAAACATGTTCAAAAGATAGAGACTGGTTTTGCTAACTTGCATGAACGTTTGCCTGTCCGAGAATACCTAGAGATATGTGAGGAGTGTATGCCAAATCGTACCGATAAAAAATGGCAAGAGCAAATTCCGCCACTATATGATTTATTTGAATTGGAGTGGAAGCCATTAAAAAAATGGTGGAAGGATATGTCAGGAAGCATAGGGTTTAGTGAGCAATCGGTCGATCTTTTGAAACGATTGGTGGAACTTATTAAACAATTTGATTATGCCTATCAAAGCCGAAAAGATTATTTAGGGTTCGTTGATTTTTCTGATTTACAGCAAAAAGCCGTTTCACTTTTAAATAATCCAAGTATTCAAGCAGCCTGTCGGAAGCAATACCGCCATTTTATGATAGATGAATTTCAAGATACAAACCAACTACAACTCGAAATGTTAAAGCGAATAGACCCCGATTATCAATTTATTGTGGGCGATACGAAGCAATCAATCTATCGGTTTAGAGGGGCTAATGTTTCTTTAATGAACCAACTGGAGGAAGACGCCGAAACAGACCAAGACGCTGAAACAATTTTAATGAATACGAATTATCGAACGACTGATCCTGTCATTCAAACGGTGAATCATATATTCTCAAGTATCATGAAACCTGAACCTGACTTTGCCTTTGAAACAAAGTATACGGCCCTTGAGGCAGCTAGGGAACCAGAATCAATCGAAAAGAAAAGTATCGAACTTTTTAAAACTGATGAAGATGAGGATCAATATATCCAACTTGCTAGAAGGCTCGTGACGATGATGGAAGAAGGAAAACCATTAGTAAATTCTAATGGAGAGTGGCAACGACCAAGTTGGAAAGATATTGCGATTTTAATACCAACAAGAACACAATTACTTCAACTAGAGCGTGCTTTGACAGCTTACCAAATTCCTTATACCGTGTATGGAGGGATCGCCTTTTTTCAAAGGCAAGAAGTGATTGATTTTATTCATTTTATCCGTTGGTTGAACCGCCCATTTGAGGAACTTTATCTAACGGCTTTGCTAAGGAGTCCTTTAATTGGATTAACATTAAATGAGCTATTGGATATTCAAGAACAATTAGAGGAAGGGCAGTCTCTTTATGAGTTCCTTTATACGTTAAAAAATGAATTAATTGCTGGACCTGTCATTTTTGAAGCCGCCTTAAAACTTCAAGGTTGGTTAGAAGCGTATATTTCAAGTAAACCTACACAATCTATCTCAAGCTACTTACAGCGAATGTTTGAAGACATTGGTTTGAAAAATAGCTTATTGTTGCAAGAGAATGGCTTACAAAAGGTGAAAAACGTTGAGAAGTTAATTGGCTTATTAGAACAAAATCAATGCCGTCTTTATGAAGAAATGGTTGAGGTTATTGATGAACGGATGCAATTGAGTGAAAAAGAGGGCGAGGCAGAAATAGAAAGGCTTGATGGAGATGCCCTTCACATTATGACTGTTCATGCGTCTAAAGGCTTGGAATTTCCAATTGTTTGTTTGCCACAAATGGATCGACGTCCACGCCCGGATGCAGGCCTTATTCGTTTTCACCCAGAGCTTGGGATTGTTTTTAGATTAGAATCAGACGAAGAAGAGGAACAAATAACGGCTGTAGTTGAAACACCGGGTTACCCGATCGCAAAAGAATTAGGGAATTTAGAAGCTCGAGAAGAAGAGAAGCGGTTATTTTATGTAGCGGCAACAAGGGCAAGAGATCATTTGCTTATGGTCGGATGTGAAAAAGGGAGTAAGCATTCTTGGTTAGAGATGGTTGAGTATGCTCAAAGTGCAACTGGGTTATCACAATTGATTGAGGAAGAAATCGGCACCTTAAGTGAACAAGTTTGGTTACCGGTAGGGCAAAATTACGAAGTACCGAAATTATTAAAAAGCAGGGAAGTGTTAACGCCATTATCGGTTTCAGAAGTCATGACCTTTATTCATGATAAAGGGACTTATTTTGAACGATATGTTCTTGGGTTAGAAGAAGAAAGGAGCTCAAATGAACACTCACCTACTCAGGAAGAAGCTTTGCCAATTAAAGCAAATGAATTTGGAACGATTGTTCATAAGGCCTGTGAGCTTTTAGATAACGGAATCGACGAAGAGCAGGCGATTGATCAGTCTTTAAATAAAATAAGTGAAGCTGATGTGAAAGAGAAGGTTCGTCTAGAGTTGCAGGAGTTACTAAAAACATATAACCAAAAGATTCGAGCTCAATTAGGACGTCCAGTAGCAAATGAATGGAGCTTTTCATTTCCATTAGCCCAAGCAGGAGCGGAAATAATCGGAGAGATTGATAAAATAGTCGAGCGAGAGGGCATGATTCATCTAATTGATTTTAAGACGAATAAAATCGAACAAACAGGTGGTGAGCTCTTATCAATCTATGAGCCGCAATTGTACTTATACAAAATGGCTTATGAGTATCAAGTCCAAAAGGCGGTCGAATCCACTTCATTATTTGTCTTTAGAGATCAACATAAGCCAATTCATTCATTAGTTTTTTCAGAAGCGAACGAAAAAAAGTTAATGACAGAAATACAAGAACTAGTAAGACGAAAAAAAACAGCAACAGCAAAATCTGAATGGCTAGCAAGTAGTCAGTAAGATTATGCGGGAAAAGAAAAGAAAAGAAGAGTCGACAAGGAGCAATGCAACCGCTTGTCGGCTTTTTTGTGTTACTAGTCAAGCTAGGGGAAGGTAATGAAAGATGGGTTAGGTGGTGGTTAGGGTACGAAAAGCTGCGGAGAAGTAATGAAACTCGCCTTTTGTCAGGATTAGGGTTCGAATAACTGGGGATTAGTAATGAAAATGAAGTTTTGCAGGGATTAGGGTTCGAAAAACTTGGGATAGGTAATGAAAATGAAGTTTTGCAGGGATTAGGGTTCGAAAAAACTGGGATAGGTAATGAAAATTAGATTTTGCAATGATTACAGTGCGAATCACTCGGGATAGGTAATGAAAATGAAGTTTTGCAGGGATTAGGGTTCGAAAAACCTGGGATAGGTAATGAAAATGAAGTTTTGCAGGGATTAGGGTTCGAAA
>NZ_ALPT02000045.1 GCF_000292245.2 Alkalihalobacillus alcalophilus ATCC 27647 = CGMCC 1.3604 | reverse complement strand
CCGTTTCCTTAAACAGCCTACGAAGAGATGGGTTCAGACTGTCAACGATTGAACCGTTCATGTAAAATCAATTTGAGTCTTGTATCGCCCTAAAATTAATCTCTATCAACGGTTAAGGGGCCATTATATGCTGCGAAAGTTGAGTTATTATTTTGACAATTGATGAATCAATTGACGAGCTTTTAGAAATCGGGTAAGATAGCTTTTATTAATATATGTACTTTAACGCATAAAAGCTTAAAAGTGTAAAAGTTATTTGTTTGACAAGGGGAGAGAACAGCGATGATACAAACAGAGAAAAAGAGAAATCCTTCATTTTTTGAATCGATATTAATGGTTGTTTTAATGTTAGGCGTTATGATATACAGTATCTTTTATTTAAAGGTTGAGCCACATTTGCCATTATTAATAAGTTTGGTTTTATTTTTGATACTCGGCTTTAAAAATAAATATAGCTGGTCCGAGCTTGAAGAAAGTATGATTGATGGCATAAAAATAGGCTTAAAGCCATTGCTTATTTTAGCCATCGTTGGAATGATCATTGCTGTTTGGATGTTGAGTGGTACAGTACCGACTTTGATTTATTACGGACTTCAAATTATTTCACCACAATGGTTTACGATCAGTGCTTTAATGATTTGTATTCTTGTTTCTACTTTTACAGGTAGTTCTTTTACAACGGTTGGTACAATCGGTGTGGCGATGTTTGGGATCGGAACAGCATTAGGTATTCACCCGGCTTTAGTAG
Source organism: Alkalihalobacillus alcalophilus ATCC 27647 = CGMCC 1.3604 (assembly GCF_000292245.2). Taxonomy (GTDB): domain Bacteria; phylum Bacillota; class Bacilli; order Bacillales; family Bacillaceae_D; genus Alkalihalobacillus; species Alkalihalobacillus alcalophilus. Next base: position 35,366 of record NZ_ALPT02000045.1, on the reverse strand, counting down.
CGGGGGCAGTTATATCTGGAGCTTGTTTTGGTGATAAAATGTCGCCATTATCCGATACAACTAATTTTGCGGCAGGTATTGCCGGAATTGATTTATTTGAGCATATTAAACATTTGTGTTGGACGATGATACCGGCATTAATCATTACGGTTTCGATTTATCTTTTGATTGGCAATGGTGAAACTGTCGCAAGTATTGATACGACAAATGCTCTTATGTTAAGTTTGCAACAAGAGTTTAAGATTAGTTGGCTTACTTTATTATCGCCACTCATTGTCGTATTGTTAGCGGCGAAAAAGAAACCAACGATTTTTGTCCTCATGGTTGGTGTTATATCAGGAATACTGACAGCGATTTTTGTTCAAGGGGTTATGAATCCAATTGTTTGGCTTGAGACCTTGCAGTCAGGTTATGCGGCACCGATTGCGAACGAAACAATCGCTGGGATTGTTAATCGAGGTGGGTTACAATCGATGATGTGGTCGATTTCTCTCGTCATGATTGCTCTAGCCCTTGGTGGTGTCATTCAAAAGATTGGGCTTTTAGATAAGTTGTTACAGATGATGATCTCGAAGTTGAAACGTCAAGGAGACGTTATAGCGGCGACAGCATCGACTTCCATTGCGGTTAACACATTAACAGGGGAGCAATATTTAAGTATTCTTATCCCAGGTAAATTATTTCCTGGTTTATATGAAAAGCACAAGTTGCACCGTAAAAACCTTGCCCGAACTTTAGAAGATGCGGGGACATTAGTGAATCCATTAATTCCATGGGGAGTAAGTGGGGCCTTTTTTGCAAGTGTCCTTGGGGTGTCGGTTGTTGAATATTTCCCATATGCTATTTTCCTCTTTATATCTCCTCTATTATCCATTGCTTTTGGGTATTTAGGAATTGGGATTTCTGCTCATAACGAATAAAATTATTATTTTATCAAAAGCTATCGTTACGAGGAGGGATATGATGGAGCGAACATTTTTATCATTTGTCGGAAGCATGATTGCCTTGTATTTTGGTTATAAATACCGTTATCGCTTAATAAATATGCTCTTAAAAAGACGATGGTTAAGAAGGATAGCTGTTGGTTTTGCGATGCAAATCCCGCTGATAAGAGAGCAAATGATGGGTTCTATTTTTTCAACGCCTTCAAAAAGAGTAGATCCTGTTTAAAAGAGTTTCATCCGTCCGCTCATCTCTGGGCGGATTTATTTTTGTTGAATACATAATGAGTAGTAACTGAGAATATGTTTCCCTCATACAAGGGACATTACTGTCATCCTTTTTGGTTGTGCTGATATAATAAAAGAGGGGTGCTGGATTTTGAAAAAAGATCTTGTGACATTTGATCTCGATCAGACTTTGTATGACTTTGACTTCACGTTTGAACAGGCAATGGAGACAAGTTTTTTGAAACAAACTGGACAGGAGCTTATTCCTTTCTCACAATGGTTTCATTGTTTTCAAGAGGAGAATAGGAAGCTTTGGCCAGCCTTTGAGTCGGGGAAACTTGATATACATATATTTAGACAGAAAAGATATTTTAACACGATGGCCTATTTTAAAAGAGAGACAACGATAGAAGAAGCGGAACAATTTCATCAAGACTATTTAATAAACTTTTATGAAAAAATGAGGCCTTTTGAGGGTGTTTTTTCTCTTTTAGACTTTTTGGTTAAAAAGGAATGTAGGCTTGGCCTTATCTCAAATGGTCCAGCAGATACACAGTATGAAAAAATCAAACGATTAGAGCTAGAGAGCTATTTCAATCGCGAAAATATGTTTATTTCGGAAGAGTTAGGTATTGCCAAACCAAATCCGAACATTTTTTATGAATGTGAAAAAAAGCTTGCCCCATTTAATGGATCTAAAATACATGTTGGTGATGCGTGGTCACATGATGTGATAGGTGCAAGGAACGCTGGATGGCAAGCTATTTATTTTAATCATAATGATAAAGGAAGACCGATAACAGAGCTAAATAAGGCGGTTATGGATATCCATCACCTTAATGAACTCGAACAATGGTTTAAAGCAAAATGGAAAGGGTGATGCAATTGGATTCCTTAAGACATGATTACCGGTTTTGGAACCTTGTCCACGACCTTGTTATTCGAAAGAACTGTCAGCTTTTATTTCATAAGGGTGAAGAGGTGTGGCTTGAAGATGATTCCGTTAAACCGACAAGGATTTTTCGGATTGTCCGCAAAGACTTAGACTGGGCCAATCGCTACAAGGAAGAGATGGTAGCAACGGCCAAAAAAATGGAATTGATTCGGAGGGAAAGGCGGCTTAGGGAAGTTCAAGCGGAAAATATTTATGTCACGGTTCTTCCTCCAGTTGATGATTATTCAAGTTTAACTTCGCCATTATATGTTGGCAAAAAGAAAAAAACGGTCGTTCACACTAGCTTTATTTTTCAAGATGAAAAGACGCAGGGAGCCGTTTTATCTGAGCGACTATTGCAGAGCGGCTTTTTGCTAAGCAATCTTCCGGTTGATGGAGAGCTTGAACCAATGCAATTGGATGCAAAAATGGTCGCGTTAAAATATGAGTTAAAGTTGTATGCTGATAAAAAGAAAAAAGAGGAAAAGGAGCTTTTTTCTTTCGGAAAGCCTATGGTTACTTATGCCCTTTTGGTGATGAATGTCTTTATCTTTATTTTAATTGAACTCTATGGTGATAGCGAATCGATTTTAACTTTAGTTGAGGTTGGAGCTAAATATAGTCCGCTTATTTTGGACGGGGAATGGTGGAGAATCATTACCTCTATGTTTATCCATATTGGCTTTTTACATCTTTTAATGAATAGTCTTGCCCTTTATTTTCTAGGGACTTTAGTGGAGAGGATTTATGGCTCTTTTCGATTTGTTTTTATCTATTTTACGGCTGGCGTTATCGGTACACTAGTCAGCTTTTGGATGAATTTATCGATCGGAGCAGGTGCTTCTGGAGCGATTTTTGGCTTATTTGGAGCTTTGCTCTATTTCGGATTAAATTACCGGAAACTATTTTTTCGGACGATGGGTGCGAATGTTTTAATCGTCTTAGCGATTAATCTTGCTTTTGGTTTTCTTATCCCGGTAGTCGATAATAGTGCTCATGTAGGTGGCCTAATAGGTGGATTTCTCGCGGCATACGTTATTCAACTTCCTAAACAAAAGAAGTCAGTTAAACAACTAATAGCCGTAGTGAGTTTATTTATAATGAGCCTCGTTCCGTTTCTTTTTGCTGACGCCCTATTACCAAAAGATGAATTTGATTTATTAGAGGCTCAAATCGCCTATTTATATATAGAAGAGGAAAAATTGTCAGAAGCCTACACCTTTTTAGAAAGACCATACGCACGAGGAACAGATGTAGGCGAAATTTATTTTTATTTGGGTTATTTAAAAATAAAGGATGAAGAGATTTCAGAAGCGAAAGAGCTCTTTGAACAAGCATTAGAAAAAAATCCGAATTTACACCCTGCTTATTTTAATTTGTCTTTAATTGTTGAAGCTGAAGAAGATTATGATCAAGCATTAGAGTATATTCAAAAAGCGATTGAGCTAAACCCAGACCGTGATGAACAGTATATCGAACGTTTAAAAGAGCTTGAAAATCGTTAATTTAGTTTATCATTTGTTTTAGTAAAATTGGGTCGCCTTCTCTTGTACGAAAGGTAATATATACTTCACCTGCCTCTTTCGGAAAGAGGAGGTGAGGAACTGTGCTTCCAAGCGCACTGATTTCCGTGCCATCAGGCTTTTGAATGTTTAATACGTATTCTTTATATAACCCTTCCCACAAACCGCCGAGAAAATCGGTGGTTTTTTCTTTCGGGATGCCAGGAAATCCATCCTCTAAATAAAGGGAGAGATCTGTTAACGGGATAGCAATATAATTTTCCGGGTTAAGGTTAAAATACTTTAGGAGTTCTTGCCGATCATAATGTTGTTTTTGTGTAATGATATAATCGATTGTTCGTTTACTTTCCTTTTCTTCTAATGTTTGTGGCTCCTTAAAGGCATAAATTTTACTAAGGGGAGAATCAATCACATATAATTCATCGTGACTAAGAGCTTGAGCACTTTTGATCAAATCATTTCCTTGATGAAGCTCAGCGTAATGGAAAGTAATCGCTTGATATTGTCCGCTCTCTTCTCCAGTTATCTCTTTTGTTTGCAAAATGGCTTCGGTATTCTCTTTCCAAGTTGATAAAATATCCTTCAAAAATCCATCCTCAAATAATAAAGAGACATCTTGTCTTAAATAGCTCTTTTGGTCAAGCATTGAGTGAGTTTCCCATGTTAACACATATTCCTTTTCATTTTTAACAGAGGATAAATCTAATTCTGTTCTTGTTTCAATGTATCTCGTATTCGGATCAGGCGGAAAATACGTGAGCGTTTCTTTCGGTTTAGGGTCTTGAAAATAAAATATGAGAAAAAGGCTCATGCTAAGAGAGAGAAAAAGGACGATAGGAATTGTGGCAATACGTTTCATGGAGTCCTCCATTTCATGGCGTGTTGCCACATTTATATGTTCGCTTGTCTTGGATTATACCTTAACGTGGCTCGTGAAGCCTGTAAGTGAATAAGAGGAGGGAATAATGTGGTGAAGAGAAAAGTTTCAACGAGTTATACGGAGAATTTAGAGTACTTAAAAAAACAGCTTGGTGTTGAAGAAAGTATGGACACGATCTGCTTAGAGATGAAACATGCAGATCGCCACATGGCCTTTTTTGTTGTCGATGGGTTTGCCAAAGACACGGCTTTAACAGAAATTCAAGAGGAATTATCGAGAACGACTGATAAGGAAATCAAGCTCGATCCGTTAAAAGCTTTGATTCAAAGTCGGATTCCTTATATTGAAATTGATACGGAAAATGATTTGGATAATGTCGTTGACCAAGTCTTAGCTGGTCCGACCGCTTTACTTGTCGAAGGAATTTCTGAAGTTATTATCATTGATACGAGAGAATATCCTGTTCGTGGTCCTGAAGAGCCAGATACCGAGCAGGTCATTCGTGGCTCAAAGGATGGCTTTGTCGAAACGCTAGTCATGAATGCGGCTCTTATTCGGCGGAGAATTAGAGACCGGACTTTTCGCGTTGAGTATGTCCAAGTCGGGCGTCGTTCGAAAACCGATATTACCCTCTGTTATATAGGTGATATTGCTGATCAGGAAATGATTGAGAATATTAAAGATTCTTTAGAAAAAATTGATACAGATGGGTTGCCAATGGCCGATAAAACGATTGAAGAATTTGTCTTTGGCCATCATTATCAGCCGTATCCACTCGTCCGTTATACGGAAAGGCCAGATGTCGCAGCAACTCAGCTTTTTGAAGGTCATGTCGTCATCCTCGTTGATGGTTCTCCGAGTGCGATGGTGGCACCGACCACTTTTTGGCATCACTTGCAACATGCAGAGGAATATAGACAAAAGCCGATTATCGGGGCGGGGCTTCGTTTAGTTCGATTTGTCGCTGTTTGGGCTTCGATTTTTTTAATGCCATTATGGTTTTTACTCGCTGATAATAGTCAATTTGTACCAGGAACTCTGGCTTTTGTAGGTGCCCAGGAAGATGGGACTGTTCCATTATTTGCTCAGTTTTTGGTGGCGGAAATTGGGATTGAAATGCTGAGGATGGCCTCAATTCATACGCCTAATGCGTTAGCAACGGCTTTAGGACTCGTTGCGGCCTTATTAATTGGCGAAGTCGCGATTGAAGTTGGTTTGTTTTCTCCTGAAGTCGTTCTGTATTTAGCGGTCGCGGTCGTTGGTTCATTTGCGACCCCAAGTTATGAATTAAGCTTGGCAAATCGCTCCATTCGAGTGGCTCTCTTAGTGTTAACTGCTCTATTTGGTTTAGGTGGATTTTTATTCGGAACGACCTTATGGATCATCATGCTCGTTCGAATTGAGAAATTTGAGACACCGTATTTTTGGCCATTTATCCCATTTAATGCACGTGCCCTACGAGATGTTGTTTTACGAGCCCCAATGCCACTGAAAAATCGACGACCGACAGCCATTCATCCGAATGATCCTGATAGGTAGGTTAGGACGAATGAGAATGACAAGGAGCAGTGCCGGCCGTCCAAAGCAACTTGGTCAGGGATGATGTGAAAAAAGCACCGTAATTTAACTACGGTGCTCTTCCATGTCGCGTTCGTACCATTCATCTTCAATAAAAATCTGCTCTAAGTCAATGGCTCTTCGTTCGGTAGCAAGAACGAGTCCGAATGGAGTTGGGTAGTTGGGGGTTGTAATCGTAAAACGAATGCCTTTTGAATTGGCAATTTTGACGTATTTAGAATAAGTAGAGTATGGGAGGTGACCGTTTATAAACAGTTGCAAATCTTTTTCTTTTTCCATCGTCTGAATAATTTCATCGTATAATCCGTTTCTTTGTACTTGAGTTAATGTTAACGCGAAAAAAATTCGTTCGGCTATCGTTGTTAAAAAGAGGTTTCGCTCCTCTAATTTTACTTGAGGGGTACCACGCAACGCATAATCCATTTTTTCTTGCACTTTTTCATTCATAAGAATCTTCCTCCTAAATTCAATGATTCCGCTTTTCTTGTCCTTTTTTGCTTATCTATACATATCATATCATAAGAAGAATTTTCTTATGTGTCTGTCAGGTGAAATTGGGCTTAAACGTGCGAACAAGAATTGTAGAAAAAGGGAGGCACTTTTTATGATTGCATTTTCAGTCCTTTTCTTTGTGTTTATATTAGGAGTGACGATTGGTGGTTTATTAGCAGCAGGTAAACATCCACCTTCTTTTTTCCTCTATGGTTTATTTACATTTGCATTTCTAGTAGTTTGTTTTATCGGAATGATTGTTGGATTACTTTTCCCTTCTTTTCTAATTGGGTTTTGGTTTATTGAATTTATCATTTGTGTGCTCGCTTTTCTGTTTATTTGGGCAGCTTGTACGAGGTTTCATCCAAGCTTCGGTTTCTTTTTTGTTCAAGAGAAGGTTGTTTTAAATTTATTGTTTTTCCTTTTCTTCTTTATGGGCTTTGAATGGGGAATCTTTGATTTTCGAGCGTTCTTTACGATTTTTGCTAGTGTGGTTTTTGGGATTGCTTTGTTTATTGGGATTTTTATTCAATGGCAGCTCAGGCAAAAATTTTGGCAGTTTCCGTATGCTGTCTATTTCCCTTGTATCTGGCTATTCATTATCACAGTTATTAAAATTTTTTAAAATAGCTGTTGTAGTATTTTAATAATTCTAATTTTGGTAGAATCCTTTCCGTTCTAAGGCTAGGCTGTTATAATGACTTTGAGGTGAGCAGTATGAAAACGTTTTATGATCTCTTGCAGCTTTTAAAAAAGTTTGGCATTTTTATTTATACTCGCGACCGAAAAATGGACCTTCAACTTATGGAAAAAGAAGTGCATGAACTACATAATTGGGGTATGATTGATACACAAACATTTCAACAAGCATTGCTCATTTTAAGAAAAGAGCTCAGTCAAGTAAAAGAAACAAAATTGTAGAAGGTGGAGTAGCATGACAAATAAGTGGTATGTTGGTGTTGATGTTGGAGGAACAACGATAAAAATGGCTTTTGTTACTGAAAACGGGGAAATTGCTGCGAAATGGGAAATTCCAACAAATACTGAGGAGCAAGGGATCCAAATTCCAAAAGATATTGCCGCAGCGATCCGACTTAATCTTGATCAATTAGGGGAAAGTGAGCAAAAGTTATCTGCAATTGGATTAGGAGCTCCAGGTTTTATTGAAATGGAAACAGGCTTTATTTATAAAGCAGTTAACATTGGATGGACTGACTTTCCATTGAAGGAAATACTGGAAAAAGAAACTGGTCTTCGGGTAACAGTTGATAATGATGCCAATGTGGCCGCTTTGGGTGAAATGTGGAAAGGGGCAGGAGATGGTGCATCTGATTTACTTTGTGTGACACTGGGTACAGGTGTTGGCGGAGGAATTATCTCAAACGGGAAGATCGTGCACGGTGTGAATGGAATGGCTGGAGAAATTGGTCATATTACCGCGATAGCTGATGGCGGCGTCTCTTGTAATTGTGGGAAAACGGGCTGCATTGAGACCATTGCATCTGCGACTGGAATTGCGAGGCTTGCTGAGACTGGCTTGGTCCAACATCCTGAAAGTAAATTACAATCAATTTTAGTAAGTGACGGTGAAGTAACAGCAAAGGATGTATTTGAAGCAGCGGAGGCTGGCGATTCTTTTGCGGCTGAAATTGTTGAGAAGGTTTCCTTTCATTTAGGTTTAGTGGTGGCGAACTTAGCTAATTCAATTAACCCGAAAAAAATTGTGATCGGTGGCGGCGTTTCTAAAGCTGGGGACGGTTTATTAACACCGTTAACAACACAATTTAATCGATTTGCCCTGCCGCGTGTGGCAGAAGGTGCGGAGATTGAAATTGCGACACTTGGTAATGATGCAGGAGTGATCGGGGCGGCGTGGCTTGCGAAAATATCTTCACCATCCCCTCTAAATAAACATACTGTATAATATAAAAGGACAATCTATAAAAGGGTACGAGCAAAATCAAATAGAAAGAAATTTAGCCTGATGAAGGAGAAGAAATCGAATGACAGAATATCGAATTGAACGTGATTTACTTGGAGAAAAGGAAGTTCCAAAGGATGCCTATTATGGAATCCAAACGATGCGAGCTCGTGATAATTTTCCTATCACTGGATACCCGCCACATGAGGAACTAATTAAAGCTTTCGGATACGTAAAAAAAGCAGCGGCGATGGCTAATCGTGATGTAGGAGTTTTGCAGAAAAAAATTGCAGGTGCGGTCATTTTAGCAGCAGAAGAAGTAATCGAAGGAAAACTTTCCGAGCATTTTATCGTTGATTCTATCCAAGGGGGAGCCGGAACTTCTTTTAATATGAATGCTAATGAAGTGATTGCTAACCGTGCAATTGAAGAATTAGGTGGAAAAAAAGGCGAGTATATGAAAGTAAGCCCAAATACACATGTTAATATGGCTCAATCAACAAATGATGCTTTTCCAACCGCGATTCATATCGCATGCTTAAATTTATCAAAAGGCTTAATTCAAACTTTAAATGAGTTAATTGAAGCAGTGAAAAAGAAAGAAGAAGAATTTGACGATGTGTTAAAAATGGGAAGAACGCATTTACAGGATGCCGTTCCAATTCGTCTTGGACAAGAGTTCGGCGCTTATCGTCGCGTTCTTACACGTGACTTGAAACGTATTGAGCGTTCTGTTGGCCACTTGTATGATATTAATATGGGGGCGACTGCTGTTGGAACAGGTTTAAATGCGAAACCGGAGTATATTGAAAAGGTCTCTAAATATCTTGCCGAAATTACTGGGTTTCCATTAAAGACAGCAGAAGATTTAGTGGATGCTACTCAAAATACAGATGCTTATACAGAGCTATCAAGTGCGTTGAAAATTATGGCGATTAACTTATCGAAAATAGCAAATGACTTGCGTCTCATGAGCTCTGGTCCACGCACAGGGTTAAATGAGATTAACTTACCAGCTAGACAACCTGGATCTTCTATTATGCCAGGAAAAGTGAATCCTGTTATGTGTGAAGTAATTAATCAAATTTCTTTCCAAGTGATCGGAAATGACCATACGATTAGCCTTGCTTCCGAAGCAGGACAGCTTGAGCTAAACGTGATGGAGCCAGTTCTTGTCTTTAACTTATTACAATCATTTACGATTCTTCAAAACGGAATGGACGTTTTCCGTAAATTTGCGATTGACGGCATTACCGCTAATATCGAACATTGCCGTGAAATGGTTGAGCACAGTGTAGGGATTATCACAGCGATTAATCCTCATGTTGGTTATGAAGTCGCTTCACGAGTGGCAAAAGAAGCGATTGAAACGGGTCGCTCTGTTCGTGAAATTTGTTTAGAACGCGGCATTTTATCGGAAGAAGAATTAAATGAAATTTTGGATCCGAAAGAAATGACCAATCCTGGAATTGCAGGAGCACGTTTTATTTACGGGTAATATCGCTCCATAAAGATGGGACTGTCCCATAAAGTCGTCAAAAGACCTTATGTGGATAGTCCTTTTTAGTCCTTTTTGTGTTTTCAAAACCTGTTCTTCTCATTACACTCTTTTAAAAAACTGTCTAAAAATAATTCATTGTATTCAAACGGGACATATATTAGATATTCGGCTTACAAAAATACCCAAAATTAGTCAATTATAAAATTTAACTAATCATTTAGTCTTATCAATTGTATAGTCTATATGAACGTAGGATAATAGGTTCAATGAAATGGAACGAAGGTGATGTCAATTGAAGTTTATCAAGACATTTCTTCTTTTAGTCTTATTATCAGGTTGTACGATTTATCATAGTCAACCATTACCTGAAGCTTATAACGAACTGAGAGAAAAACAGCAAGTGACAGATCGTCATTGGGAAGGGTCTGTCATCATTCCTTATCAATCTAGTTATCCTTTTTATTATGTCATAGGTTGGCTTGATTCAAAAACAATTTTAATCATGGAAGAATTTGAGGGTAGATCCATAATGAGTCAATATCATCTATTTAGTAGTGAGAAGGACATCTTTTATGAAACTCCACACATCGTTCATGATGTTCATATAAATTCAAATCAGTCAATTATCGCCATTCAAGAGTTTAATCAAGAGAATCAATCGGCTGATCTTTTATTTTTAGAACGGTCTGGAGAATTGTTAATGAAGTTAGAGGGATTTGGTGAACAATACAATGTTTATTTCCATCCAGATAATCAAAACGAAGTCATCGTGACTGCTTTTTTGCCGGACTGGCAACATGAATCCTATTATCTAGATATTTGGACAAATGAATTGTTGCCAATCACAATTGAAGAAGCGTATGTTCAATGGTTACCTGATGCTCAGTTAGCTTATATAAAAAGGGGAACAGACGATATGAATGTGGTTGCTCCATTATATCGTTATTCGATTAAAGAAAATAAAGAAGAATATACGAATCAAGATTTGATTGAGTATCAATATTTAGGAAATTCGCTGTCTTTGCACATTGACGCAGAGACGATTTATGAGGAGAATTCGGTGTATTCCTTTTATCAGGATTCCATGCATATAATGGATTTAGAAATACCTATTTTGAGTACCCATTCAAATCAGTGGTGGATTCCGTTTTTTGATTATGGGAAAGAGACGAACTTTTTTTATTATTTCAAGCCTAAATATAGTAGTGATTATTATAGCTATAATCAACGGTTTGAGTTAAGACAATTATCGCTTGAAACCGGTGAAGACAAGTTTTTAGTGGAATGGCAGGAAAATGTCCCATTTCAATTGTCACCAGATGAAAACTTTTTGCTCATTGGTACACAATTCGAACAAATTCTACGCTTGGATGATCTTGAGATATCAGCAAGTATTGAATAGTCTTTCACTTGATTTTTACTGGGCATCTGTCATAATGAAGGATAAATAATTTTATATTTTACGAGAAAACTAGGGGTGCTTATCTTGAATAAGCTGAGAAAAAGGTGGTTCCTTTTACCCTTTTAACCTGATCTGGATCATACCAGCGTAGGGAAGTTGATGCTTGTTATGATTTTGTCTGAGTAACCGCGCTTCTTTCCTATTGAATGAAGTGTGGTTTTTTATATTTGTTAAAAACGTAGGAGTGATAAAACATGAAAGACTTTCGTTTATATGCGATTACTGGAGAAGAATTTCACACAGGAAGAGACTTAATCGAAGTAATGGAAAAGGCTATTCTAGGTGGGGTGGATATCATCCAGTTAAGGGATAAAGAGAGTTCAAGAAAAGTTGTATTCGAAAAAGCAAAGAAATTACGTGAATTGACGAAAAAACATCATGTGACATTTATTGTGAATGATTATATTGATATTGCCTTAGCGGTAGATGCGGATGGAGTTCATATTGGGCAAGATGATATGCCACTTGCAGAAGTACGAAAGCTTGTTGGGCCAGATAAAATGATTGGGGTTTCCACACATGCCCTAAAAGAGGCGAGAGAGGCAGAAGCTGGTGGAGCTGATTATATTGGCGTTGGACCGATTTTTCCAACGAACAGTAAAAAGGATGTCGTCGATCCAGTTACGACTTCATACATTCAAGAAGTGAAGGAGGTTGTGGAAATTCCTTTTGTTGCGATTGGCGGAATCAAACTTCATAATGTTGAACAAGTAATTGAAGCTGGAGCGACAAGGGTTTGTATGATTAGTGAAATTGTAGGGGCTGAGGATGTCAAAGGAACAGCAGAGAAATTTATTAAAATCCTTGACGGAGTGTGATTGAAGTGGAATTAACGATTAATGGTAAAAAGCACGAATTAAATGTCATGACGTTAGAAGAGGTCGTTTCTCATTTTGAACTTGAATCCCATCTTGTCGTGACTGAAGTGAATGGCAAAATTATCGAACGGGATGAGTGGGCAAAAACAAAGGTTGAAGCCGGCACGGAAATTGAGCTTGTCCACTTTGTTGGAGGCGGTTGAACAGATGAAACGAAAAGCATTAGAAATAGCAGGGAAACAATTGAATTCACGCTTCTTTTTAGGGACAGGAAGGTATCCAAATCCGTTTGTTCAAAATGAGGCGATTCGTGTATCAGAAGCCGAGGTGTTGACATTTGCGATTCGACGCGTGAATTTAGACGCTCCCGCAGAGGACGCGATTCTACAACATCTTGAGCCTGGAGCGTTTACGTATTTACCGAACACATCAGGGGCCACGAATGCAGATGAGGCGATTCGGATTGCTCGATTAGCAAAGGCATCAGGCATTAGTAATTGGATTAAAATCGAAATAAGTGCCAATGAAAAGACGCTATTACCTGATCCAATTGAAACGTTAAAAGCGACGGAAGTTTTGGCGAACGAAGGATTTGTTGTCTTGCCATATACATCGGATGATCCTATTCTTTGTAAAAGGCTTGAAGAAGTAGGTGCAGCTGCCGTTATGCCAGGTGGGGCTCCGATTGGTTCAGGCTTAGGTGTCCTTAATCCGTATAACATCGGGTTAATAGCCGAAGAGAGTAATGTTCCGATTATCGTTGACGCTGGCTTAGGTAGTACGATGGATATTACACAGGCGATGGAATTGGGAGTTGATGGGATTTTGATGAATACTCCTGTTGCGAAAGCAAAGGATCCAGTCAAAATGGCCAAAGCGATGAAGTTGGCTATTGAAGCAGGTCGTCTATCATTTGAAGCAGGTCGTATTCCCAAAAAGAAATATGCGACAGCAAGTAGTGGATTTGCTGAATTTCAATTGTAGTGCTTAAAAAGGAACAAAAGTAAAAAATCCTTGATTTAAGGAACTGTTCGTGAAGAAAATAAGTTCACAGATAGACTATATCACAATGAGGTCTTTAGGGGCGTGTAGACAATGGGGAAAGAAATAATGGTTCTTGGTGGAGGCGTCATTGGATTATCTGCCGCTTTCGAATTAAAAAAACGAGGATTTCATGTAACGGTTTTAGAGAAAAATAAATGCGGTGGACAAGCATCTGGAGCAGCAGCAGGGATGCTTGCTCCTCTTTCAGAAATTGGCGAAGATCCGGATGACTTTTTTAAGTTGAGTTTAGAAAGTTTGCGTTTATTTGCAGACTGGCAGAATGAGATAAAAAAAGTTTCCGATGAAGACTTTGAATATAAAGAAAGTGGTAGCTTACACGTTGTCTATCATGAGGCTGATCTTCTAGCGCTTCAAACTCGCCTCGCTTGGCAAAGTCAATGGGGGGTAACTGCTCGGCTTTTATCGGCCGAGCAAGTGAAAGAGAAAGAACCAGAGTTATCGGATCAAATTATCGCTGCAATGTACTATCCAGAAGAGAGCCATGTCTATGCACCTGGCTATGTGAAAGCATTGGAGACAGCATGTAGACAATTAGGTGTTGAGATTTATGAAAACCTAGGCCAAGTAGAGCTTATTGAAGTAAATAATAATGTTTTATTAAAAAGTGGTCAGGGTCAACAGTTTGAAGGTGATGAACTTGTTATTTGTTCAGGAGCATGGGCAAAGGAATTAGAAGACTTTTTTGCCCTTTCGATTCCGATTTACCCAATTAGAGGACAAATTTGTGCCTATGAATTGGATCAGAAGCGAATCGGTCACATCGTTTATTCGAGCCAAGGGTATGTCGTACCTAAAGCGAATGGAACCCTTGTCAATGGTGCCTCTGAAGATATTGCTGGTTTTCAAACCGATGTAACAGAAAAAGGAATTGCTCGTTTAACAAATTGGAATCATCACATCTTTCCGTTTCTAAAAGAACTTAAACCATTTCATACTTGGGCAGGGTTACGTCCAGCCACTCAGGATGGTTACCCATTTATTGGCCAATTAAAACAAGCGAGAAATGTAATTTTTGCGGCGGGGCATTACCGTAATGGAATATTATTAAGCCCAATTACAGCTAAAATCGTTGGCGATTTAGTGGGAGGAAAGCCAACACTTGTTCCAATCGACCGATTTTCCCCAGAAAGATTTTCTTAGTGCATGGAGGTAAAAAAATGCCAATAGCGAAAACATTAACGATTGCAGGCTCTGATAGTAGTGGTGGGGCAGGCATACAAGCTGATTTAAAAACGTTTCAAGAGCTTGAGACATTTGGGATGAGTGCTATAACAGCCATAACAGCCCAAAATACATTAGGAGTACACGGTGTTTATCCACAATCTACTGAGGCGATTGAAGCTCAGCTAGATGCCGTTTTATCTGATATCGGAGCAGATGGAGTCAAAACAGGAATGTTGTTTTCAGCTGAAATTATTGAACTTGTTGCTAAAAAAGTGAAAGAATATCAGTTAAAAAACATCGTAGTTGATCCTGTGATGATTGCTAAAGGTGGAGCGACCTTGTTACAACAAGAGGCGATAGATGCGTTAAAAGAAAAGCTCTTACCAGTAGCAACTGTTATTACGCCTAATTTACCAGAAGCGCAGGCTATCTTAGAGTTAGAAAAAGAAATTACAAACATTGAAGAAATGGAAGAAGTTGCGAAAGCACTTTATGAACTAGGACCAGAGTATATTTTATTAAAGGGTGGTCATTTAACGGAAGGCCCAGCACTTGATTTATTATATGATGGAAAAGAAATGACCAAATATCATGTGGAACGCATCGATACAAAGCATACTCATGGGACAGGTTGTACGTTTGCCGCTGCAATTGCCGCCGAACTCGCCAAAGGAGCAGAGATTAAAGAAGCGGTTCAAGTGGCAAAAGACTTTATTACAGCCGCAATCTCGGATTCCATTCAGCTAGGATCAGGCATTGGACCAACAAACCATCATGCTTATCAACGCTCAAAGCGAAAGTAATAACATTGTTTCATTTTTAGATAGTATCGTTATAAAAGTGTTTTTGAGCGACGGTTGCCCGTCGCTCCTTTTCATTTACTTTATGTTCCTATTTGTTACAGGTCTAAGCGATGCTTTTGATCAAGGTTTAAGGTATAATGAGCGTTGTGAGAACTAGTTTATATGAGGAGAGACAAAAAATGTTGGAAGGAAACAAAGCGTTATATATTTTACCAGGAATTTTAATCGTCTTAATGATTGTTGGGGGCATGTTTTTTCTAAATGATAATGAAGGAGTAACAAACGAAGAATTAATAGATGAAATCGAATTGAACGTTGAGATTCATCAAAGTGATGAGAGTGTAAAGGTTAGAGCTCATTGGGATTGGACGGTTGCTCCAGCTGATGGTTTAAATGGAGATGATTATCTCGGGATGGTTTTTTATAATGAATCTGGTGAGGTTGTAGAAGACTTTTCGGTCGTTGAGAGTGAGTTGCAGTTGTTTCATTCTGATGAAGTGATTGAGCAATCACATGCAATCGAAGGAGAAAATGGGCTTATTTTTACATTTACGAATCAACTGGATGAGCATATTAGTTATGGGAACTTAGGAGAAGCTGTTGTAACAATAGAGTCTGATGAGGTTGTTTTTGCAGAAGTATTTTTATTACATACATGGGTGAACCATTCACCACTTGTTTCAGCAGATGCGACTTTTGAAATGGTCGAGTTTGAACGAGGATCAGGAATTCCATATTGGGTTTTAAATGTAAGTACAGGGGAATGAGAGTAAGGAGTGGGATATAAAAGATGGCTGTTATTAGAGGATTGTCCTTTCAAGCAGGGATTTTCTTTATCGGTCAAGAGCATGTTGCCTGTGCTTATCATCATAAAGGAAAACTCCAAAAGTGGATTAAGCCATTAAGCATTAAAACGATGTGTATGATGATTTATCAAGTGACAGCTACTTTACCGATATGGCTTAAACTTTTTTCGACCGTTTATCTGGCTTTGATTTTGGGACCAAAATTGATTCAAGTCGTATACCCACTCGCTTTTAATGGATTGCCTTTTTATTTTTTGATTTATTTTATGTTTGGTACTCACTTTATTTTTCCAAGAGAATTAAAAAAATACCATGGAGCTGAGCATAAAGTTTTTAGTGATCGAGGAAGGAAAATTAGGGCTCGAATAGCGAGAATTAAAAAAGCGCAGATTACGAATCGAAATTGTTCGACAAATGCGGTTGTTATTTATTTTTTGGCAGTCCTTTTATTAACGATGATCTTTAGTCTATTTAATAACGTATCTTTTTCATCAAGTATTATGTATGCTTCTTATGGTGCTGTACTAGTGGTCCCACTTGTGATTTGGTTAATGAAGATGAAAAAGATGAAGCGACTAAGAAAATTTGTTTTAGGAATCTCTTATTGGTTGCAGCGAAAATGGACGACTGAAGAGCCAGAACGAATGCACTTAATCGCGGCAATTGAATCGTACAGGCTATTGGCATTAGAAGAGTTTCCAGAACACTTTGAGTTGAAAAGAGTAAAATCTAAAGTAGAGGAGAGAAAGCAATTGGCTATTGTAGATGTAACGGTTGTACCGATTGGAACAGATAATCCGAGTGTGAGTGAGTATGTAAGTGAAATTCAAAAGGTGTTGCAAACATATGAAGGCAAAATTACTTTTCAATTAACCCCGATGAGTACTTTGATTGAAGGAGAGTTGCCTGTATTGTTTGAAGTGATTCAAGCGATTCATGAAGTTCCATTTGAAAAAGGCTGCTCCCGTGTCGCAACAAATATCCGTATTGATGATCGAAGAGACAAAGCAACAACTTTAAAAGGAAAGTTAGAATCTGTTGCAAGAGAGTTAGAAAAATAGTAAATAGAAAACCTAACAGATGGCCCCCATTGTTAGGTTTTTCTCACTTCTAGGCGAACGCCTTCCGTTTTTGGTGTCTAACTGCAGGCGTTAGAAGCTCGAGAAAAATCGGTCTGCCTATAAAGTCAAAAAGCGACTTTTTAGTCAGCCCTGTATTTTTTCTCGCTTCTGGGCGAACGCCTTCCGTTTTTGGTGTCTACATCGTTTTTATCATAGTTACATGGGGGATTCCGGCATCTAAAAATTGTCCTGAAACGGTTTCGAATCCTAATTTTTGATAAAAAGGTTCAGCTTGTATTTGGGCATTTAATTTCGCTTTAGTGAGCTTGCGTTCTTTGATTTCATCTAATAGCACATTCATTAATTCATAACCAATACCTGTGCCTCTAGCTGTTTGCACAATGCAAACACGTTCAATTTTTCCGGAACCATCTACTTCGCGCAGACGTGCAGCACCAATCGCTTCATGTTCTTCATTATAAACGACAAAATGAGTAGCTTCATCTTCGTATTGGTCAATTTCTTCTTCGATAGGGACATTCTGTTCTCCTACAAACACTTCTTTACGAACTCGATAGGCGTCCTCTAGTTGTTTTTTTGAGTTTACTTTTTCTATATTCATTTTGTGATAACCTCCACTATCTAGTTGCTTGTCATTTATCTTCATTATTCAAAAGGCAAAAGTTTCTTTAAGCCATACTCTAAATCTTTTTGCCAATAAGTCCACGTATGATCACCGTCAAATTCACCATATGTATAATCGATTTTAAGCATTTCTAACGCTTCTTTTAATTGTCGGTTCGGTTCAAGGAAGTTGAGCACTTGACCATCCGACGTTTTGACCGCGGTTTCTTTTTGACCAATCATATGGTAAATAGCCAGACCATCAATCGTGTTCGCATTTGAAACAGCCTGTAATACCGTCTCATTTACTAATGGTGAATGCATCATCACTTGACCAAAAGTAGACGGGTATTTTAAAGCAGCCATTAGAGATACCGTGCCAGCTAAAGAATCGCCAGCTAAAGTACGGCTGCTTGCTAGTGAGTGAAGAGGGAATTTATCTTCAAGAAACGGCATTAATTCATCGACTAAAAATCGTAAGTAAGAAGCAAACTTTTCTTCATCGGGATGATACCTTTTGCGACGTTCTTTGACAGAAGGGTATGGAACCCCAACAATAATGACTTCACGTAATTCCACTTCTTCAATTAAAGTGTCGACTTGCCTTGGAATTCGACCTAGTTGAAAGTAATCCTGTCCATCTTGACAGATTAACAAATCATAACTTTTCATTGGGGTAAAATTCGATGGAGTGTAAATCATCAGTTTTTGTTCTTCGTTTAGAAACTGGCTATTAATCGTTGCTTCAGATAAATCTCCGTTTAATTGATTCGCCATGTTGTCACCTGCACTTTCAGCAAACTTTTCTTTATTTTATCATATATTTAGAGAGGATTAAGCAATGGTGCTCAAAATCAGGTTATATATAAACAGAAAAGTGAATCGCCAAACTTTGGGCAGTGAATTAGATATATGGTAAACTAAATCTAAGGAAAAGGTTTTGTTTGCCCATATTCTTAGAGAGAATCAAGGAGGTCCGTTATGAAAAAGCCAGTCCAGTGTGATGTTGTTGAATATTCAGCAAGAAAAAAATTAGAGGAGCGAGGTGTCTCAATTGAAGACATCGCTAAGATTGTTTATGAAATGCAAGTTCCTTATAACCCAAATTTAACGATTGAAGACTGTTATGAAAGTACCAATGCTGTATTATTAAAAAGAGAAATTCAACACGCTATTTTAGTTGGTGTGGAACTTGATCAATTAGCTGAGGAGAAAAAGCTTTCCGAACCACTCCAATCGTTAATTGATTCAGATGAGGGCTTATTTGGTGTAGATGAAACGATTGCTTTGGGCTCTGTTTTTGGATTTGGGAGTATTGCGGTGACAACTTTTGGTTATTTAGATAAACAAAAGGTTGGGATTATTCATGAACTCGACAATCGAAAAGAACAAGTACATACGTTTCTTGATGATTTAGTCGCGAGTATTGCCGCAAGTGCTTCCGCAAGACTTGCTCATCGTCAAAGAGATATAGAGGAAAATAGACGTTTAGAAGATATAAAAAAGCGTGAAAATGAAGAATTGATTGGTTAAGTGAATTTTTCAACTAGACGATTGTATTTAACTAGTAAAAAAGGGAATCATATGTTAATAAATAGGAAATGAAGGTAAGGGATTCGAATGGAAGCACAAGCACCTAAATGGATTTATTATCGTCAATTATTTCGCTCTAAATTTCAAGCCAGTTGTATTAAAGCAAAAATTGAAGACAACTGGCATAATGGGTACGAAATCGGTCCGGTCGTTGAAGTTAGAAAATTAAAAACGAATAAATATGTCGTGCGTTACACGTATGATGAATGATGTGAATAAAAAGAACAATAGAGTTAGCTCTGGAAGAGGAAACAGCTTCTAAAGTCGAGGTAAGGAGACTTTAGAGGCTGTTTTTGGTGGGTTCTATTACTTAAAGAAACAATTAGTGAGCACTGATAGCCAACATAATAGAGGCAAGGTTCGCTCAATCAATCGTTACAAAGGTTTTATTTAGAGTTTGTTTTTTTAACTTCCTCTTATTTGCGTGGATGAATCATCTCTTCTGGTTTTACGAGTGTATCAAATTCAGTCGATGTTAATAAGCCGAGGTTTAGAGCCGCTTCTTTTAAAGTTGATTTTTCCGCAAAAGCTTTTTTCGCTATTTTCGCCGCGTTTTCGTAGCCGATATGTGAATTTAATGCTGTGACAAGCATTAAAGAACGTTCTACATTTTCAGTCATCTTGCCACGGTCTACTTCTATTCCTACTAAACAACGGTCATGGAAGCTAACAAGGCCATCGGTTAATAGCCGAATGGATTGTAAGACATTATAGGCAATGACAGGTTTAAATACATTGAGCTGATAGTGGCCTTGACTAGCCGCAAATGAGATCGTTGCATCATTTCCAAAAATTTGGCTTGCAACCATCGTCATTGCTTCAGATTGAGTTGGGTTTACTTTGCCTGGCATTATGGAGCTTCCAGGTTCGTTTGCTGGAATCGTAATCTCAGCAATTCCTGAACGTGGACCACTCGCTAATAAGCGGATATCATTGGCTATTTTAAAAAGGTCTGCAGCGAGAGCTTTTACTGCACCATGAAAATGAACGAGCTGATCATGACTTGTTAAAGCATGAAAGAAGTTATTAGAATGAATAAAAGTACGACCTGTTTGTATAGTTAGCTGTTTGGCCATTTCTTCACCAAACGAAGCAGGAGAATTTAAACCAGTCCCAACAGCGGTTCCACCAATGGCCAGTTCCCGCACATATTCAAGGCTTTCACGGATCATCTTATTCGATTTTTTGAGCATTTCCTTCCAAGCACTAACTTCTTGTCCGAACGTGAGGGGAGTGGCATCTTGTAAATGGGTTCGACCTACTTTCATAACATCTTTAAATTTATCTTCTAATAAGGTTAAAGTCTTAATCCACGTTTGAATTGCAGGGAAGAGGTTTTTCTCTGTTTCATGTACAGTTGCAATATGCATCGCTGTTGGAAACGTATCATTAGAGCTTTGTGAACGATTGACATCATCATTCGGATGGACTTTTATATTCGTGTGTTGTAATTGTTCATTCGCCATATAAGCAATGACTTCATTCATGTTCATATTCGACTGTGTTCCACTACCTGTTTGCCAAACGACAATAGGGAAATGCTCGTCAAACTGACCAGTTAAAATTTGTTCGCAAGCCGCTACAACCGCTTCTTTTTTTTCTGTAGCTAAATCTTCATTACCTGCATTGACAATGGCTGCCGCTTTTTTTAATTCAGCAAAAGCATAGATGAGTGGCCTCGGCATTTTTTCTTCACCAATTTTAAAGTTTTCAAGGCTTCTTTGAGTTTGAGCCCCCCAAAAACGGTTCTGTGGAACTTTAACTTCACCTAATGTGTCACGTTCGATTCTCATTTCCATCCTTATGATTCCTCCCTCATTTTCAATTCCTATATAAATATAGTGTGACATAATCGTGAATAAAAACCAATGAATTAGTGCTCACCAAAATATAGTACAGTTGGTTTTGATACGATAATATAGTAATGTGAGTCTTATTATATCCGCTCTCTTCTTCAAAATACTTTATTGGGATAATAAAAAGATATTCTCAGAAAAGTAGGTAAACCATGTTGACATAAATAATGATAACTATTATCATTGAGAATGTGATTGATAATCATTTTCGTTTGGAAAGCCTATAGGTGAGAATTATTATCAACTATAAACCGGTTTAAAAAGGAAGAGTTATGAAAAATTTATACCTACTTATCGTCTGTTTCATCTTAAGCATCGCTTCGCTTTTTATAGGGGTAAGTGAAGTGAATCTGTCAGGTTTGTTACGCTTAGATGAGAACCAACTACATACTCTTATTCATAGTCGATTACCTAGATTAATAAGTATCATCATTGCAGGTTCAAGTATGGCGATTTGTGGCTTGATTATGCAGCAATTAACGAGAAATAAGTTTGTCTCACCGACAACAGCCGGCACAATGGATTCAGCGAGCCTTGGTATTATGGTTTCGATGCTCATGTTTGCTTCAGCTACAATGATGCAAAAAATGGTTGTTTCATTTTTGTTCGCCTTAGCTGGTACATTAATATTTATGAAGATTTTAGATAGAATAAAGTTCAAAAATACGATATTTATCCCATTAGTAGGTTTAATGTTTGGGAATATTGTTGGTTCGATTACGACCTTTTTTGCTTATTCAAACGACTTAATTCAAAATATTTCTGGTTGGTTACAAGGGAGCTTCTCGTTAATTACGACAGGGCGTTACGAAATGTTATACATTAGTATTCCATTATTAATTATTGCCTATCTATTTGCTAATCGGTTTACGATTGCAGGAATGGGGGAAGAATTCTCGGTCAATCTAGGCTTAAATTATAAGCAAGTCGTCAATATTGGCTTGATTATAGTTGCAGCTATCACCTCTGTCGTTGTTTTAACAGTTGGTATGATTCCATTTTTAGGATTAATTATTCCGAATATCGTGGCCATCTTCCAAGGCGATAACTTAAGAAAAAATCTCCCAACAACAGCGTTATTAGGAGTTGCCTTTGTCATCCTCTGTGATATTATCGGGCGCGTTATTATTTATCCATATCAAGTACCGATTGGTTTAACAGTTGGAGTTATTGGAAGTGCGATTTTCCTCTATTTATTAATAAGGGGGAGAAAGCATGAGCAATAAATCTAAGATTCTACTATTATCTTTTTTAGCTATTAGCTTTACGGGTCTATTCCTTTTTTATGATTTACGTAGTTGGGAGTACGCATTACCCCGTAGAGGGATTAAAATATTAGCGATTATTGTAACGGGGGCAGCGATTGCTTTTGCAACAGTTGTTTTTCAAACGATTACGAATAACCGTATTTTAACACCAGGATTAATTGGTTTAGGTTCCTTATACCAATTGTTTCAAACTTTTATTATCTTTGCCTTTGGCTCAACCAGTATTTTAGTTATTAATAAGTATCTAAATTTTGGGATTTCAACGGGTTTAATGGTTGTTTTTGCAATGATCCTTTATAAGCTCTTATTAAAAGGTGAAGGAAGAAATGTCTTTTTCCTTTTATTAGTTGGAATCATTATGGGAACTTTTTTTGGAAGTATTTCAACGTTCCTACAAGTTTTAATTGATCCTAATGAATACTTAAATGTTCAAAATCGATTGTTTGCTAGTTTTAACAATGTGAACTCTGATTTATTATGGATTTCAATTGCGATCTTTTTAATTAGTACGCTTATCTTCTATCCTCAATTGAAATATTTAGATGTTCTTTCATTAGGAAGAGAGCAAGCGATTAATTTAGGTGTTAATTATGATAAGGTTGTTCAAACTTTATTAATCTTTATTGCCATTCTCATTTCAATTGCCACAGCTTTAGTTGGACCGATTACATTTTTAGGTTTACTGGTAGCGAATGTAGCGTATGAAATGGTCAAAACGTATAAACATAAAGTCATTATACCAGTGGCAATGCTCGTTAGTGTGATCGCACTAGTCGGTGGTCAACTTATTGTAGAACGACTGTTTAGTTTTTCAACACCTATTAGTGTCATTATTAACTTTGTTGGTGGTGTCTACTTCTTATATCTTTTATTAAGGGAGAGTAAAAAATGGTAGAAGTTATGAATGTATCAAAGCTATTTGGAGATAAAGCGGTTGTTAATAATGTTTCCGTCAAGATTCAAAAAGGAAAAATAACTTCTTTTATTGGACCTAATGGAGCTGGGAAAAGTACCTTGCTTTCGATGATAAGTCGCTTAACAGTTGCTGACTCTGGAGAAATCTTGATTGATAATTCCAAATTAGCTGATACAAAAAGCAACGAACTAGCCAAAAAAATCTCGATCTTAAAACAATCAAACCATATTAATATTCGACTAACCATTCGTGAGCTTGTCTCATTTGGCCGTTTCCCGTATTCACAAGGGAATCTAAAAGAAGATGATCTTAACTTTATTGATGAAGCGATTCGTTATATGGAGTTAGAAGATATTCAAGATAAATATTTAGATCAACTAAGCGGTGGGCAACGCCAACGCGCTTATATTGCAATGGTTATTGCTCAAGATACCGAGTACATTCTTCTTGATGAACCATTAAATAATTTAGATATGAAGCATTCAGTTCAAATTATGAAAGTATTAAAACGGATGGTAAAGGAACTTGGTAAGACGATTGTTATCGTTTTACACGATATTAATTTTGCTTCTTTTTATTCGGATCATATTGTTGCTTTAAAGGATGGTCAAATTGTCCATGAAGGTCCAACAAATGAGATTATTAATAATGGAGTCCTACGAGAAATTTATGATATGGATATCACCATTAATGATATTAATAACCAACGTGTTTGTGTTTATTTTGTTTAATCAACTTTGATAATTAAGAGTAAGGATGAGTGCGTAAAAGAGAAGTGGACGCTCACAGCATCCAATTGGCGCACAATTCCTTAGCTCTTTATTATATAAAAAATACCATAGGGGTGTATTTAGATGAAGAAATTTTGGATGTTTATGTTAGCTGCATTAGTAGCACTAGTTCTTGCAGCTTGCGGTTCAGACGAGGTCTCTAACGAAGCAGAAGAGCCAGTAGAGGGGGCAGATACAGAAGAGACAACAGGTGGCGAAGAAGAATCAACTTCTTTAACATATACTCATGATCTAGGTGAAACTACAGTTGAGAAAAATCCAGAAACAGTTGTTGTTTTTGATATGGGTGTGTTAGATATTCTTGATGGTTTTGGCATTGATGTAGCTGGAGTACCACAATCAAATGTTCCAGAATACCTTTCTAAATATAGTGGTTCTGAATACGCGAATGCAGGAAGTTTATTTGAGCCTGATTTTGAAGAAATTTATGAATTAGATCCAGACTTAATTATTATTAGTGGACGTGCTTCAGATGCTTATGATGACTTAGCGGAAATTGCTCCGACATTATTTATGGGGTTAGATACGTCTAATTATTATGAATCATTTAAAGGGAATGTAAATATCATTGCTGAGATTTTTGGTATAGAAGCAGAAGCAGAAGAAAAATTAGCTGAAATTGATGCAGATGTTCAAGAAGTACAGCAGTTAGCTTCTGACAACGAAGCTAAAGGTTTAATTGTGATGGTTAATGAAGGCAGTATGTCTGCGTACGGTCCAAGTGGTCGTTTTGGAGTCTTACATGATGTCTTTGGTGTAGAGCCAGTTGATTCAGGTATTGAAGTGTCAAATCACGGACAGGAAATTGATTTTGAATATATCGAATCACAAAATCCTGAATATTTATTCGTGATTGATCGTGGAGCGGTTGTAACTAGTGGCGACGCTAGTGGGAATGACCTTCTAGACAACGCGTTCATTCAAAATACACAAGCTTATGAAAATGATAATATCGTTTTCTTAAATCCAACGTATTGGTATATTTCTGGTGGTGGTTTAACATCATTCCCAGGTATGATTGAAGAAGTGAAAAACGGGTTAGAAGATTAATCTTAAGGGAAGCTGTCCCATCAGGTCATGAAAACGACCTGATGAGGGCAGTTCTTTTTTTAATTTGAGTCGAGGGTTACTGTTACAAGTGAGTTGGTCTGGCGAAGTGTATAAACTTGATTGAGTAACGTCATCTAAAGTCATTTCTCAAATAACTTTTGATACTCTGGATAACCTTCTTCTTCTAATTTATCCTTTGCAATAAATTTGAGGGAAGCGGAGTTGATGCAATAACGTAACCCACCTTTATCTACGGGGCCATCAGGGAAAACATGTCCTAAGTGGGAATTAGCTTCTTTACTTCTTACTTCTGTTCGGATCATAAAGTGACTACGATCTTCTTTTTCAATAATTTCTTTTTCATCAATCGGTTTCGTAAAACTTGGCCAGCCACATCCAGCATCATATTTATCATGTGAAGAAAATAGCGGCTTTCCGGAAATGAGATCGACATAAATTCCTTCTTCGTCTAAGTCATAATATTCGTTTCGAAAAGGCGGTTCTGTTCCGTTATTTTGGGTCACTTCATATTGGATTGGAGTTAAATTCTTTTTAAGATCTTCTTTATTTGAGTTCACTGATTTAAACCTCCCAATTTTGTTTAATAAAATCAGCCCGACCTGAGCCTTTTTGATAACGCTCGTAATGAGCAGGGTTTTTCTGATAATAATTTTGATGGTATTCTTCGGCTGGATAAAAAGGTTTTGCGGGTAAAATCTCAGTCACGATGGGTTTGTTAAACTGGCCGCTCCGTGTGAGCTCTTCCTTTGATTTTTCTGCTAATTTTTTTTGTCGATCATTTTGATAAAAAATCGCTGTTTGATAAGAGTGGCCTCGATCGTAAAATTGACCACCACCATCTGTTGGGTCAATCTGTTTCCAAAAGATGTTTAATAGTTCTTGATAGGAAATAACATCTGGGTTAAAAGTAATTTCAACCGCTTCATAGTGTCCTGTTTTTTCAGAACAAACTTCATTGTATGTTGGATTTACTGTAAATCCTCCTGTATAACCAGAAACAACCGAGTGTACACCATCATATCGATCAAAAGGTTTAACCATACACCAAAAGCAGCCGCCTGCAAAAACGGCTTTTTCATTATTCATGTTGTTCATTATTTCACCTCACCAAATAAGTAGAGTAACTATATTATAGCATTTAGATTGCGATTTACGCTTTAATTATGGCTTTCTTATTGTTTGGTTCCTTTATCAACAATAATGAGCTTTGGATTGATGCTAACCTCCATATTTTTATAATAGGCTTGCCATTTCTTTAAATCAAAATCACTATTTTTAGAACGAACTAAGCTACCAAAACCAATCGGATCAATTTCTAATTTTTGAAATTTCTTAATAAGAGCTTTGGTTTCCTCGATCACATCATTATTTAGTACTTCCATAATCTCCTCTAATTTTTCATCAGATATTTCATTTTCAGAGTACTCAATTACTTGGAGTTTCATTTTGATGTCTATTTCAATATTCGGTTCATTCGAATTTTTTTCAATCCGAAAGTTTGGAACCGAATGAATGGTTCGGATCATCGCATATTCATCTTCGTTTTTTATTTCTAGTTCATGAGTTCCTTTACTAAATCTCTGGGTTAGTAGTTTTAGAAAAAAAGCTTCAGCAATATCGATGGAGTCAATATATTTATCGTCTTTTAACAACGCGACACCACTAATTTGGATACTGTTATCATATTGTCTTAAAATAGGCAAATAGGGGTCTTGTCCTTCTTCATAATGTTGATTTAAAAAGATCAAAAGATTAGTGTCAGGAATGTTTTGCCCTTCTATATTCTGCTGGAGTAATTCTTCTATATAGATAGATACTTCTTCTTCATGTTCATAGTCTTGACTGAGCAACTCCTTAGCGGTTCCTTCGACAATGCAAATGCGATTACGTAACCCAATCGTTGCATCTCTAGTGTAACTGTCAATCATGGTCATTATCCCTTCTTTATTAGCTAGTTCTTTATTCAGTAAAATCGTTTTTAATTTCCCGGTATGCAATTTTTTGGATGATTGTGTATTTAATTTTAACCTAGCATCTCGACTCATCTTAGCTTGAGCGGAGATCGTCTCACTGATAATCATGTACTCTTGCTGGTAAATCGGGACACTAATGGTCGCTTCAATTTGTTTGTCCGAAATATAATCAAAACCTACTACATGCATAAGTTGAACTTCATCGATAATATTAGTAGCTATACAGCCAACCATTAAGCAACAGAAAGGAATAAGAATGAACGTTTTAAATAATGTCTTCATTTGAACAGCTTCCTTTTGATTGTAGTTATTAAAAACAAAATCGGAATATACAAATACAAAAAATAGAGCCCTAAATTTGACATAAATGTATTTAATTGATCGATATCTTGTCTTGATTGAAAAATAAGGGCAATAAATAAGACGGCAAGGGCAATTAGTCTTAACATTTGGCGGTGAGGCCAATTAAAAACCTCTTTTAATCCGCGACTCGCAGCCCAAATACATAAGGCAATATTAGGCGTAATAATAATGAGCCAAGCAGCTATTCCTAAATATTCAAACCTCTCGATAAAAGGTAGTTGGACAATCTTCCAAGACGAAATCAATGGCCAGATAATCGTTCCAATATGTCCTAGACTGTAAAAAGAATAGTGAACGATTGTAATCATTAAATAAATCAATAATGTATATAGATTTCCGAAATAAGCCCATTTTTGTGATTTAACCCCATTTTTGATAAATGGAAAAGCTAATAAAAGGATCTCAGGACCTAAATAACTTAAAGTCATGGTTTTTGTCGCTTCGATTTGCTCTTTAATTGTCGTATCAAATAAAGGCAAAAGGCGATGAAAATTGGCAAATTCTAATGGGGCAAGTGCTGCGAGTAAAAGAAAAAAGGAATGATTAAACTGAAAAAGCTAATACCTACAACGACTCTAAATCCTTGAGTGACCATATAATAGGCTAATAAAGTTAAAATAAAACAAATCGCCCATATCGGGATATCAGGAAAAATCCAAATTTGAACAATTTCAATATAAGTTCTTAAGACGACAATGGCAGCAAGGGTAAAATAAGCAACAATAAAAAGCGAGAGGAGCCCTCCAAAAATACGTCCGAATGTTTGTTTATGAACGGTAATAATATCATGTTGTTTAGGGCCAAGTATTTTATAGATCATCCAAATAAATAGGTGAATACACAAACCGCTAATAATGACAGCGATCCATCCTTGGTACCCAGCTGCATCTGCTATATACCTTGTAAAGCCGAGCACACCAACTCCTGCTTGCATCGAATGAACAAGATAAAAAACTAGAAATGGTTCTACTAATAACGCCTCAATATTCCCTTTTTTCTCTTGCATGATCGTGCCTCGTTTCTTCTTACAGTCTAGTTACATGCCTTCATCAATATCCTTTTTTTGTTTTGCTTTTCGTTTATTGAATTTTTCAGGTCTTTTTGTACTCAATTGATCAGGTCGAGAAGATTGAAAATTAAAAGGCATTCGTATAAAAGCGTCCTTAAAATCACGGAGATTTAGTGGGTATAAGGGTGCTAAATAAGGGCGATTTAACGATTTGATCGACAATAAATGAACCAACAAAAACATAAATAAAATCACCAGTCCAATTAACCCCCATAGTTGAGCGGCAAATATAAAAGGGAATCGAACTAAACGAATGGTGTTACCAATTCGGTAAACCGGAGTTGTAAATGAAGCAAGAGCGGCTAGGGCAACAAAGATCAGCAATACATTACTTGTCAATCCTGCTTCAACAGCGGCTGTTCCGATGACGATTCCACCTACGATGCCAATCGTTTGCCCTACTTTTGTTGGCAGTCTTGCACCTGCTTCTCTTAATAATTCAATCGTTATTTCTAAAAAAAGTGCCTCTAATATAGGAGGAAACGGAATCTGATTTCTTGATAAAATTAAAGTTGCTAGTAGATCCTGTGGAATGATTTCAACATGGTAAGTTAAAGTTGCTACATAAAGAGGCGTAGCAAAAATAGAAAACCATACCGCAAAAATTCGTATTAAGCGAAAGGCAGAAGCAATATGCCATGATAAAAAATAGTCTTCAAAAGAAGAGAAAAATTCTATAAAGGTCGTTGGGGCTGTAATTACTTGGGGTGAACCATTTACAAAAACGGCTATTTTCCCTTCAGCTAATTCTGCGGCAACACGATCTGGTCTTTCTGTATCAATAAATTGAGGGAACGGGCTATTTGAAAAATCCTCAATTAATTGATTAATATAAGAACTATCACTAATTGTTTCAATTTCAATCGTCGAAATTCGTTCGATCATCGTATTAATATTTTCATTATTTGCAATTGAATCTAGATACATAATAATGACTTTGGTTTTGGAAAGAGTCCCAATTGTATATTCTTTTGTTATGAGATTAGGTGTCGGAAGTCTTTTACGAACTAAGTTTATATTGACATCTATCGCTTCGACAAACGCTTCTTTTGGACCGATAACACTAAACTCGACTTCTGGGATGGTAATATCTCGGACCTCTTCTTGTGGCAGCATCGCAATTAAACAGGTTTCTTGTGATTCTTCAATGGATTGGATCACGACAGCACCGATCATAAGGAGTTCTGTCATTTCCATCGGGCTATGAACAATCTTCACATTTTCTACATGAAGAAGTGGAATCATACCCTCTAGATTAATGAAAGAACCATTCCGGAGAGGTTCAATAACTTGGCGTTCCAACTTAATATGATTGATTAATGGTTGGTAATAAGATAACCACAGTTTTTGAGATTGTGTGTAAAAATGGTGATGAGTGAAATCACTTGATTGTTTGTGTTTTTCAATCGCTTGACTGAAGGTACTAAATTCACTTTTTTCTATTTGGGGTATCGTTAATTTCTTTTTAAAAGAAAACCAAGACATTACACACAACCTCCTTTTCTAGATTTATCATAGTATGGTTTTAACAAATGAAAATTATGTAAAAAAACACTCATAACTAGTAATCTAGTTATGAGTGTTTACTTTCTTATGACTCCATTTTATGGGGAAGTTGTTCTACAGCTAAAATGACATGGTCTAATTTTTGCTCGAGGCGATGGAGCAAATAAAAGGTGACAATGACAGGAAAGCTATATTCTGCTATAAAAGGAAGCCATGTCTCAAAGGAAACCATTAGATTGGAAGCTCGATTGTTTCTACTTGTCTGTCTACTAAACGGGCACCACGAATGGCTGTGATATCGCCACCAGTTGAAGTTAGGACATTAGTAGAAATCATTTCAAGCATTGCCTCGTAAATCGCCTCTGGATTAACAGGTTCAGTAGGATTATCAACAGAAACGGTTACTTGTCTTTCTGCTTCATTTTCAAATAATAGCTCAAGTTTTTTACTCATTATTCTCCTCCTTAATTATAAAGCGAAGCCTGTTCGTTCAGAAGCGAGAAAAAATTAGGGGAGGCTTATGAAGACGCTTTTTGTCTTCAAAAGACGCACCGATTTTTCTCGAGCTTCTAACAGGCGCAGCTAGTTTAAATAAGTCCATACTGGTTAGTTCGTGTTGCTGAATCAAGCTCAAGTGATTGCAGAGAGACAAATGATTGGACAAATTGTACTAAATCAACATCTGCTGCTTCGCCTTTTACATTTTGGAAGGACTTAGTTGTAAAAACAGGATCTCCGTATGGATCGCTTCCGACGATAAAGGTTATCGTTAAACGTGAGTTTTGATTTTCCATCTTGTTCACCTCCTTTCAATTTATAAATCGAAGGAAAGATAAAAAGAGGTGAAGGGAATTTATGATTAAAGAACAAGTGGTTTTTTGACAAAAAGGAAAAGGGGAAATCTGTCGTCTCAGAATCAATCGAGCAAAACTTATAGGTGAAAAAATGTTCCTTTATAAGAGAAACAATGGCTCCTCACAGAAAGTCGTCATGATTCCGTTGTATATGTTGAAATATGTCGCTAAAAAAACTGTAACTATTTCAGATATTAGGAGGAATTGTATAGTGAAAAGAGAATAATATTACTGAACTCATAAAGTGAAGAGAGATTTCATAAGGAGAATGAATATGAATGTAGTGCCATTATTTCAAAGGTGTTTTAATGCTACTGTTACTTGGCAGTCTGTGATAAATGATCAAGGGGATATTATTCACGTTAATGACGCCTTTTGTGAAAATTTAGGGTATAAACGTGAGGAATTATTAATGGTATCTTTTTATTCTTTGTTTGAAAAAGATGCCCATCTAAAGTTATTGTTTTATAATCACCATACTATGAAAACTAATATAGAGCTTAGGCATTCATCAGGGAAGAAAAAAGAAGTTAAGGCTATTATTAGTCCATTAACAAAGGAAAAAGATGAACAAGAACTATATTTACTGCAATTTGAACCAATTAATGAGAGCGATTCTCTGCATTTTTATAAGGGGCAAGAGAGTACTGAGGAGAAAGAATGGAATCCAACATTACCTAAAATCGTTTTAGAAAACCTAAAAGATGCAGTAATGACGATTCATGTTGATGGTAAGGTTCTTTATATGAACAAAGAGGCGTGTAAGATGTTAGGGAAACAGTCAAGTGAAATTCCTTATCTTAATTTTTGGAATATATTAAAAGAGCAAGAAATAGAAATTACAAATAAAATCAACGAATTTTTAGCTGGGGAAGAACGGTTTGAGACCGAACATTATATTACGAAATTAGATTGTTGGTTTGATGTTCGAGCATACCGGACAGAAGAAAAAATCACCCTATTTTTTCTGAATATTTCAAAAAGGAAAAAAGCCGAGCAATTTTTACGGGATAGTGAATTGCATTATCGGAGTTTAGTTGAACATATTCCAGAAACGATTACCGTTCATGACGGCCATAAGTTTATTTATATGAACCCTGCAGGCATTAAGCTATTTAAAGCAAATGATAAAAATGAAATTGTTGGACATTCGCTTAGTAAACTCTTTATCGGTCAAGAGTATCGAAGGGCAAAAGAAAATATTCGTTTACTTTTAACTGATAAAAAGAAGATGACGAATACGATATTTCGTTTACGTTGTATTAATGGAGAATATCGAGAAGTTGAGGCTTCTACAACGATTATTTTGTATCATGGAAAACCCGCCTATCGTACGATTTTTAAAGACGTTTCGGAAAGGAAAAGAGTTGATAATATATTAAGGAAGTCAGATAAACTGTCAGCCGTTGCTCAAATGGCTGCTGGTGTTGCTCATGAAATCCGTAATCCATTAACATCGGTTAAAGGATTTTTGCAACTTTTTCAAAAAGAGCAAATGTATAATGAACAATTTCTAAGACTTATTATGGAAGAATTAGAAAGAGTCGAATCCATTATATTTGAATATTTAACTTTGGCTAAACCTAATTATGAGACTCCTTTTAAGCGTATTAATGTTCAGAAATTATTGGAAAAAATTATGAAGTTAACGGAAACTCAATCGATTATAAAAAATGTCTTTTTTGAATTTGAATACGAAGAAGTCCCACCGATATATGGGAGTGAGAAGCAGTTAAAACAAGCGATTATGAATTTAATTCGTAATTCAATAGAAGCAGTTGAATTAAATGGAAAAATCAAATTAAAATTGAAAAATCACCCGGATGAACAGGTGTGTATTCAAATAGAGGATAATGGCTGTGGAATCTCCAAAGAAAGAATAGATAGATTAGGTGAGCCTTTTTATTCCACAAAGGAAAAAGGAACAGGGTTAGGGTTAATGGTGTGTTACAAAATATTAGAACATCATAATGGTATATTAAATGTCCACAGTGAAATTGATGTTGGGACAAGAGTGGAAGTGATATTGCCAGCTTTTATCCCGATACCAGAAGAAGTGTTGTTAACGTAAGCAAATTTTAAAAGTAGGACAAACGTTTGCTTATAGATGACTAAATTTTTATTATAATCCATCATGAGGCTGTTGGATAAGGTCCCTTTATGACCTAATGCAACAGCTTTTTGTGTCTTTTAATATGGAAGGCAAGTTTACGATAATCAAAAAAATACTTATACTATCATATCCCTTGTTTTAATAAAGCTTTTAAAACATCTCCTTTTTACATGATCAGCACGTAAGTGGAACTTCTAGAATAAACAGGTTATTCATATAATTTGGCGAGAGGAGTGTAGATGGTGAAAAAGAGCTACTTATTAGATCAAAATTCAATTACTAAAGTTCCATTACCAAGTTGGTTTAATGTAAGTTATACGCAGTTTCAGCAGGCTGTATTAAAAAAAGATGTCTCGTGTTTCTTTGGAAGGAAAGCAGAACCATTAGGCGAATTACGATACTCTTTTTTACCTCATGCTGACTGGAGCCATCTTCCCAAAACATTAAAAGAATTTTTGGAATTAACGAAGCAACGCCCATTAGTAAGAAGAGGTTTATTTGTTTTTGTTGAACCCGAAGAAAAGGAGCAGCCGTTACAGTATTATCGACGATATTTTTGGGATGTTTTACAATATTTAAATACCCAGGATGATAAAGCATGGCCAGTGCACACACCAAGGGAGCCTGAACATCATTTATGGTCATTTTGTTTTGAAGAGGAATCCCTGTTTTCATTTGCCGATGCTCCTGCAAATAAACAAAGAAAAACTAGAGATTTAGGCCAAAGTATGGTGATTGGTTTTCAACCGACAATCATTTTTGAAGGGTTAGAAGGAACCGAATGAATTACTAAAATAATAACTCAACTTTCGCAGAGTATGATTGACCCTTAACTGTTGATAGAGATTGACTTTAGGGCGATACCATACTCCAATTGACTTTACATGAACGGTTCAATCGTTGAGAGTCTGAACACATCTCTTTCTTATTAGGCAGTTGAAGGAAACTGTTCACTAATAATGAAGAGCTTCGGCTGTCGCGAACAATGTGATTAACTCTTCTTTCCTATTGAAAAAAAATGTAAACAGTCAACCCTTTGCTTTAATACGTCATGTTCATAAACGAACAAACCAATCTCACGTTATCTGTGCATCAAGAAATAAATAATAGGCCCTCCGGCGGTCGCTCCCAAACAGACACTCCGCGTCCTGCAGGAACCTCATGAGCCCTTCTGCGTTAGAAATAGCTGATTGAGAATGGCCATATCATCAAACCTCTCCACCACACTTAGCGGACAAAACCATACGGAGACTCCCGCGGGAATAAACCGTGGAGCGAGACCCCGCAAGGCTTGCCGAGGAGGCTCGCAAGGTTCCCGCAGGACGCGGAGTATGGTTTTGGGAGCGACAGCCGGAGGGTCTATAATATTTTCTTAATGCACAGTTTATCCGTTTGGTGTGATAGTACGTTCTCGCTTTTTAAACGTGTCAAGGGCATTTGTTTAAGAGCTTCTATTCGCTCTGCCAACTAGTTGAACGGGTTTTCTCGATGCGAAAGTTGAGTAATAACTAATAAGAGCCTTCTCAAAGAGGGCTTTTTTTGAATAGTAAAGGTATGTAAAAAAACTGAAATTTTCGAATAAAACAACAAAATGTGTAAGAATTTAATGAGAAAATTTGGGGTCTATTGTGAAAGCTTGTAAATGGAGGAAAAAGCGTTATCATTACCCGTTTCTTTGGGTAATATTAGAGTAGAACAAGAAAAACTTCACATTAAATTTTTTAAAATTATGGAGGAGGAATTCTAATGAGTAAAAAATTATTGTATATGTTAGCAGCAGGTGCATTATCAGTCAGTGTGTTAGCGGCGTGTGGTGGAGACGGAGAAATCGACGATCCAACATTAAATGAAGAGCCGACATTAGAAATGGAAGAAACTGAAGACAGCGATTTTGAATAAGCAATAATTAATGATAAAAAGAGGTTTGGGAAAACTACCTAAAAATGAGTTGGATGACTAGAATGACGGTCATCCAACTTTTTTTATCATTTCCCGACAGAAGACTCCCTCTTCAATCGTGTGAAGGGAGAAGCCCAACGATAAGGGGGAGATGAATGGCGGTTGGCGGTAGCCAAAGAGATTCTTGTTAGGGTATAATAAGAACATACATTCCTATTGGGGGGGTGAAAACAATGCTCATCAACAAAGCGTACAAATTTCGTCTCTATCCAAGCAAAGAACAGGAAATCTTC
>NZ_ALPT02000044.1 GCF_000292245.2 Alkalihalobacillus alcalophilus ATCC 27647 = CGMCC 1.3604 | reverse complement strand
TGTAGCTCGGCTCGCAAAATGAGAAAAAATGACTTGCAAAATGAGAAAAATCATTCTCTCGATATTGTATATTTGAATGAATATTATGTGTCCTTTAAAGACCATTTAAACGTCCTTCAAACAAAAATAAGGCTACACCCCACGCATAGTGGAGTGTAGCCTTATTTAATTATTTAACTCGTAGTTTCTGACCTACATAGATGGTATATTTCGCATCTAGGTTGTTCCAGTTTCTTATCTGGTTGATAGTTGATCCGTATCGTAACCCTAGAGCTGATACCGTATCACCTCTAACCACCGTATGGTGCTGAACGTTCGGAGAAACAACGATCGTTGAGCCGATTCTCAACGCACTAGGGTTTACACTAGGGTTTAATCGTTGCAACTCAGCAACCGTCGTGTTGTAACGATTCGCCAAAGCGTAGAAGGTGTCGCCACTCACAATGGTATGCGTCGAGTTGCTTAGTTGCGGCGTGCTCGGCTTAGGTGTCGCTTTCTTCTTTAATCCAAATATCGCCACAAGACCATTTTCCATCCCTTTAGCACACTTATTTAAAAAGGCAGGGTCTTTTAATAACTTAGCATCTGAGGCATTGTCAATAAACATGAATTCAGGAAGAATGGCAGGCATACGCGTTTCGCGAACCACGTGGAAATTAGCTCTTTTCTTCAATCGATCCCTGACTTTCAGTTCCTTCATGATTTCACTGTGCATAACGTTTTGGTTAGATATCGTCGCAGAGCTAACTCCACCATTCCAGATGAAGGATTCAAAACCAGTTCCACCGCCAGCGTTCACATGTACACTAATGAAGTAATCAGCACCCCAAGCGTTAGCCATATCAGTTCGTTGTTTCAACGTTAAGGCTCGATCATCCTCGCGACTTAATCTAACTTCTACATTTTCGTATTGTTCAAGGTATTTCTTTAAGGCCTTCGCAATTGAAAGTGTTAAATCTTTCTCTCTCAACCCATTACCAACGGCTCCCGGGTCACTACCACCATGACCCGGATCAATGAATATTTTGATTTTCTTCATAATCATTCATCCCCCTTACAATCTTCACACACAGGCTCGCCGTGTCCACCTTCAGCGAATAACTCCTGTTTCCATTCCAATTCTTTGCCACAAAATACGCATTCTGTCGTTTGTTTCACCATTACTTTCACTCTCCTTTGAAATAGTTACTTCGCCTTAGTAAGACCAGCTTTCTTCAATGTTTCTTTTTGTTTTTTTCCTGTTTTAGTTACATAGTTGTTCTTGAACCACGCAATCATAGCAGCAACAATTGTTAAAACAGCAGAGAATAACAAATATCCAAGCTCAACAATATTCGTTACTCCTGCCTCATCAAGTGGTAATTTCTCGATACCAAACATTGCAAATATCTGATTCGCTAAAGCTAGAATCAACACAATCGTCCGAATCAACGTTCCTTTATCCATTTCCATCACCTCCTTTCAGGCATAAATAAAAGAGCCACTCATTAGTGAGCGCCTCTAGTTAGCACGAAATCATTCAATAATTTAGTTTTCAACTTATGGCAATCGGCATGTTTCATCAGTCCGAGATATGAGGCTATCGTTGGCTTTATATGCTCAAGTTCAACCTCGCCTCTTGCATAAGCTTTTTGTAAATACTTTAATCGCTTTTTCATTTTCTTTACCGTTTTCTTTTTTAACTTTTTATGAGTCGACCATATTCTAAAACCCACAAAATCAACACCATCGCTAGTAGGTCTAATCGCTGTTTTGTTATTCAAAAGTAATTTCAAATCAAACCTCAGAAAGAGGTCCATATCTTCTAAAATTGCATTCAAATTCTGCTTGTCGTTATCAATAATCACCATGTCATCCATGTATCTCGCATAATACTTAATCTTCAACTTATGCTTAACAAATTGATCCAACTCGTTAAGGTAAAGATTCGCGAAAAGTTGACTGGTTAAGTTACCTATAGGCATTCCCATTCCCTCTATGCGATCCTCTTCAAATTGATGATCCATTAACGGAACGCCAAAATTCACATCTTCAGAACAGATAATCTTTTCTAAAAGCCACATCAAGTCATCATCCTTGATTTTTCTTTGCAGCATAGAGAGTAAAACTTGATGATCGATGCGATAAAAATACTTCGATACATCACACTTCAAATGATATGGTCTTGCTCCTGTTCTTTCTACTTTTCTAATCCAATACTGGACCCGAGAAGCAGCTTGTTGAGAACCTTTTCCTTTTCTACAAGCAAAGGAATCTGATATGAACTGTCTATCAAAATACGGTTCTAACACTTTATATATCGCCCATTGGACTACTCTATCCTTAAAAGGAAGAGACATTATCAATCGTTTTTTCGGCTCGTAAACATGAAATTCTCTGTACCGACCTATCTCGTATGTCTTATAGATTAATTCATTTTGTATTTGTATCAGATTTTCTTCGAGATTATTCGAAAACTCAAGGACTTCTCCTCGAAACCTTTTGCCCTTACGGGCATTGAGATAAGCTTCCCATAAATTTTCATAATCTATTATCTGTTCATATAAATTTCCAAGCCTTTTCATTATGTCCTCCATAATCTTGATGACTGGTCGTGCTACCCTTCGTTTTAACTACTAACTAACTTACCAGCAATAAAGTTTTTTGCCTTCATCGGCATGGAATTAGACCCCTTATCATCCGTGCTGGAACAAGGTTCGTTGAACCTTGAACTTCTGACAGTGATAAGCAGCAGAACGGAAACCAATGTTCGAATTCGAGTTCGAGCGGGCGTTGTTGAGGTTCAAGGCAAACACACCAGCACGCACGTCATTGTTCCATCTGCCCCCGCGAATCGGAAGGCGCTCACAAAAATGGCCTAATCCCTATGTAAATTATTCTGAGATGGACTTAAACCAACCGCCTAGCATCCGACCCACTTCATTAATCTTTCTTGAAAGGTGTTCATACTTTTTGAATGGCATAAAACCCAAAGAATTACCCAACCTAACTAAATACCTTAAATTTTCTAATTCGACATCAATATCTTGAAGAGTCGTCTTCTTGTAATATCTTTTGTTTGCTCTAATAATTAATTTTAACAACTCATACATGCTCTTTTTGGTCTCCGCTGCAAGTGTATGTCTCTCGCTTTTCGGGTATTGCTTCAAACAAAGATAAGCATATTCAATCATGTCGTATGTCTTTTGCAAAATCATTAAATCTTCTCGTTTCATATAGCACCTCATGTTTTAAAAGCAAAGGGCCGCTACCGCAGCCCTTAACAGATTTTCAGATAACAGATTACAAAACCACAGCAGAACGGAAACCAACGCTCGAAGTCGAGTTGGAGCGGGCGTGGGCGAGGTGCAAGGCAAACACACCAGCACGCACGTCATCGATCCATCTGCCCCCGCGAAGCGGAAGGCGCTCACCTTCGCGATTAAACGCATAATAGTCTTGTCCAAATTCTTCTGAACCAGAGCTACTAAGAGTTTCTGGAATCGCCAACCCATCCCATAACATATCATTTGCATTAGGGATAGAACCTTTTCTAGTAGCTGTAATTCTTTGCCCAGAAGTCATTCCAGCAGTTATGTCTACGCCAGTGTTGATCCATTGACTTTCAGGGTCATTATAATTATTGTTTTGCATTATATGAGCAATTCCATCAACAATTTTCAGACCGTTTGTCCATTCCCACACGTTACCATTAAGGTCAAATATACCTTCATTAGTATGGTCATGAGACCAAGTAGCTGGACCTGATCCAGTAGCCACCCGACCGGTCCTATCTCCATCTTTATGAGTTTCAATCCCTCGTTCGTGCTTGTGAGTGATATCTCCACCATAATCATTATTTCCGTGAGGCATCGTTCCATTTTTCTTACTCCACAACGCCAAACCAGCCCACTCAGCAGTAGTCATCAAGTGCCAAGTTCCACCTTTAGCAGCACAAGCAGCCTTAGCTTGCTCGAAATTTATAGAGACACGAGGGTCCTTTAAAGGGAGACTATAAGCACGATCATTTACAACGATATTTTGGAATTTCGAAATCCCGATTGCGTCAACAACTTCACCGTTGACTATGAACATATCGTGAGGTCTGTTAGGCGCTCCAGCCTCGATGTCACTAAGGTTAAATCTCTGAACCCTATAAACTATCGAAGGCATCCCGATATTATCTAAAACGACCGTGTTTTTACCGCCACTCATTGATTCG
The DNA here is from genome assembly GCF_000292245.2 of Alkalihalobacillus alcalophilus ATCC 27647 = CGMCC 1.3604. Classification (GTDB taxonomy): domain Bacteria; phylum Bacillota; class Bacilli; order Bacillales; family Bacillaceae_D; genus Alkalihalobacillus; species Alkalihalobacillus alcalophilus. The sequence goes on along the minus strand of NZ_ALPT02000044.1, from coordinate 32,192 downwards.
ACCGCCAGTTTCAAAGCATCAAAGTTATTCATATTATTCAATCCCCCATAAAACTAATGTGACATTCTCTAAATCAAAAGGCTTAGGTACTAGCTTTGTTCTGTCAGAACCTTCTTCATCATCGTCGATTTCCTCTTCAGGAATTTCAACTTCCTCATATTCACACGCAGGGATTTCAATTTGAGCGACATATCTATTGGAAACTCCCATCATCAACATGCCGAAATGATTCTCCGAAATGTCGATAGTGACATCATAATCGCGTTCGTAACGAGAGAGATCAAGAAACAACTCACCTCTGAAACTCACCAAACTACCGCTAATAACCTCAAAATCTATTTTCTGACCTTCGTTTTTTTCGATAACATTCATTATTTCATTCCTCCTCTGACAAAATAGCGAATGACAACTTGGCTCGCGCTGCCAGTAAACTCTACTTTGAATCCATTGACCTGTTTATCTGTAACTTTTAATTCTCCGACTTCTCCTCCTGAAGAACTCAAAACTTCACAGTGTACCTCATATGAGAGATTAACTTTTTCTTTACCTAAAGCTACTGTGACCCTTGAATTATTGAAGGGGTAGGCTTGAGAATTGTTGAGAGTCACTTGTTTGATTTCCACTTCAGCATTCTCTTTATGACGCTTTAACTGAAGGATTTCTTGGACGCTCGACATACCGATTTGAAGAGCTTCCTCAGTGCGTTCCTCGCCGTTATTTAGGACATTGGCACTTAACGGCGTTCCTTCCTGAAGAACCTCTTCAGTCACTTCATCCACTATATGATCTCTAAAAAATGTTCTCATATTTCGTCTTCCACCTCCCGTAATCTGTATCGAAACGCTAACAATAGCCCTTTCGTCCGTGGTTTACTAATATTTTCAGGCTGTTCATCGAAAACTGTTCCATCCTGTTGGATCAATCGTTTACCTGATATCGTGCCACTCACTGTATCATCTAAATTCAAGTAGATAATGACTTGATCGTTACTTGTTTGTTTTGTTTGAAAGACCTCGACATTGTGCCATTGCGAACCAATTCTATATTGACCGTGAGATACGTTATTGACTAAAAATTCACCCAACGTTCTTATACCAGCACTTGTAATCATGCGCTCACCTCCTCGGAAGAGTAAGCAACTCCACAAATTTTATAGTCTCTTCGCACTCCATAACTTTTCGACGCTACTTCAGTAAAGCTCGAAGCGACACTCCCTAATGTGGCAACATGAGGGGATAAACCGACCAGAAGCTCGTTTGTCATCGGGTAGTCTCTCGAAGTCACATAACTACCAACCTTCATTTCTACCGTTCTATCAAACGCTCGACCAATCTTCCAATGCTCACCAGTGATAACCTGACCTGTAAGGAAGTGGTTATAAGTAGTGGACCTGCCTCTTGAAGCAACCCCAACTACAGCATTTTTGTATCGAGTGAGATTACTCTTAACCTTGTCCGAACCAGAAACAGAATGACCAACAAGTTTGTAATCTCTTTTCCTTCCATCGCCAGAGCTAACAACATTCAGCGAAGCATCTTCAATTTTTCCAAGATGGGCTTTATCTGGATGCTGACCTGTAATGACCCGATTCACCAACGGCAGGGAGTAAATAGGTACTTTATCACTCGAAGCAACCTCAAGAGTTGTCGAGTGCATCACTCCTAAATCACAAATCAAGTGAGCTGGTTTAATCTCTTCAGCTCTCTCTGGAACCCTCATTAAATCTATTATTTTTTCATTCTCATTGCTGAACCATGTGATAAAATGGCCGTCTTCAATGAATTCAATATCAACTTTCGCATTCGAAAGGCTAGAAACAATTCTCTTAAAGCGATTTTTTGTAATAGGAAAGCGAGTTGCCAATTTTGATATGACAGCTCGCCTCCGTTGTTCAATCGAAACATATTCATTTACTTCAATCCCGACTGAATCCTCCCAATAACGAAGGCCCCATGTAGCTGTTTGAGGGAAAAGCTGAAGTTTAATTTCCTCAAAATTATGTTTCATTAAATCTATTTCTTTGCCGTTAGCTTCGAATATCGAACCCATCACACGGCTATGATGATAAATAGGGGAGACGTAAGAAAGCATTTGTTTTCCGCTTTCACTCGTTAGTTTCATGAGATAACCACTCCCCCGAGTATCGCTGCCTCATCGTCTTGCAGCTGAACGTTTTTCGCTTCACCGTTGATCATCAGATCTTCGTAATCAGCAATACCTTCAATTCTTATTATGTGCGAACCAACTTCGTTCAAAAATATCCTACTACCCACAACTAAGTTCATGAAGAAATCACTCAGTTGTTCACGTAGAGGGGACTCCACATCTTCAATGCTATAACCATCATTTAAAACAACTTTAAACGCTATATTAATAGTCTTTGAAGAAGGAGAAACAACGGTAACAAAAGAACCGATAGGAGCCAATCCATCGCCATCACCCTTTATAGGGTCTATATGCTCTTGGACAGCTTCAACAAGCGCCTCGTTAGCAGGCATACCATTCGCATCCAGCACAATGATTTTTACGGTATTCGGTCCGTTCCAACCAGGAATGACTATAGCGTTACCAACTCCCGGAACTTCTTCAGCCCAACGTTTGTAATCTGTTTTAGCTCCTGATAGCGGTGGTTGTTGACGGTCGGAAATAATCCGCCTTCGCAAAGAATCGTCGTCTTCTTCATCCGTACCTCCAGTGAAAGGTTCATCATTGGTTACGGATGTAACCCCATCGATAGGCTCTACTAAAATATGAATAGCGGAGGGAGGGACGTTTCCTGAACTCCCAGACTGAATAGCTTCAGCTCTCACATATATAAATCCATCACTACCGATCGTCCTCGTTTCCCTTACTTCGTACTCGATAGCTCGGAAGTCTTCGTCCGATTCAGTTGATACCAGAGACCCTCGACGAATCATCGTGCCTTCATCACCTTCGAAACGAAGGCGACCCGACGATTTAGTAGCAGCTCTTTTTTCTTGCCCTTGCATTTCAGCCAACCACTCAAGATGCGTGCCGTAACTAGTTTGAGGAAAGGCCAGTCGTAACAATTCCACTAGCTTGAACTCAGTCATTTCAGCCACTTCGATAGCCGTAGGTCTTGTTGTGTCGTAGAAGATATCACCTTCATCCACATTGATGTCTGGAGGCGCTCCTTGCCTCATACGCTCGTGAATGTCATCTTCTGTCTCTCGTAAAAAGGGAGGGACTATAAGCTCTTTAGGCTCCATCAAATCACCTCCTCGATAACATCTCTAATAGTCGCCACATCACCGAATGTTGTGATTATTTCACACTCATAAAATACTTTTTCGCCTTCCCAATTGAATGAGAAGTTATCTACCGATACCGTCTCAGCATTCACCATCAAAGTCTCCGAAACAATTCTTTGGATTTCGGATTCTATAACTAATTGAGGTAAACCTGATTTGATTAGATCATCAAATTCTTGTCCGTAATCAGTCGAATAAGCTAAATGCTTATAACGCTTCGAGGATAGAGCTTTATAACACCACTGGACATAAGCGTCCACATCCGAAATCATCTTTACTCTACCACTTGCAGTTTTAATAAATTCGCCTTTTTCAAAATCAAAAGCGTAAGTACGTTTAGGTTCGGTGTCATTCAGATTCTCTTCAGTCTCCAACATAGGAGAATCAAACTCGACAGGGAATAAGTTATCACTCATGACCTCGCCACCGCACAAACAATCACCGTATCATTACCACCGTTAACCAACACACAAAGGACACGATCGCCGTTCCTGAGAGTAGAGCGAAGGCCTTGAGAATATAAAGGGTCGGTGATCGGATGCTTGAAGTCATCTAATTTAACACCACTCGAAGTAATCGTACCCAAGACGCTCGGTATCCCTAACGTCGCAGACTTAGACCTTTTACCAACATGACGATCAATTGTATCCGCCAATTCTGAAAATGGATCACTCAAGATAAAACCTCCTTTTTACATAGTTTTTCGAAGCTAAACTAAGACTCATTTCTCCCGGACTTCCTAGCGTTCTTGACACGCTAGTTACGATCAAGTTCTTTTTATTAAGCTCTACAGTGTCACCAGCTCTAATTTCGTTTATATCAAGAGCGACAACGCGGAATGTTTCCTCAACACCACGCAGCATATCTCTTGCGGCCGTCCTACCTTGAGTAACGGTTGTGATTTTATCGTCTTGCAGCACTTTTTGTAATGTCCCATACTTCGCAACATCACCAGAAACCGTTGTGATAAGAGGGGAGCGTTGTCCATCTTCTGCCTTTCCGACAACTTTCACTCTCGTGACAGCCCCTTGCAACGTTCGATTCTGCCCGACCTCAATGATATTTTGACCAGATTCCAATATCCACACCCGCGAATTACTACCGATTTCAAATAGCTCCAATCCGCTAGGGGTCATCCTAGCTCTGTACATCGCTCCGCCTTTTTTCACGGTCTCTTTTAAATCTGATTCAATCATAGACCACAAACTTTGTGGCCTATACACTGTTTTCGCGAGAGAAACCCTCGTGTCCGGCACACGACTTAAAGGGATGCCCCAATCACTCGCATACTTCCGCAAGCGCTGAGAAGCTGTCCTACCTGAAGGGAAGTAATATTCATCTTCGCTTTCTTGCAAAAATATCGTGCGGTCGTATATCGTAACCCTCAAATCTTTTGTTCCTGTTGTGACGCTATCTAAATCCCATACGACACCGGGATGGAGGAGATGCACCATGTTCGTTTTTCCGAAAGGTGTTCCGCTCACTCTAATTTCTTGGCCGTTGTCAATTCCTATTTTCGCTAATTCATCTGTCACAACGAGCGATACATCCGCTTGATAAGCAATTTGCGAAAGGGAGTCGGACATCCAAATCCCTTTCACTAGCTCCTTTAAGTGGTGGCGATTAGCAAGAATAACATCGTAATTATTTAAGCCCGGTTCAATCACGGTATCACCAGCTTTTGACCCGGATAAATCAAGTTCGGATTTTTACCGACCACACTTTTATTTCTGTTATAAATCTCAGGCCAACGAGAACCAGCACCATAATGTTGTTTCATGGCAGCGATCTTCCAAAGTGAATCACCCGACTTAACCGTGTAATTCTTTGGTTTGGGCTTTGTATCAGGTCGAGTAGTCACCTTTTTAACTGTGACTTGTTTACTCTTAACCTTGACAGTCCTATAAGTCCGACACGAAAGGTCAAAGTATATATCGCCCGGTTCGCCACCCTTGTATTCGGAATTATGAAACGCTAGATTCACCAGCATGTTTATAGGCGTTTCTGTAATAATTAAACGAATAGGCTCCTTGCTGTCCATCCACTTCGTTACTTGTTGCATAGCATCTTGAGGTTTAGGGATATTTGCGTATTTGCAATAACTTCCATCGTAAAAAGATGGGAAAAAAGAAGAGAAGTGAATTTCATTGATGTACTTGCCACCATCCGTGAAATCAACTTCTCCTAAATTCATAATGCTTATTGTTTCGAATTTTTTCATTCTATTAATTTGCACAAGAGATGGGTTAACTGGTAATTGAAGTCTTTTCCCGTCGGGTGCTATCAAAAAAAATCCACTATTCTCACCTCCAAATTAGCGATTCTCAAGCGCCTTTTTAACAGCGTTAGCAATTCGCCAACCACACTCTTCAGCTATTTTTTCGTAATCTACTTTTTCTCCCACTTGAACAGTGACGTTAACACCACCAACATTGACAGTTAGTTCATTATTTCGAGATACATTGTTATAATGCACAGTATCTCCGTCGGTTCCTGTTGGAGCTTGATAAGCTTCGTATGATCTATATAGATTCACAGGCTTTTCTCTCATTCCGCCTACAAGTCCTCCGTTAGCGTAAGCTGATACACCTAAATGCTTTCCTGTTTCCTCCCATAACGATAGTGCTCTCGCTCGTCTTCCAGAAGAAAGAGGGATAATCATTTCTGGACCAGCCTCACCAACTAAACCTAAATGCGGGCGGTTGATATAACCACCGTTAGCATAAGCAGTAGCAGCTTGATTTCCTCGCTCGCGACCGCTCTGGAATGGGGAACTAACTTTTTCCCATAAACCAGATGCCCAGGTACTTAATCCTTCTAACTTGGATTTTCCCCAACCTACAACATCATCCCACTTACCTAACCACCATTCACTGTTAAATAAAGTGCTACCGATAGAGGTTTTGACATTTTCCCATATTTCAACAGCTGAATCCCACTTTTGAGAGGCCCAGTCGAGGACGGAATCCCAATGACCTTGCCACCATTCGGCACTAAAGACTGTTTCTGCAAAGGCAGTAGCAACAGCTTCCCATATCACTACAGCAGAATCCCACTTTTCGGAAGCCCAGCCGAGGACGGAATCCCAATGACCTTGCCACCATTCGGCACTAAAGACCGTTTCTGCAAAGGCAGTAGCAACAGCTTCCCATATCACTACAGCAGAATCCCACTTTTCGGAAGCCCAGCCGAGGACGGAATCCCAATGACCTTGCCACCATTCAGCACTAAAGACTGTTTCTGCAAAGACAGTAGCAACAGCTTCCCATATCGCTACAGCTGAATCCCACTTTTCGGAAGCCCAACCAAGAACAGAATCCCAATGCCCTTGCCACCATTCGGCACTAAAGACCGTTTCTGCAAAGGTAGTAGCAACAGTTTCCCATATCGCTACAGCAGAATCCCACTTTTGAGAAGCCCAACCAAGAACAGAATCCCAATGCCCTTGCCACCAAGCTCCATTAAAGACGGTTTCCGCAAAGGTAGTAGCAACAGTTTCCCATATCGCTACAGCAGAATCCCACTTTTGAGAAGCCCAATCGACAGTAGCATCCCATTTTTGAGACCACCAAGCACCGTCAAAAATAGTTCCTTCAGCCATTTTTTTAACCGAATCCCATTGACGGCCCCACCATTGTCCGTTAAATATAGTTCCTTCCAAATAACCATAAACGAAACCAGCGTTTTCCAACCACCAGTCAGCACTAAATAGGGTGTCGGATGCAGTTTGCTTAATACCTTCCCACCATGCAGCCGTGTCGGATAGTTTACTCGAAGTCCACCCCTTCACTGAATCCCATTGACTTGACCACCAATCGCCACTAAACAGCGTGCTACTGATAGCTTCTTTGGCACTCTCGAAGTTTTCTCCAACCCATTTACCGACATTCTTTCCACCTTCAGAGACAGGTTCCCAAACACTTTTAGCGAACCAATCTGATGTAGAGGACCAAGCATCTTTTGTCCAATCCACCGCTTTGCCAAATTCGTCAGCAACCCACGTTCCTGCCGATGCAGCTCCCGCTTTTATAGAATCCCAGTTGTCACTGAACCAGTCGCCAATCGCTTCACCACCAAGCGAACCAGCTATTCCTCCAACAATTCCGCCGATCGCAGTACCCACACCCGGAATAACCGAGCCAACAGCAGCACCCGCAGCAGCACCCGCAAGACCACCACCGACAGCACCGACAGCACCAGCTTTTTCACCTTTAGGAGCCGTCGCAATCGCCAAACTACTCAACGCCGTGCCGAGAATCGGAACTCTCTTTCCAGCTTGACCAATTCCTGAGAATAATTTAGATAGTCTTGACGGGTCCTTAGCATTCGGAACATTTGCCTTGATCGTCTCACCGCGGTTGAACCACGGTTGAGTATAGGCAGGAGGTTGCTTAGGGGTTTTCCAACCCTTTAACCCTGACGCTAAGGCGGTAAGACCTCCCAACGCACCGCCGATGACTGGAATCCTCTGAGCTGTCTTTCCTAAATTAGAAAGGACACCCGATAACCTCGAAGCGTCCCTTGCATTAGGCTTATTCTGTTTAAGGGGTTCACCGCGATTAAACCAAGGTTGAGTATAAACAGGTGGACTCTTCGGTAACTTCGGTTGTTTAGGGGTCGGGGTCTTAGGGCCTTTTCCACCTTTAAAAAGACCAGCAGCCTTTTTACCGACATCCCATATACCTTTAGCACCTTTACCTAAAAGGCTCAAACCTTTCAATAAAGGAGTAAGGACCAAAGACGCTATTGAAGCTCCGATCATCGTCGCAACGGAAGCTCCACCAAAACTCTCTAGGCTAGGTTCTTGAAAGAAGTTCAACCAAGAGGCTCCAATACCTTTGATTCCTTCCTTCATACCAAGGGTGATGCCTTTATAAATCGTTTTACCAAGGAAAATACCGATTTCCTCAGCAACTGGTCGACCTGATTTTTCCCACCAAACTTTCAGGTCATCCATGATAAAACTTACTTTTCCACCAAAGTCTAAATTTTTGAAAGTGTCATTTTCAAGATAGTTATCCCGAATGTACGAAAAGCCTTTTTCCAAGCTACCAAAAAGCCATTCAGAAGCTTCTTCACCCATTGTTTTAACGGTGTTTTTCCATCGTCCCCAAGTTTCTTGGTTGTTCGCCAACCATTGATTGATTGCATCCAATCTAGGTTTCATAGGGTCTAAAAATCCTTCACCCATAGAACGCATGATAGAACTTCTATAGCCCTTTAACGTCGCTAAAATACCAGCTGACGTTTCAGAAAGTTTTTTCGCACCATCAAGGAAATTACTCTCGACTTTATCCAGAAACCCAGACCATCCGCCCATTGCGTCATAATCCTCTTTCAAGATACGCATTCCGAAACCTTTCATCATTTCGAAATTTCCCATCTGAGAGTTTCCGAGTGCGTCCATCGCATCGGACACAGTTCGGCCCGGTGTCAACGCAGCCATATCAGCAGCGATCTTAAGCATCCGTTGAGCTTCCGTTACGTCTCCACCTGTAATCCCAACACCTGAAGCTAACGCAGGGAAGAGGTCAGGAGTGGAGAAAGGAGTGGTATCAGCGAACTGACCCATCCAACCAACTAACTCTTTCGCTTTTTCGACGTTACCGTCCAACCAGTGACGCATTGAAACTTCGTATTGCTCAAAATTCATCGCAGCCCCGACCGTGGCATCAGAAAGTTTCCCGACACCAACGACCGTCAAAGCAACCGTAATGAGAGTAGGGATGGAGAACAAAGCACGTTTGATCGTGCCGATCATCCTTGAAGCTCCGTCAATAGCACGGATTGTAAAATCCCTGTATCGCGGTATAGCAGATTTCGCAAAGGAAGCAATTCGCCCGACAGTCTTTGTTGCTATATCAATCGCACGAACCGTGACATTATAGCCGCGTGCAAGTATTCGCCTTGCGTAAGAAGCAACCCTCTGCATGACAGGAGTTGCACGATCACTAGCAACAATCGTCAGCATTCTAGCACCCAAAATATGGCGACCCATATATTGAGTGATTCTTCTCAACACACCTGTCGCTCGATCGTAAGCAGAAATAATCGGGTTAGCACGTTGAGAGTTTAATCTCCTCAGCTTTCTTTCGCTATTTTGAACCCTTGCAGATAGATCGTCTTTGACGGAAAGAGTAGGCTTGATGTCCATCTTAGATAGGTTTTCACCTTGTTTTTCCGTCTTGTTCAAAATGTCTTTCATCTTGTCGTCCGCCGAAAGGGTAGGCTTGATGTCCATTTTGGACAGTTCCTTGCCTTGCTTTTCAGTCTTGTCCAAAATATCATTCATCTTGTCGTCCGCCGAAAGGGTAGGCTTGATGTCCATTTTGGACAGTTCCTTACCTTGCTTTTCAGCCTTGTCCAAAATATCATTCATCTTGTCGTCCGCCGAAAGAGTAGGCTTGATGTCCATTTTGGACAGTTCCTTGCCTTGCTTTTCAGCTTTGTCCAGAACATCTTTCATTTTGTCGTCCGCTGAAATAGTGGGCTTCACTTCCATCTTGGATAGGTCTTTCCCTTGCTTTTGTAACTTATCCAAAGTCGAATTGACTCGCTCCTCAATTTGCTTAATCCTTTTGATAGCCTCTTCGTCATTTACGTCAATGACTATCTCGGACCTATACAATTCGTTAGCCAAATTTTATACCTCCCTCCTTAACTTTTCGTTCAAGGTCGTACTTAACGCCCTCGAAAATAAATATTTTTTCCTCGGGAGGGAGGTTCCAGATTTCACTCGGTCGTTTATTGAGAGCTTTAGAAGCCTCCCAGACAAGGAAGCCTATTCCTTGTCCTCGGATGAGTTTTTTGCCTCATTGTCCTCCTCGGCATAGTCGTAGAAACCTGATAAATCCATGACCTGATCAGCTAATTGACTAATCTCACCAGCTAAAAGGACACGCTTCAGGACTTCCTGACCGCTAGAAGCTTTAAATTTATCTTTCAACGCACCGTTATCCCATTTTACCTTTTCATCTCCGCCGATCGCTTTCGTGGCATCAACAATCAGAGCGCGGTTGAACGCAGGGCGGTCAAGCTCCTCAGTTTCTTCACCTCGTACACGTTGTTTATGCGTATAGCGTTTTTGCAGCTTTTCGATAGTCCCAGCTTTAAGCCCTTTAATAGTAAAAGACAGCCCGATACGTTTAATCGAGACTGTCCTTTCTGGTACAGATTCACTTGCATTAAATAATTTATCTAAAATTTGCGTTTCGTTTAGCTTCGTCGTCATTTTCAAACACTCCTCAAATTGTATTTAAACGGTTTTTAATTAAGCTTCAATCGGGTCTAATAACTCGAATCTAGTGAAGGTGAAAGGAGTTTCTTCTTTCACTACCTCTCCGACGGTGTAGTTTGCAAGCGTTACTTTGTCATATTTAACGTTAAGCAAACGAACTCGCTCATGACCGTAAGATTCAGGGTCATCAAGTTTCGCGATTAATTCAGTAGTGGTCGGAACCCCACGATCACCAGCAGCCCAAATTTGTTGCTGGATCATTTTAGAAGTGACTTTGTAGCCGGAAACTGTACCAGTTCCCGACAGACCAATCACTTTATGACCCTCCCAACGTGTTCCTGCCACCTTAACGTTTATTTTTTCAATGGCAACCTCAGCCGTAACACTATCGACATTATCAAGCCATTGTCCATCTTCCCATAGTTCACCAAACGAACCATTTATCAGACGATCAGTATCCATTGGCATCGTCATTTACCCCCTTTAGTATCGAACATGACCAGTTCCGTAGATACGCTCGACATTGTTGATTACACGAGCATCCCAATACCAGAACAATTGATCACCTTCAGCATTTCGTTGTAACTCTTCGTCAATCGCCACCACATAGTCGGATGCAACGAGCGTCGGACTAATAAGAGCGAAATAATTTTTATAAGCCGAAATAATGGCCGCGTGCCCATCTGAATTGCCCGGAACCTTACCAGTATGTTTCTGGTGAGACTCAGCAGATAAATCCAAGTCGATCGCGTCCATAATACGCACAGTCTTGATGAAGCGCCATGCGTTATTCTGTTCATCAGTCAACGATGTAAGGGTATTGATCCCTTTTTCAACAATGACGTTCTCATCGTCGTCATACGTTAACATGAACGAGCCTGAACGCAATCCATTTAATACTTCATCATGTTTTCGAATAGGCTTGATTTCAGTGAAAGGAGTGTCCGCATGAGTAGGACTTTCACTCAGTTGTTGACCTGTACAAAATCCAGCAGCCCAACACGCTACAAAGGCACTCGAAATCCATTCACCTTCAAAGACGGCGTTCTCTGTAGCATTAACCATGCCCTCGCTATTAAAAAGCTTCGAGCGTTCGTCAGCTTCACTCGGTGTGTCATCCAATGACCCACCGACATAAGCAATGACTTTCTTTCCATGAGAACGTAGTCGTTCAACCCAAGCCTTTACCGATGTTTGCAAGCTTGAATCGGCAACTCCATCCAGCGCAAAAGCATGAATTTTACGTGTTTCAAACACTTGCATCGCGTCGATATAATCTGCATTGGTGATACCAGAGACACCCGCGTCACCAGACGAAAGGGGAGCATTAGCAACATTTTCGATGTCACCTTCAGCGCCATTCTTTTTATTGAAAATAACCCACTCGTTCGTTTGATCACCATTGATAACATTCGCAAAATCTTCGATGTCACCTTTCGCGAAGTTGACTGTATAAATCCGTCTTGTCCCTTCATAAAGAGAAAGGGTCTGCAAATCAGAGTCTACAATGTCATCCTGCACAGAATAATTGAACGGCTTTTCCGTTGGATATTTAGTTCGCAGCGTCCCGACCTCAGCACCTTCGTTATTTTTAACTGACGCGTTCGCTTGCTTCGCAGAGCCATCATCAAGACGATAAGCGAGAATGTCTCTCGGTTGCCCTACTAACGCTAAACGAAGCGCCTTGTAAGCCGTGAAATCTCCTCTATCAGAACCGAAATATCTTAAAATGTCCGCTTCGCTAGTAATCTTCACAACTTCTTTTATCGGACCCCAATTCGCTCGAACTGGAATCGCTAAAGTCCCACGATTACCGGGACGGATGGCAGCTAAAGCTCTTGCCTTTAAACGCATATAAAAACCAGCGCGTTCAGGAATATCAAATTCACTCCATGTTCCACTAGCCATCTTATTTCACCTTCCTTTTCATAAATTGTTGAACCTTTTGTTCAACTTCTACTTTTGTAAACTCTGCTTTGTTCACACCAGATAAAGCACCGATCACAACTTCTGGAGGAACAGAAAAAAGTTTACGAGCGTTCTGAGCAAACTGTTCGAGCTTATAGGTAGGCTCGACCGTTTCCTTCTTTTTTGTTTGCTTATTCTCACTCACTTCAATCACCTCGTTTTTAATGAATGTTAAATCTATTGAATATTTCTCTAATCGGTGTGACTTCTTGGCTGATACGACTTGTCGTTCGCTTAAAAGTCACGTTCAATTGTCCGTTTGTGATTGCATTAGCACCAGCATTTAAGCGTGGATTTTGCACCGTGAGGAACCGTCTATCTTCAATTGACAAAGGAATTTTAATCGCTTCAGCCAAAGCCTCCGTGATTAAAGCAGCTCCCAAAATCTGCTCTTGTGCATCACTCCCGAAAAAGTGGCCAATGACTTGTTTGCGAACTTCGAACAAAGACCTATTCCGTTGCTCAGTCTCTAAACCACCTAACCTCAACAGAAGGGCAGGGCGTTGATAACCGAGAGGGAGGATATCTCTGTAAACCGTCCACTTGTCACCCAATATTCCCTCAGACCATTTCGCTGTCGCTTCAACCCACGGATCACCTTGCATTTCCGTTTTATTGACATGATGTATAGCGACGACCGCGAACCGTAGCCCACGCGTAATAGCGTCCCATTCGTCGACAACATCATCGCCCCCGACACTACCTTGATAAAGACACGAGAATACCTCGCCAGTTTCAGTCGTCAGGAGTTGTTGATCCAAAACTTCGATGACCTTTTTATTCAACTTATCAAGATCACCGAAGCTAGTCTTTTTAAGATACGGCCAAACTTCAATGATTTGGCGAAAACCAGCCCAAGGCGAATCTTCAACGTCTGTCCCTTGCCTCACCACAAGATAGGGAGGATCAACACCTTCACCAGCTGCATGAGGTTCGAAACATTGCTCGTTGATTTCAGGAATATTTTCAATAAGATGTAACCTGATTGCTTCTCTCATCCAATAGCACCCCAAAACTTTTTCAATGAATCTCTCACCTTAGGCATATTAGCATCAAGCGTAGGGTCGATTATCGGCCTAGCCTTAATACCGGGGTGAGTCACCGCTTTAACAGGATGATTCCCGCCGATCCAATGGAGAGCTTTCATGTTTTTAGGTTTAATAGTGTACGATTGTTTACGCGGACCATGTAAACCTGTACCTTCCTCCATGTAATTCCCTGTTTCTTGACCGTGTGACAGGTATAAAACCAGTTCATCTCCATCATTATCGACACCAGAATGAATCGCTTGTCTGGTATGACCAGTTCGGTCATTCCATGATGCGTGCGATTTAGCATGACGCTCGATAGCCCCTGCATGATTTTGAAGGAGAGCGAACGTCGCTGCCTTTTTACGTGCCAGAAACTCAGGTGCTCCTGATTTAAAAGTCATGACAATTCCTCCTCAAAAGGGCGTAACTCCTTAATGATGATGTAAACAACAACGAACCTTACCAATATCTCGTATGGATCGCCAGCGAAGATACTCCCCAAAAACCAAAGTGTCATTGTTATCACAACGACAAGTAACAGGGTAGTGATTTTCTTGCTCACCATCACATCACCCTTTCTAATTCACAAAGAGCGCCGACATATTCGCCGTTAACTACATTAGGATAAAGGGCTTTAACTTCGAATTTGCCAACACCCTCAACTTCAAACATATTTTTGATATTCGGACCCGTTTGGAAATTAGAAGCATCATCGAGCAGCATAGACCAAACTCCGTCAAGTTGTTTAGTTCCTGCCAACTCAGACACTTGCTTGATTTGATTGTTATTAGATCGGAATATCCTTACGACAATAGGAGGGAGTAGTTCGTCAATCTCTCTAAACCCTCCACCTGAGCGAACTCGCCCTGTTTGTTTAATAGTTATCGTCGTCGGGTCTTGACTAATCGACCAACGGATATGACGTTTTCTCATTCGGGCCAACATTTTAAAGCACCCTCGGACGCTTCACCTTTAACATTCGACCACTCCTTCGGCTACCAGTGGCAGTTTCCTCTTGCTCTAAAGCTAAGACACTATATTGCTTCGCCATAGCAAGAGCGTGCTCGTACTGGTCTTTCAGAGAGGTCAGGTCGTATTTTTCTTGGCCGACACCATAACTCTCGATGTCGCCTTGCAATAACGCCGCCTTTAAGGTCCAACCGACAGCAGCACCTTTATAAATGGTTGTCGCTTCTTCTAAAAGGTTGACAATTTCCGCATTAGAAAAGGTAGCATCCTCTTCAGAGCCACCTTTCGGAATTCTGTCATTCAGCATTAAGCGTAATCTTTCTTGCAATTCAACAGTCGCTTTCATAGATTACCACTCGCCTTCAAACTATTAAGATTGTGCCGGAAGAGTAACTTCTTGAACATTTTCTTCAACAGCAGCGAACACCGCACGCCAAAAGTCTCCGACAACTTGACTTTCTACCAAACGAGTAATATCACCCATGCTTGAATTGATTTCAAGGTCTTGTTTGATAATCTCTTTAAAACCTTTCTTCGGTCGGATCAAGTAGATTTTGTCTTCTGGAACCCCTTCGTACAACGTCACTTTCTTTCCGACTTGACCTTCCCATCCTTCATAAAATACAAGGTCGCGAATACCTTCAAGCGGACGATACGTTCCACCACCAACGGCAAAACTACCAATCGCATCGCGGATGTCTTCTTGATGGACAGGGTTCGCAAGTAGAATAGTAGGCGGACGCTTTTTGCCCCTTGCGTCATTTAACCCTTGACGAATGCTTTCTCTTAAACTCAAAAGATAATGGCTGCCACTTTGACCTTCTATCTTTTTACCAGCTGGATCAACATACTTAGCAGCCGTTTTGTTAACAGCTTTGTAACCAAACTTAAAGATAGGAGAGAGATGCAAGTGATTAAGGATCGCATGATGGGCCTCACCGAATGCCTTGTTCAACAACTCAAAGTTGAAAGTTTCGTTGAACTCTTGCATTTCCTTCGTATATTCGAAACCAGCTGTATAGCCTTTAATCGAAACGACAGGACCTTCTTCAGCTGAAAGGGTTCCGAATTTAACTTCAGCACCTTCAAAGTGTTCATTAAAAACAACCGCGCCTCGTTGTGCCCATTTCGCTTTAAAGTCACGCGGAAAGTTAGAATCCTTGATCATGTCATAAATCGCACGATAAAGAATAGGCACTTGCTCACGTCCCATTTCAACATCAAGAACCACTTTCCTCATAAGTTCTTTTCGTGCTGTGTCACTTGACATCATTTCACCAATCGGAACCGCAAGCTCGACCGTTTCCATCTCGCCGTTGACGATTTTCTTTTCAACTTCATTTTGCACACCATTTAATTTGTAAGACACATTGCTTTGATGAGTACCTTTACGGCGATCTTCCAACAATGCGTCACGACTCCAAATTCTAGCCAATGTCAAAACCTCCTCTTAAATAAATGTTTAATTAAATTTGTGGACCTAAGATGAACAGGATAACCCCATTAGCATCTTTTGCCTCAGACACGCGGCCAACTTTTCTATTACCTTCTTCTTCAACAGTGAAGACCTTTGCTTCTTCGTCAAAATAGACGATAGCACCTTTTTCGAACTCATTGCCCGATTTTAACTGGTCAGTCTCATATTCAGCTTGTTCGATGTTGAGGGTTAACTCAGCTTGCTCACCAGCCTTTGTCTCAACACTACCAAACGCAGCACCGAAGTAACCTTCAAGCACATAAAATTGAGCATTTTCAATTTTTGTGTTCGGCGGAACCGTAACGACAATACTTTTACCGTCCGAGATTTTCGCCCTCGCACCGTGATACGTCTTAACTGGAACAGAACGCATTTCTTGCATGTTTCTCACTACCTTTCTGGTTTCTTTTTAATTAAATGGAGCTATTACGAGTTTTGGTATATTTGCTCGCGTTCGGGTTGTTCGGATTATTCATCTCTCCGACAATCGGAGTAGATGAAACAAAATGAGCACTTAAAGCACTCTTGACCGTCTCGTCTTTGAGCAACTCCTCAACTTCGCCAGCGATTTGCTCTTTCGTTGCATCTTCACTGGGGTTGATCATCTTCAGGACTAACCCTTGAGCCATCTCGCCAGTTACTTTTTCTTTGATTACTTCTGAAATGACAGCGTTGCGATCCGCTTGACGTTTAGCTTGCAACGCTTCAACAGCTTGTTTCGCCAGTTCATCAACTTCCATTTCACCCGACACACCTTGAAGGATTTGTTCCAAGCTCTTCAATCGAGTAGAGTCGCCATTCAACCCATTTACCCAATCCGATTCCATTTCGCCAGCTAATTGCTTTACATCCACACCAAGAGCAGCCACAATTTGCGAGAGCGTTACTTCTTCGCTCTGTAGCATTGCTCTTAATTTTTCGACAAGTTCTTTCCAAGTCATAGTTTCATTTCCTCCTATAATTTGATTTATTTCATCCATCTCACCGATAGCGACAATTCTGGTCGGCATCCCTGAGCGATCAAGTGGAGTCCAATCAATCGAGAGAGGACGATAATCAATGACATCAACCTCACCAGATACCTTCTTTGAGATTTTCGGATAACCAAAGATACTGACTTGCTTAATCCGTTTCGTCTTGATCCAACGCTTCAATTTGTCAGCGTCCTTGTCCACCACACCACGAAAATAAGCTACTTTATTTTGTTCATCGTAAACCGCGCCGACCCAATGAGTGACTGGTTCAACGAACCTATTGCTGACTTCTTCTTCTGTTTGATGTCCCAGAAAGCCGTTAAGCGTATGCTTTTGAACGTGGTTTACAATCGCTTTTAACGAGCCTTCTTGATAATTCCAACCTCGCTTACTTTTTCCGACAGGGACCTCAACGACAATTTCCATCGGCGAATCATCGCCATCCTTTATAGCGTCTAAGTCCACATCGGGAGCGAGAGGGATATCCTCGGGCTTCAACTCACTAACAGTTGCATTCAGTCGAACCGAATCGCTTTTTAACGGCTCTTCTTCACCGACAGGGTTCTTCATCCAAAGACTTAGCAATCTCCCAACCTCCTTTCAATAAAATGAGTGGTTTTTCGAAGTTCTTGCAATTCTACTATCACCCAAACTATTTAATAGCGTTTAAAAACGTTTAGATAGCGTTTAAAAACGCTTTTAATATATTTCGTGACTAATTCGTCACCAAACTCACACACAAGGCAAAATGAAGCGAATAAGAGCCTTTTAATTCTTGGCATCTATTAAGCTACTAAATCGCTATAAACATCTTTGTACCACGTTTCTAATCCAGCATCTGATTCGGGGTTATTTACCCAATCAGCCAAACGATCAACGAAGTCGTCTGGTTCCTCGTGAACCTGAACAAGCGAGCATATGCAGTTAGGGTGAGCAGGGAAGAGAGGTTCATTTCCCTTGCCGTAAACTCCTTTTCCTAATCCTTCATCATGTTCAGCCATCACATCGCAAATATCAGGTGAAGGATGAGAGAGCGAAAGTAGCCATTGAACACCCTTGTAACTTGGTGCGACTTGTCCAGCAGCAATCGTTCCCTCACCGTATGCAGCGGTCATTTCTGTTCGAGCTAACCTTAAAGCTTCATACGATAACTTGCCCGGAACGCGGTTCCCGAGTCGATTGACCAGTTCTGGATAATCACTCACAAGCGTTTTGGCATCTGACAACACATATTGCTCAAGGGCAGCAGCCACTTTGTTAACGTTGTAACCAAGACCAATACCTTCACGGATAATCGTGTTGATGTGCCTGTTCGCTTTGTCTGTCTGTTGCCAGATGCGGTCTGATAACTGTAGGCCTTTTGTTGTCCGAGCGAATGAAGCTTCCAAAGCCTGTCGGTTGACAGTCGCAAACATGCGATTCGTGTCGAGGTTAACACCAGCTTTCGCAAACAAACTTTCAGTTACAGCTTTTGTGTAACTCGTGCCGATCACTACACCTTCACTCATATAATTGAGAAGGAGTGCTTCATACTCAGCACCAAAACGAGCAACCTCTCTCCGTATACTCTGACCTAACTCGTAAAGCATTTGTTCCCGACGAGAAGGGGAGGAAGGGAGGTTCATACCACCAAGCTCCACATTTATACGCTTGACCAACGCAACATACATTTGAACAATCTCAGGGTCTTGCCTTAATCGAAGGTCTATATAAGACTTTCTCGCTTCCAACGCCCATCTACCGTAAGCACCAGCCGCCTCTTTCAATCTCTTAATCTCGTCATTCATGCCTATTCACCTTTTAGCAATTTGTCAATTGCTTCTTTTTGAGATTGCAAGAATTGATCATCTTCTAATCTCATTTTCGATAATCGGGTCGTCATGATTTTCTGCTTCTCGTCAGGTTCATCGCCCTCTGTCTCGTAAGGGAGCATTGTGTCGATGTACTTTGATAAGAACTTAACCGCAGCATCCAAGCTCATAAATTCGCCTTCAAGTGCCATTTTAAGAGCTTGAGTAATGACGAATATCTCGTCAGCGATCTCTTTTGAATCTCTAGGGTCTATTGATTCCCATTTGAGGGATGCCGCATAACTTTTATAAGCGATACCTTGAGAGAGCGCCGTCATCGCAAGCACCATTCTAGCCATCAATTGCCACGATTCCTCGAACTGTTCTCGTTTACGTTCAATGCGACGTATAAGGATAGGCATCTGCTCTTTGACGCTCGCTTGGCTTGACGGTGTATGTACACCGAACGCAAACTCAGGCACTTCCGAAGTGTCAACTATCATATAAAAGAGCAACTTCAACAAAACAGCAGCGTCTCCGATAGCACTTCTCACTTCGACATATCCAGCATCTTCATCATCTTGCAGCATAATCAACTCATGACCCTCAAGGTCGATGGTTTTACCTTCACTCAACTCTTTTTCAGCATCCTCAATGCCGAAATTGTTCGAAAGGAATGCGTCAACATCCGTGAGCTTTAGTTTGAGTTTCGGTGTGCTGTGCATTTTTGACCCTTGAATCGCATGTAACATGACATCGTGATAAGCTTTCAAAAAAGGTTCAATAGGTTCAGCTTCAGAACGTCCAAATCCTTCTAATTCATCCGATTCATTTTTGAAATGAACGATCGGAATGAATCCCCACTTATTAGAATGTTCGCCCGGTTCGATATCTGGAGGAGTGTCACCATCAATTTCGATGATTTCCTTTTCTGCCGATATCCTTTGTCGAACAGTCGCTTGACGTTTCGAACCGTTTTCTTCCCATGAATGATAGGAAGCCAAAACATACTCTAACGGTTCACGAGTTAGAGGGTCGAACACAATTTTTTCAATCTGTTCAGGAGGGAGGATCGTATACTTGATTCGACTTTCATCTTCAGGGAAAAGGACGCTGCCTTTTTGTTGACGGGTCAACATAACGAAACAATCACCTTCACGCAATGCGTTCAATTGCGTTTTCATCATTTTGCTGACATTCTTTTCTCGGAATGAATCAAGCGTCGCCTTGGCATCTTGTTCCTCGTGAACGAATTCGGGCAAACCAGTGAAGGCGGCGACAGTGTTGACAATCGGCTTGACGAAACCAGCACCGAGTTTATAATCCTCGGCCGTGTTGTGGTATAGCTCACGAGCTAGTGGATAATCAACACGCTTCGAATCAAGTGTGTAAGATGCGTGGGCTTTGCCACCAAACAAACGAGCATGAGCCTTTTGTCGAAGCTTAGATATTTCGCCAACGGCTTTTTTCATCCAGCTTTTTTTAGCCATACACTTTAGCTCCTTTCACTAGTTTCCCGACCGCTCTGGATGATTTGATTCCTTTTTGAGACAGCGTGATCGCCATCTCAAGAGCATCGGGTCCATCTTTTTTCGCTCTCGGATACCCTTCGAGCTGTTGAATAAGTAAGGTTAAACTTTCATGAATGAGAACATAGCCATTATTGATACTCGGCTCCATGGACTCAATCCTCAAATCCTTGCTCAATTTACTTCTGACAGGTTGCACATTCAGATGCAATCCTCGTTTTTTTGCTCTTTTTCGAACCTCATTTTTAAAGAAGGCTTGGAATTGAACATCCTCAACACCGACCACTTTCGGCTTCATTCCCATCGACAAATACTTTTCTACCATTGAAAACAATGCCTCAATGATAATATCAGGATTACGACGTTTGATATCAGCATCATTACAGTACATTTGTCCTGTCCCTTTATGGGTCAGCAGGGCGATGACAGCAGAAAAGTCAGCGTTTTTACTTTCGCCCATAGAAGGATCAACCGTCACTACAAGATCCATTTCTCGAAGTGGAGGGAGCTGACCATAAGTATATGTTTGCGGTCGAAAGAATCGTTCTGCCGATGATTGTGGATCGTTCTGAAGTTCACTCGCAAATGCTGATTCTCCATCCGTCGCCCTAATAACCATGAGCGAGTAATAACCGTCAGGGAAATTCGGGTTGTTCGAATCCCAAAGAACTTCTGTCCCTTTAAGCATTTCTTCTTTATGCTCTAAAAAGAAAGCTTTAGCATCTTCCTCAGCGTTAGGGTTATCAAGGTCAATGAATATTTTCTTCCACTCATCCCAAAGGTCTTCTCGTTCAGCGAACGCTATAACAGCTTGGTATCGCTTCGAATCATAACCGGGACTTTTTAACAAGTCGCCCAGGAGTGATTCCTCGTGAATGACTGTTCCGATTACCACGAAATCAGTATGCTTTGAACCAGCACGACGAACAGCTTTGCGATACCAGTTTTTCAACTTATTTCGTTGTTCATGCGTAGCAGCGTTGTCGTCATTCTCGATGTCGTCCAAAATAATGAGATCAGGACGACGATTCTTATTTTTACGGCCACGCACTTTCATTCCAGCACCTAAAGCCTCGATTTTGACACCATTAGAACAAGTGATACTTCCTTCTTGCCATCGGTCGCCCTTTAAACGTCCGAAATCTTGAACGATTCGTTCGTTATGCTCAATCTCATCTTTTATATTGCTGATAAATCCCTGAGCTTGATCATAGGCATCCGACATAATGAGGATGTAAAACTTCTTTGTGTAAACAGTGACCCACAACGGAAATACAAAATCCCATATTGTCGTCTTAGCATGACCACGAGGCGCAGCTCGCACCATCGACGAGCCACCACCGCGTTCAACGACTTGTTTTAAATCCATAAACCATTCGCCGTGAAAGGTTGGTGGAGCTGTAGGGATGTAATCTTGATAATACGCTCGTGCGTAATATTCCATTGATTTTTCACCGAGCATCCGACGCAAGCCAGTCGGTCCAGCGAATGGACGTTTTCCTTTCAACTCGTAAAGTTCAGGGAAATCCTTCGCGTATTCCTCCCACAAAGGCAACTCCCACGACTCAAGAGGTAGTTGTTCTTCATTGGAGCTGACTAACTCCGAAATGAACGATGACTTCTTTTTAGTCATTTCATCTCACTCACTCCCTTAATGGTTTCGTTCCTTGGTGCAGGTAACGGATTTGAACCGTTCGTGACCTTTCCTGCAAATGAGAGAGACCGCCCCAAAATATAAATGGGCGGTTCTCATATATATAAACACATTAAATTCAATCGCGTTCGACGAGACAGGTGGCAGTTTCTCCCCTTGCTTATCGCTCCTTGCATTCGTTTTGATGCAGATCGTGGCAACCCTGTGACGGCGACCTAACCGTCAGATAATCCATTCAGCACGTAACAACATCCGTTACACCTTCTAAAGCCTCGGTCATAACCGATGAAGCGCTTTGAATGAATAGAGCTAATACAGGCCTGTCTCTCATAAAGAGGTCCAATATGGCATGATGCAGCAGAAGTTGGCTCTTCCGCTGAATATGCGTCACCTCGAATCGGATTCGAGTGAAGTGTGCTGGTCACACATGAACGTTGTCAAAGAGCAATCTTACTTTTGGGCGGATTCACGGAATTGAACCGTGATAAACACCAGAATCCGCATGGTAGACTGACCAACTAAGGGTCAGTGCGATAATTTCATTACTTGCCAATCCTTCGCAGCTAAATGTTCGCCACTGAATACGAAATCACAAATGACCTCGCCGTCAGGTTTAACAACCATTAATTTTCGTTCACCAGAACTCTCGATGTTGTGAAGCTTAAATCCATATTCCGTTCCTTTGCGTCGGATTGCCTCTCCTTCATTCAAGAGGGCGAACGCAAGTCCGAAATCAAATTCAGCTTTCATCGTTATCAAATCGTCCACGTCAACTCCGCCAAGTTCCGCAACCTCTTTTTCTGTAAGTGTCACGATTTTCACTCCTTTCAAACGTCATTTAAACACTGTTTAATCTGTCGTTAATTCCTCTTGTACGTTGTCAATGATTTCGAGCATTCTCAGAAGTAATTCAGGGTGAGCTTTCAGTTCGTCTTGCACTCGTGATTTATACTCGGCATGAGCAGCCGATACACCTTTGTCAAACTCGAACTTCAACTTCTCTCGCATAATCCCGGAACGTTCTAGCGAAGCAACGAGACGACCGACTTTATCAAGTGGTAAATCGTCGAATTCATCCTCAGCTGTGGATATCCTCTGGATAAGTCCTGTCATCATCAATTCGTTGGCTACTTGAGCAAGGTCGGTGTTAGGTTGCTCCCGAACCGCCTCGACCAGAACTTTCATTTGTTCCCGGGTCTTTGTGATTCGTTCGGCGATTCGTTCGAATGAGCCATGATAACGAGAGAGGGAGGCGGCTGTTATTGATTCGCCATTTTTAGCGACAGCTGCAACAATATCCTCGTAGGTATATCCTTCAGCGAGCATCTTATCGACCGTTTCACGACTTTTAAGGGATTCGACCTTGAAGTGCTTGCGGTGCGACTTTCGTTTACTCGTACTCATTGACCGTCACTCCTGCATCCTCGATTGTTCCTTCGAGTAGGTCAATTCCTTTGCTGGTTAGTTCCACTAAAGGAACTTTTCTTCCAAGTTGTTCTAACTGGATTTCTCTCGTTGCGACATAACCACGATCTTCAAGGTATTTGATATGACCCTTCAGAGATTGCCCTGATAACCCTAAGCCATACTCCAACAAGCAAACGTCAATCGTATTCGCACCGACAGCTTCAGGGTAACTAATCTTAGCAATCTTCAGAATGTAGCCACGAGTTTGCTTGTTCTTAACTGCCGAAATTGATTTATTCATTACCTCCACCACCTTTCTCGATTCGTTGATAAATTTTATCTAGTTTATTTTCCATTCGTGCCATCTGTCGGATATAGTCATCACGCGTTACATACGTAAACGGCAAGTCACGTTCGAGCGCCCTGAAGCGTTCATTTAGCTTCTCGATCTCATCCGCATTTTCAGTAAGCTTTTCTTTAACTTCTTTTTTATCCGACTTTATGTAAAAGCCGAGAATACCGATCATCGTCATGATGATGATGTTAAATGCTTGTTCCCATTCCAACTGATTCCACCCCCTAATCAAGCAAAATAAAAAAGCTCCTGTCATTACTATCTGACAGAAGCTTAACCCATAGAAAAATTTTCCTACATACGCATAATATTCATTTTTTCCTTGAAACACCGAGGTAAAATAGTCGCTTGCAATAAATAAGCTCGCGTTAGTCAAACAACGCGAGCTGGTTCTGATCCAAAGCATATTCATTTAGTATCGTTCGAACTCTGCTATCTGATATCCCGAATTCACGAGCGAGCTTTCGGATGCTGTCACCATTTTTATGAGCTTCAGCAATTTTTTGATCGCGAGCAACTCTTAAAAGGCCGTCTACTTTAGGGATATACATGTAAGTACCTCCGAACTCTTGCGTCATCTTAATGACACCATCCACACCGATAACTTGAGCTAAATTTTGATAAACTTCCGGAAGGTCCTCGACCTTCAGTTTGTGCATCCATTTTTCCATTGTTGACCTCCTACTATGCTTCATTCTCTTTTTCTGTCAGCTTTTTAAGAGACTCAATCAAACGCCAAGCCTTTTGAGGTGTAAGCCATTCAATCCGATCGACACCAGCATACTTTTTCATGAATGCTTTCATTCGTTTCGGATTATCTTCCCAGCCAAGCTCTTTCTCAAGTTGTTGTATCTTCCAGATTTGTTGATTACTCACTTGACTTGATTTTCTTTTGTTTGATTTATTCGCTTTAGATGGTTGATTATTTTTTCCCCCTAAACGGTCAATGACCGCTTTTGCTTGGTCGAAGGTGAGGGAGGAGATGGAAGGAGACCCACTAACTTCACTCACAACAGAACGCAAGTCATCCTCCTCTAAATTCAGCTCCTTCGCCGTCGCCCAAATCTTCCGAAGTTGTCCATTATTCAGCTTCATCGTTATCCTCCTTGTTACTTGGTTGCTTCTACTGGTTCGCCAATTTTCTCTAATTGAATAGATACGGCGTAACGGTCACCTTTTTCGAAGTGACTTGAAAACGCCGTAATACCAGCAAGAAGGTTCGCCAGTTCTTCTCCAGTGACATCTTTGTTTACATCGAGATAAACACCTTCAATCGGCGTTACTAGCTCTTTCACTCTTCCGCCTGAACGTGCTGTTGTTTGTGGCTTTGCCATGTGTATACCTCCTTTAAATTAGTGTAAGGTTGAGTTTTTTCTTTCTCTCACTCAATAATTTCGCTTTCGCTTCCTTGCGAGAAATCGGTCTAATCGGACGAGCGAGGAAGGAAATCTCAATATCCGTGAATTTGATTTCAATATCTGTGTATTCGACCGATTGAAAAGGGAAGTCTTTATACCAAAACAACTTGCCTAACCTCACTTTCTCGAACACTACTTCTTTTCCTGTTTTAATAGTGGTTTTGAATTCCGTTAAACCATCACCTTTAGAAAGGGTGGTTTGACAGAGGAAGTCTTTTTCTAAACTCTGTGCAACATAAGATACCCTAAGTCTATAGGAATCTATTTCTATTGATTGAATACCTATGATGAGATAATTTTCTCCCTCACACTCTACGACATCACCGATTCTATAAGGTTGTTTATATAATTTCGTAGACCGTTGCAGCGTTTTTATGACCTCTTGCATTTCCCCAACTCCTTTAACAAGGACTAATCAGCTTGAGATAACTTCTCGCGATTGACCACATACCAGAACTTGTCGGTCTTCTTTTTACGAGAAGCTCCGACTTGTTTCAAGAAATCATCGTCCATGCCTTCAAGAGCTTCTTTATTCGGTTTATGCTCGGTTGAAATTAGATGTTTGAAGCGAGCGCCTAAGCCAAGAAGGGCGTCGACCGTCGATTTATTGCTTTTCACATGGACACCACCACCAGTTTGACGGAACCCCACCTCACCAAACACTAAATCCATTGATTTTTTATCAGCAAAATCTTCTTTCTTCTTTTCTTCAATGAAGAGCTGGACATTTTCCTCAATAAGCTTCTTTCTCTCAGAGAGAGGGGAAACTACCTCTTGAGCTTTCTCGCGGATCGCATTGACTTGTTTCGTGACTTTCGCTTCTTCAGCTTCAATCTTGATATCAAGTTCGCCAATTTCACGCAAAGCCTCTTGAACTTGCTGGTAATCACCGTAAATAGATACTTTCTTTTTCTTTGCCATAGGTATAACCTCCTAAGTTAGTTTATTGTCCAAACGCAACCGAAACGCCTAACATTATTACCACCACAATCAAAACTCCTGTGAAGTTCCTATGTCGTTGACTTTCCTTTTCGCCGATGATTGCGAATGTAAAAAGAAAGAGGAGGCATAGGAACAAACTTTGAATAAGTATTGTCAAGGTATTCACCTCCTATGTACGAGTAAAATTCAACCACTCATACGCTTTTCTTTTTCCTTGTTCATTCACATGCAGCTCATACGGTTCAAAGTCGCTTGCGATATTAGGAATGTCACGAATAATTGTGACAAGACGCTTGCTCAATTCGACATTTTCTTTCCCTTCCTCTAGCTTCTTTCGGTATCGACTGAAGCTTTTGTCGAGGTTGTCGAGTTGTCGATAAATACCTTCCAGCGACCCATAAGATTGAACTAGAGGGAAGGCAGCCTTTTCACCAACTCCTTTACAGCCTGGGATATTATCGCTTGATTTTCCTGTCTCTCCTAAAAGAGACTTGACATCAATCCACTGACGAGGCGTTACACCATATTCTTTTTCGAAATTCGTCGAGGAATAAACGACATCTTCTTTATTTCTGCTAATCACTTGCAGCACATGACCGCCAGTGTCTAGCAATTGGAACATGTCTTTGTCCGAGGAATAAATAAAGCACCTTTCATCGTCATTGGTTTGTTCAACCCACTTGGTAGATAAGGCGCCGATCAAGTCATCCGCTTCATATGGCCGTAATCGAATCTGAGGAATGTTCATCAGCCTGAGAACTTCTTCAGTTGTTTCGAATTGTTGCTTTAACTCAGGTTCTGTCTCGTCCCGTAACGCTTTGTAATCAGGATAAATCTGTCGACGGAACGTTTCAGTCCTTCCGACATCCCAACATACAACAACGTGAGTGGCTCTGAATGATTCAATCAGCCTCATAAGCTTCTTTACAAAGACATAAACGCCATTTGTATAAAGACCGTCTTGATTTTGCATGAGGTCTCCTCTGAAGCTTGTCGCAAAGTATCCTCTCGATAGGAGATTCGCTCCGTCAATTAAGAGGAGGGTCCTACTTCGATTCACTTTAGGTTGAGGGATTTCATTTTCATTCATCAACTGAACCGTGAATGTGTCACCAATGATTTCCGCACTCGTCAAACGATTCATTCCGACCTTATCCAACTTCTGAACCTGTCGAATCATTTTACTCAATGCTTCCAAAAGGTTCGTTTTACTAAGGTTAGAAAATCCGTGACACACAACCGTGGCAGTCGCTCCATCTTGCGATGATTTAACTTGATAATCTCCAAAGGAGGGCTTATCTGTTAAATGCAGAGTAACACGGCCATTTTCGATACGAGCATGATCGAGATTATAACCACTCATATCGCGAAGGGCTATCATTAATGACTTCATTTCACACTCAAATGTACGAGGCGAAGCTTTGTGGCTTGCCATCATAACGAATACCGTCTTCATGGTTCACCAACTTCCTTGTCTATTGGAGTTTTAATCAGCTCCATCGGTAGCATGATCGTTCATGCTACCTGTGCAAATGATTAAAACAAAGTTAATTGTTCGGGTTCGATTATCTTTTCTTCTTCTGGAAGGAGAGAAGAGGAGGTCATGTCTACAATGTCATCCTTTGAAACTCTGAAAAATTTATGACCGTCTTCATCACCTTCGTCTAACGTGATTTCGTAAGGGAGGAGTTCCCCATAAAAATAGTAGGTAACTGTGGCCCATCCTTCGAATAATAGGTTCTTGACGTAAATCCGTTTATTGTGCTGGTTCAAATTCCATCACCTTCGAAATTGAGAGGGTGCGATACATGCTGCATTGTTGTGCGTTTGCGTCAGCGTCGAAAATGCAATCCCTTAACTCATTTTCAGAAGCGATCAGCGAGGCGAACTTATTCTCCGCCAGTAGTAGATTTTTGATTGCTTTGTCTACAAAGGCAGGAGCAGCGTTATCAAATTCATGCCAAGCGAGGAACAGTTCCTTGCGTGCATTTTCGATTTCCTCATTCGGTGTTTTCATTGCAATTGCTTGTCCGATAGATTCCTTCACTTCGTAAAGTCGTTTTAATAACATGGTTTAAACCCCTTTTAAATTTTATTGTTCCAACCAGTTGTACCAAGGTACAGTTCGTTTCGATTCACTTTCTTGTCGCTCAGGTCTTGCTGTTTTCTTTTGAAAACGGTTTGGTTGGTTTTCCCTGAACTTGCTTGTATGTTCTCTAACTTGCTGAATAGTCGTTATACCGTTTTGCTTCCAATTGGTGAGTATTCGGTCGATATAGCGTATCGTTCGAACGTTAGAAACGACCGCTTCTCTAAGGGCAGCGACAATCAATTCGTCGCTATGCTGGTCTTCATCCAACCACATTCCAATTGTTTGCAATTCCATTGGTGATAAAGGTCTAGCAAACTCTCGCTCTATCATCGTATACAAGGCGGTAGGTGAGTTGGATTCCTCTTTGTAAGGGCGGAAGTTGACCGTTCGCTCCGTGTTGATAACTTCTTCATGGCCCACACATATTGGACATTGGACGCTGTAAAGCTCCTTACTTTTCGCGACACCGAAATCCAATTCGCAATCTGGACAATAAAAGAGTTCTAGTTTTCGCATAAGATGACCTCATTTTCAGTGATTTTTCCATTCCAAGCGTCTTCCATAACGTCATAAATCTCGCCGTGCGTCACTTCATCTTTGTTATCCAGTAAATAGTGTAGATTTCGAACCATTAGTATTGCCTTCAGAAAGCCAAGTTCCTCATCGGTAATTGCACCGTTTCCGTTCTCAATCCTAGATCTAATTTTTCCGAAAATGGAAGCCTGGGCATAAGCGAAGCACTGTCCTGAGAGATAAACCTTCGTAGGTCTTTCTTCTCGTAGGCTCGAAATCTCTAAAGCTAGTTTCTTTCTGTTCAATCTCGGCTTGCGTGGTCTTTCTATCCCGAGTTCTTTCAGGATTTGAGCTTTCGTCATTTTTTTCTTCTTCCTAGCCAACACTCATCACATCCTCCGAATTAGGATAGAGAGTGTATTCCAATTTCGCGACGACGTTGATAATTTCAAGCGGTCTGCCATGCGG
This sequence comes from Alkalihalobacillus alcalophilus ATCC 27647 = CGMCC 1.3604, assembly GCF_000292245.2. Classification (GTDB taxonomy): domain Bacteria; phylum Bacillota; class Bacilli; order Bacillales; family Bacillaceae_D; genus Alkalihalobacillus; species Alkalihalobacillus alcalophilus. The sequence goes on along the minus strand of NZ_ALPT02000044.1, from coordinate 3,096 downwards.
AACGGCTAACATCTGACGACAATCCTCGTCGTGGTAGATGTCTACTTTTCCAAATTTGTCGTACAACTCATCTTGCGTGCGGATGATTAATTCTGTCTTAGTCATGCGATGACCCTCCTCATGTGCTTGTTGCGTTTGAACTGTATTTCTTCCACGACATATCCTCGAAGGTTAACTTCTAACCAACCCCACTTTTGATCGCTCATACGGATGCCGAGAGGACTTTCTTCTAATTGCATATAGGTTGTAATTTCAAAGCCGAGTAATTTGGATAATTCATATTGGCTAAGTCCAGCAGCCTTTCTCATTTCCACTAGAAAATATTGACGTTCTTCAGCTTGCTCTTGTCGAACTTGCCATCTCCATTTATAATTCTTTAGAGTAGCGAGTTCGAGATTGAAGGCATTGCAGATTTGTTCGTCCGTCATGCCTTTGTTAACGAAATCGACGTATTCCGTGTGAGAAATGGTTCGTCGCATCGGATTCACTCCTTTCAAGGGAATCGGGTTAGGCTCCGATTCCCATGTATTTTGCGACGTTGGTTAAGCCATCGACGCTGACATCTTGGTTCGAGGCGCTGTTAACAAACACGTTGACAGCTCCTCGAATACCCCAACGACTTCGAGCAATTCTCCACAAGAATTTCTGTTCATCCTCATTTAGTTCTGGAAAGAGCAATTTCACATCATTCAACTTCACTTTTGTTGTCAAAACATTTTCACGAATAGCCATGCGACTAAATAACTGAGCAAAGGCAGCTTCTCCACGACCGAGCATTTTCGTGTAAATCTCGTCGTTGCCGATAAGGACCAACCCAACACCACTCTCGTCCGAAATAGCTCTCAAATGCTCCAACGCTCTCAATGTAAGGTGTTGTGCTTCATCAATAATGATGACACGACCTGATTTAGCAAGCTTTTTAACGATGTCTCGGTACATGCGACGGATGGAACTAGCTTCGTTTATGCGAAGTTCCTCAGCGATAAGCTCGCTCACACCCTTTGGAGTGGAGTATGCAGGAGCTATCGTGATGAAGATGCTATCAGGGTGACTACTCACATATGCTTTCGCACCTTGCGTTTTACCGACACCAGCATCCCCATATACAGCACCGATACCGCCTTGAACGTGACAATAAGTGATAACATCCATTACAGATGTCGAAATACTCGTTTCGCGAAAATCAGGCTTCTTCGGTGCGATTGATCGTTTCTCAGAAACCGAGAGGAACGCTTCGACCTTTGGTTCAATTTTGTGTGGTGTTGGATAAGTACCTTTCAAGTATTGAGATAAGGCAGGGGCGGAAATGCCGATTGACTTAGCGACCGCCGATTGGGATTCATTCGAATTTTCGATATACTCTTTTAACATTTGTTGCAAGTGGTTGATTTTGATTCCTTCACTCATTTTAATTTCCTCCTTGTTTGAACTTCTTTAGGTTATTAGCGATTCGACTAATACTAACCGGGCTATTATGGTGGTCGTCACCAGATGCTTTCGGTAAAGCTTCAACATGCTTCTCGTTCGCTCTGATTGGGTTGATGACCTTAGCTGTAGGGTCTTGTACATTCTCCGCATTTATCCTAGCCTTGCGAAGCATGATGTCCATTGCTTCAGGAGCCGTATAAATTTCAGCAGCACTGTCTTTGTATGCCTTGATTTGCTTTTTCTGCTTCTTGATTTCACTAGCAGCCTTACGAAGCTCCTCTTTGCTCGCTCCGTACTCAAGTGCAACTCGATTTTCTGCCGTCAATATGTAACGGTCTTGGCTGTCGTAAACTCGGACAGTACCCATATCATCAGGATTGTAACGGATGTACACTTTTTGTCGTTGGTACTTAGCGACAAGATCATGGTGATAATATTCGAGCTTCTGACCATACATCGTGAGTGTAACTCCAACCCTTGATACAGTGAGTGCTCCACTCGAACGCAGCATCATCAAGTCTAAATCTTCCTCTGTAGCTGTACGCTTCTCCACTAAATTTTCCGCATACACTTCATTTGGTGTTCTACCGTTCATACCGTCACCCTTGTGAGATTGTTGATTGTACCAACCTTCCACATAAGAATCGAAACTTTCGATAAAGTCCGCTTCTTCGATGACATTTTCCTCGTTTTTGATAACATCTTTTAGACGCTCAGGTCTTTCGAGAATGTGTCCACCAGTGAATGTCTTGGTGAGTCGCGAAAACTCTTCTTTGAATTGTTTGAAAGCGCGCTCTATGATTTTCGCTCGCCCGTTTCGGACCTTAGCATTCATCATCTTGATACCAAGTCGTTCGAATATTGGTGGTGGCTTCACTTCTTCATCTTCTTTTTTCTTCTTGCGACGACCACGACCGCCGATGTCGCTAACCAAGAACTCCCGACCGTTATCGACATAAACTTCTTTAGGAACACCGAATCTCAATATCCCTTTCCGAAGGGCGAACAAGTTGGCATCTGAGTTCGGTGTATCTGTTACGAACCAACCGACCATTTTCCTCGCTCTAACATCTTGATACATCGTCACATACGGTCGATAAATCGCTCCATTCGGTCGTCTCACCATTACGTCAAAGGTGTGGTTATCCGCAACCCATATCTCATTAGATTGCAAACTACTATAAATTCGTCGGATGTAAGGAAGAGCTTTGTCATCCGCATCCTTCGCGCCGTATCGGAAAAACCTAAGAACCGCATATGGTATCTTCTTGGCTTTTCTCTGGAATGTCTCGTAAGTAGGTAAGGGGAGGAGTTCCGGTTCGTCCAGTTCCGCCCATGTTTCGACTAACTTCCGACAATAACTGATTGATGGTCTTGCTTCATCGAGGTAGTATTGTTCAAAGATGGCCCATGCCACATCTGGAATTTCAGTTAGCCCGCGATTCCAACCGCCTCGCTTGTCCACTAAAGCCTCGTCGCCTTGCTCTTGCCAATTTTTAAATTTCCTTCTAAGTGTTGAAGTGGTGAGAGGGTGATCCTCGTTCGTCTCATTCCACTCCTGAACGAACAACTCATCCAATTCCGTTTTCTTTCCGCCTTGGCTCCGATATTCTTGCCAATCATCTAAACACTTTCGCCAGAAGCCGATTTGTTGTCGCTCTTCTTCTG
>NZ_ALPT02000043.1 GCF_000292245.2 Alkalihalobacillus alcalophilus ATCC 27647 = CGMCC 1.3604 | reverse complement strand
GGGTGCGAATAAAGAGGGATTGGTAATGAAAAGCCGAGCTGTAAGAGATTAGGGTGCGAATAAGCAAGAATAGGTAATGAAAAGCCGAGCTGTGAAGAATTAGGATGCGAATAATCAGGAATAGGTAATGAAAAGCCGTGCTGCAACAAATTACGGTGCGAATAAGCAAGAATAGGTAATGAAAAACCGTGCTGTGAAGAATTAGGGTGCGAATAAAGAGGGATTGGTAATGAAAAGCCGAGCAGTAAGAGATTAGGGTGCGAATAAAGAGGGATTGGTAATGAAAAACCGAACTGTAGATTACGGTGCGAATAAGCAAGAATAGGTAATGAAAAGCCGTGCTGTGAAGAATTAGGATGCGAATAATTAGGAATAGGTAATGAAAAGCCGTGCTGCAACAAATTACAGTGCCAATAAACCGGAATAGGTAATAAACCCCCATGCAACGCCGTATTACAGTACGAATACCCGGCTTGTGAGCAGAACCCACCCTTATGTATGAAAAAAGTGTGATCTGCCCATAATCGTAATGTATAGGAGGCGGGTTAGCATGGAAGAAGGGAATATATTTAAAGGTTTATTTTGGGGGCTTGTCCTCAGTCTTCCTTTATGGGGACTCATTTCGATCGTCGTTATGTATTTTATAAAATGAAACTTCAATAGGTTAAAAGAGGCACTCTCTTTCTACTAAATAATAGCTTGTCGACAAAATCTCATTAAATCCGAGACAGTCGGCAGGTTTTTTTTACGAAATTTACACTTCGGAAGCGCGAGAACCGTCCCTGCACTTCACTTCACAAAATCTTATGAAAACATTTACCATCTTTTAACATGGGCATCATAAACGCTTGCTAATATGGGTGATAAGTAAGGAAGACATGATTCAATTATTTTTGTGAAAAGTTTGGCCGTTCCTAGCATAAACAAAAAATAAACTGTTCAGGTGTAAGGGGTTGTAGCATAAATGGCTAATTACTTATTTTTACGCGGGAATAGGAATAAACGATTTTTTTCGGATATAGCAGCTGAATTGATTCAAAAAGGGAATCAATGTTTTTTAATGAAATTTGAGCTAGGGGAGCTGCTATTTAAAAGTGAGATTGAAACGAAGTATATGCCTTTTTATGTATCAAAAAAAGAATATCCAATAACAGATCAAGAATTACTCGAAATGCCCTTATTTAATCTGACTTATAAGGAATACATTTTAAAAAAAAGCGTGAAAAAATCTGAACTTCGGATGTATAAACGTTATCTTTTTGCGATGGATCAATACATAAAAGAAAAGAAAATTGATGCTATTTGTACCTTTAATGGCTATCATTGGCTCGATCAAATGGCTCAATTACTTGCTCGGAAGTATCGGTTACAAATGCATTATTTTGAGGAAGGGTTATTTAGACCTTATACGATTACCCACGATTTGAATGGAATAAATGCCGAGGCGTCAATTCCGCGTCAGCCGGGTTTTTATCAAAATATTGAAGTCGATCAAAACAGATTAAATCATTATCTTTTTCAACCAGAGAATCCAAGCTTAAAAGAAACATTAGGTGGTCAAATACTAAAAGTGGCGTTTGTAAAGCTTGTCAGTATGTTTGGGAGTTTATGTCGTTTAAACCCTAAACTATACGACCATATTAATTTCTGGCAAGCACTTAACTATTTTGCGACAAAGGTTGTTTTTAAATATAAAAAGGAAGATACGTTTGAGTGGCCAGCAGAATATGTCGTTCTTCCGTTCCAAATGGTAGGAGACACTCAAATTTTGTACAATTCACCTCATATCAAAACGATGGAAAGGCTGCTCAAACGGACGGTAAAGGCAGTGACTCAAATTAATCGGGAAGAAAAACGTAATATCAAAATTATTGTGAAGGAGCATCCAGAAGATATTTCGCGCAATAACTATTCCCAATTAAAGAGGAGATATAAAGATAATGGAAACGTAATTTTTGTAAAAAAGTTCAATGTTCATTCCTTAATAAAAAATGCTCTAGCCGTTATTACGATTAATTCGACGGTAGGTATTGAAGCACTCGCGCAGCATAAGCGTGTCATTACATTAGGGGAGGCTCTTTATAATATTGAGGGAATCACATGGAATTGTAAACATCCAAGTGATTTAGCCAATGTATTAAAAACCTCGTTAAATGAACAAGTCAATCATGCTTTAATCGATAAATATCTTTATTATTTACGGTTTCATTATCAAATTGAAGGAACGTTAAATGGCTGTCATCCAGCCACCTCTAAAAATATAGCTGAGAGATTGGTAGCTAAAGTAGAAAGAGAGGAGAGCATTGTATGAAAGTTGTTGGTGTAATTCCTGCACGATACGGTTCAACTCGATTTCCAGGGAAACCATTGGCTTTAATTAATGGCAAGCCGATGATTCAACGAGTCTATGAACAAGTTTGCAAAAGCAAGGAATTGGCGATGGTTGTCGTTGCGACTGATCATGACCAAATTAAAAAGGCGGTCGAGGATTTTGGTGGGACAGCGATTATGACGAGGGCGGATCATCAAACTGGTTCCGATCGCATAGCAGAAGTGGCAAAAAAAATAGCAGCGGACTTTTATGTAAATATACAAGGAGATGAACCATTGATTCAGGCTGAGCTCATTGATGCCCTTATGCAAACAGCAAAAGCGTCACCTGAAGCGGTTGTGACCGCGAAAACGGTGATTAAAGAGGAAACAGACATTTTAAATCCAAATGTGGTAAAAGTCGTCACTGGAGAAAACGCTCAAGCCCTATATTTCTCTCGGTCGGCTGTTCCATATAATCGTTCAGGTGTAAACCAAATCTATTATAAACATCTTGGTTTGTATGGGTATCCGAGAAATGTCTTGAAACGATTTGTTCAATTACCAGCTTCTGAATTAGAAAAAGCCGAGGTTCTTGAGCAGCTACGACTCATTGAAAATGGATATGTCATCAAAGTAATCGAAACAGAGTACGAAGCCATCGGTGTTGATACACCTGAAGATATAAAAAAAGTAGAACAGCTTTTAGGGGGAGTACAAATTGTCTAACATCGTAACGTTAAATGAGCAGATCAAATTTGGTGGGAATCACCCATTTGTTTTAATCGCCGGTCCATGTGTGATCGAAAGTAAAGATTTAATCATGCATACGGCTGAGCAATTAAAAGAAGTAACAACAAAATTGAACATTCCTTTTGTTTTTAAAGCCTCTTTTGATAAAGCGAACCGCTCTTCTATTCATTCTTTTAGAGGCCCAGGCATTGAGGAAGGATTAGAGATTTTACAAGAGGTAAAAGAAAAATTTAATGTCCCGGTGACATCAGATATTCATGAAACAGCTCAAGTAGAGATGGCAGCTGATGTGCTCGATATTTTACAAATTCCTGCCTTTTTATGTCGCCAAACCGATTTATTAGTAGCGGCTGCAAAAACCGGAAAAGTGGTGAATGTAAAGAAAGGACAATTTTTAGCTCCGTGGGATATGTCGAATGTCGTCAACAAGTTAAAAGAATCGGGAACAGCTAACATTCTTTTAACAGAGCGTGGTTCGACATTTGGCTATAACAATTTAGTTGTGGATATGCGTTCGCTCATTACGATGGCTGAACTAGGTGCACCGGTTGTATTTGATGCGACCCACAGTGTGCAAATCCCAGGAGGAAATGGGACATCAACAGGTGGGAAAAAAGAGTTTGTACCTCATTTATCAAGAGCGGCTGCAGCGGTTGGCATTAGTTCGATTTTTATGGAAACACATCCAAACCCTGATGATGCCAAGTCGGATGGACCTAATATGGTGAAATTAAACGAAATAGAAGAAGTACTGAAGCCAATCCAAGAAATTGATCGCTTAATGAAACAATATTAATAATAAAAATGGAGGTTTCCAATGGATACGACGCCAACGCATCAACAATCAGTAGATTACTTGAAAGTCATGCAAGACGTTTTAGTCAAAGAGTCTCAAGCAATTGAAAGTTTAAGTAATTCTCTTGATGCTTCAATGAAACAAGCGATTGAGGTTATTCTTGAATGTGAGGGAAGAGTTGTCATTACTGGAATTGGAAAATCTGGAATCATCGCAAGGAAGATTAATGCGACGATGGCGAGTACAGGGACACCGTCTTTATTTTTGCACCCATCAGAAGGGCTTCACGGTGACTTAGGTATGGTCACGAAACACGATGTCGTTATGGCCATTTCCAATAGTGGGGAGTCAGAAGAAGTGATTAATCTGATCCCATCGATCAAACGGATTGGGGCTAAAATGATTGCCATCGTCAAAAATCCTCATTCAACATTAGCGATAAACTCTGATATTGTCCTGAATATTGGCGATGTACAAGAAGCTTGTCCATTAGGCCTAGCTCCGACAACGAGTACAACCGTTACGTTGGCATTAGGGGATGCTCTTGCGATTGCTTTATTGACGGCACGGAGGTTCCAGCCTGAAGATTTTGCTTTATATCATCCAGCTGGCTCTTTAGGGAGAAAGCTTTTACTTACAGTCGGCAGTGTCGTAAAAAAAGCGGTGAAAAATCCGATTGTCTATGAAAATGATTCGATTAAAGAAGCGTTATTTCATATGACAGCTAAAGGCATGGGGGCGACAACCGTTGTGAATGAGGCTGGTTATTTAGTCGGAATCCTAACAGATGGAGACATTCGCAGGGCCTTTGCTTTTGCGAATGGTGTCTTAGAAAAAAATGTAGAAGAATTATGCAATCGCAACCCGATTATGATTGAGGAATCTTCATTAGCTGTTCACGCACTAGAATTGATGGAACGAGAAAAAGTAAATGTTCTCCCTGTTATAAATGAGCAGAAACAGCCAGTTGCGATGCTACATTTACATGACTTAATGAATCTTGGATTGTAGGAGGACAAAATGAACAAGCTCAAATTACTCGTGCTAGATGTCGATGGAGTGTTAACAGATGGCAAGTTGTATATAGGCTCAAATCAAGAAGAATATAAAGCCTTTCATACCCAGGATGGCATGGGAATTAGCTTAGCAAGGTATACGGGCATCAAAGTGGCGATTATTACGGGAAGAAAATCGCCAGCAATTGAGAAACGGGCCGAGGAGTTGAAGATTGATTTCGTTTATCAAGGGATTGATGATAAGTTATCCATTTTAGAAGAGCTACTCAATGATTTGAATTTAACAAAAGAAGAGGTTTGTTATATCGGCGATGATATTAATGATTTGCCGATTCTCCAAGTTGTTGGGTTTGCGGCAGCTCCTGCAAATGCGGTAAAGGCTGTCAAAAACCACGTTCATTTTATCGCCTCAAAAAATGGCGGTGAAGGGGCAGTTCGAGAAATCATTGACCAAGTGTTAGCAGAACAACATCATTATGAGCAGCTATTAAGCGATTTTTTGGATGGAAAAGTAAAGATGACCCAATAAAAGATAATAAAGGAATGGCGTGCAAATGGATTGTTTAATATGTGCTAAACATTTTCAAAATAACAATATTCTCTATCAAGATGACTACTGGGTTTTAACTCACGGTCCTGTCCAATCACAGCTATTAGGTTATCTCTATTTAGAGCCGAAACGTCATGTCGAAAATTGGACTGAATTTACAGATGAGGAGTTAAGAGAACTTGGTCCTTTAATCAAAAAAGTAGAAACGGCTATCCAATCTCTTATCCCTATTGAACGATTGTATAGTGTCACGATAAGTGAAGCCGTTCGACATATTCACCTTCATCTAATCCCAAGATTCGAAGGCCTAAATGTAAAAGGATTAGCCCTGATTGAACAAGCTACACAACAAAAAAGCCAGTCAAAAGAACTGAGTGAAAAAGATTATGAGCTCTTCATAAAAAAGTTAAAAGAACAGCTTTGATAGAAAGAAGACATGTCGGACTTGATGTCAACAATTAAATCTAATGCAAGGTGTTGCTTGGTTTGAAAAATTTAGTTGAAATTCATGAAAATAAAGACTTTATTCTGGCTTTAGCAAGGCGAGAATTAGTTTCTAAATATAAACAATCATTATTAGGAAAGCTCTGGATTATCATTCAGCCACTTGGGTTAATGCTAGTCCTAACGATCGTATTTTCATTGTTTGTCAGATTACCTAGTGAAGGTTTACCGTATGCTCCCTTTTTATTCGTTGCTTTACTGCCTTATTTGTTTTTTAGCAAAGCGATTGGGGCCTCAACTGGACTCATTAATAGTTATTCAGGGCTGATTAAGCAAAGAAACTTTTACAGACCGGCCCTTGTTCTCATTAAATTTTTATCTGAAACGGTTAATTTTGGCTTTACGTTAATTGGCCTAGTGCTTGTTCTCTTATATTATCAACTGTTTCCAGGTTTAAACGCTCTTTATGCGATCCCGATTTTATGTATTCAGATGATCATGATGCTCGGATTTATGTTTTTATTAGCGGCTCTTAATGCTTATGTGCGGGATGTTGGAGTCGTGGCTCCTTTAGTGTTGAGGATGTTGCGTTATTTATCGCCAATTATGTATTCCTTTAGTGCGATTCCGCTTCAATATCAACCATATGTCGCCTTAAATCCACTAACAGGCATTTTTGATGGCTATAGGCAAGCGATTTTGCATAATCAACCACCCGACTTGCTCATGCTCGTTTATTCGCTCGTATTTAGTGTCGTCGTTTTTATCATTGGTTGGATTGTGTTTATGAAGCTAGAAAAGAATTTTGCTGATGTTGTTTAGAAAGAGTGATAAGAATGGAAAACCCTGTCGTTGAAGTGAAAAATATCGGAAAACTGTATCCAAAACATGCGACAAAAATTTTGTCCTTAAAGGATCGGTATTTAAAAAAAGAAAGAAATTTTGCTGGACAATGGTCTGTAAAAGATGTTTCCTTCAATATCCAAAAAGGTGATTCTGTAGCGATTCTTGGTGATAATGGCTCAGGGAAAAGTACATTATTAAAGCTAATTTTAGGTGTGACAGCACCGACGACCGGATCAATTGTAGTAAACGGAAAGATTGGTGGCTTAATTGAACTCGGGGCAGGTTTTCATAAGGAGTTGAGTGGACGCGAAAATATTTATATGAATGGTGTCGTTCTTGGTCTAAAAGAAAAAGAGATTGACCAATTGATCGATCAAATTATTGAATTTGCTGAGTTGAAAGATCATATTGATAAGCCGATTAAACAGTATTCTTCCGGGATGAAGGTGAGATTAGGCTTTTCGATCGCGATTCATGTCGAGTCAGACATTATTTTATTAGATGAAGTTTTGGCTGTTGGTGATAAACGGTTTAAAAAGAAAGCATTGGCTGCGGTCAAAAGCTATTTAAAGGGAAAAACGATCATCTTTGTTTCGCACAGTACTCATCAAGTCAAACAAATTTGTCAAAAAGCGATTGTCTTAAAGGACGGTCAGCTTGTGTATGAAGGAGATACAGAGTCAGCGATTGAATTTTATGAAAATCAGACTATCGAAATTGAGTGAGAATCGTTTTAGGAGAATGTTATGGAGCTTATCAAGAGACAAATAGCTAAATTTCTTAGTGAAGAGCAAGTTGCGAGAATACGAGCTTTCTTTGCAAAACATTTACCAGCAAAAAATAATAAAATTCCAGTCGCCTTTTTATATGGATTTTCAGGAAAGCAAAGAAAGAACATTTCCATTGTTTTAAACAAGTCTTACAAAATCAAGTTTCTCGATTTAAAAAAATTCAATGAAGACAGAGTAAGATACAAAAATGTTTCCTTTTTTATAAGCAGCACTTGTCCCAAAGAGGATGCCCAAAAAATAATCGGGTATACAAAAGAACAGCAAATCCCAATAAAAGTTGTTACAAACGGGTTTATTCATTCAGCTGAATTCAATCAGGATGATTCGATTGACTCTCTAACTATGCATCATGTTTATCCGCAAGAAAAAGGTCAGCCTCATTTGACAGCGAAGGAGATTGACAAAGTTATCGGGCTTTATCCAGCTCGTTCATCGCTTCAATCGGGTAAAGACAAACAAGTGATTATGGTGATTGGAGAGTCTTATCTTGATAGATGGATTCATTCAAAAGACAGTAAAGAATCGTTTAGTTTTAGTAATTGGGAGCTTGTAAAAGAAGCAAAAAGGGAAAATCCGGATGCCGACATTTATTATCTTCCTTACCCGTTGCAATCATTTCATGAACCAGATGAATATTTTAGAATTTCTGAAGAAGTAGCGCTTAAGGAGGAGTCGACCTTATCAATAAAGCATGTAAACGGCTTTGTTGATAAGGTGTATACCTTTTCTTCGCCACAAGCGCTCAAGGCCATACAACTTGGGATTCCGGTCATTTTTAAGGGAAACCCTCTCAATACGATTCATGAGGTAAAAAAAGATTTACAGAGAGCGTATCAAATTTTTTTATCTCGCACTTACTTTATATATGAGGGGAAATCAGAACTAGGTTTAAGAGAAGTCATTCCTCTATTAGAAAAAAGAAATAGGCAAGATGTTTTTGTAGAATCGTATAAGCAGCAGACGATCCAAAGCCAACTACCAAATAATTTTCAAAAGAAAAAAGTCGGTGTCTTTTCATATGGTATCGCTCAAATTAAGCAGTTAAATAATCTTTTACCGCTCGATGTCATCGTGAATCCGGCTAACAAACAAATAAAAGACTTAGATTATATTGGCGTGTGGGGTTTAAAAGAAAACGATCGGGCACGGGAAGTCATCGAGACGAACAGAATTCCTGAATTGCGAATGGAGGATGGGTTCTTACGCTCGTTTGGGCTCGGTGTTGATGGGGTTCCTCCTTTATCGCTTTGTTATGATGACATCGGAATTTATTATAATGCGACAAAACCTTCGAGATTGGAAGTCATTTTAAATTCACCGGGCTGGGAAACGCCTGAATTACTGAGGCAAGCGAGTAAAGCGATTCAATTAATCAAAGAAAATCAGCTATCTAAGTACAATACAGGAGAGTTGTTTTCCCCCCAGCTTATTAAAGAAACAACAAGCAAAAAAATTTTAATCGTTGACCAAACTTTAGGGGACTTATCGATTTCGATGGGGTTAGCTTCACAAGAAACGTTTATGGAAATGTATCAGAGTGCAAGAAAGAGCTATCCGGAGGGCGACTTTTATATAAAAGTTCATCCTGATGTCATTTCAGGAAAGAAAAAAGGAAATCTCGATCTCACTCAAATAAAAGGCGACCCTAACCTTATCTTTTTAACGAAAGATAGTAACTCTTTGTCTCTTCTGAACTATATGGATGTCGTTTATGTTGTCACCTCACAAATGGGATTTGAAGCTCTAATGTTAGGGAAAGAAGTTCACTGTTTTGGGATGCCTTTTTATGCAGGCTGGGGATTAACAAATGACCGGATTAGGACAAAGAGGAGAAATATGAAGAGGTCGTTTGAGGAAGTATTTGCCGCTGCGTATTTGTTGTATTGCAGCTATATCAATCCGAAAACAAATAAACCCGGTGATATTTTTGATGTGATTGCGGAAATAATCGACCAAAAAAACAATATAAAAAGAGTGAAGCGAAATGGTTAAATTAAAGGAATTTATTAAAGGGACTTTAAAAGTCGTGTTGTCCTATTTGAAGGTTAGCTATTGGATAATCGAACCGAATAAAAAGCAACATCAACCAATCGCCTTTTTATTCGGTTTTTCGAATTGGAAGAAATCGTTTATGATCCACTATTTATCTGATGAAGAAGTAAAGTTGATTCCTTCATCCGTTCATATGAACTTCTTGTCCTTTTTAATGAAGAAGTATGAAAAAAAAGCCTTTTATATTTGGGGTTGTGACGAGAAAAGAGATGACAACATTATCGAGTTTGCTAAAAGCGAGAAGATTCCTTTTTTTCGAGTCGAGGATGGCTTTATCCGTTCGAAAAACCTTGGCGTCATGAAAGCACAACCCCTTTCTTTAAGTATCGATTCTAAAGGGATTTATTTTGATGCGACTTCACCTAGTGATTTAGAAGAAATTTTAAATCATTATGATTTTCAGGCAGATGTGAAGTTATTAAAAAGGTCTAAGGATGGCATCGAATTAATGAAAAATTTAGGCGTTAGTAAGTACAACCATGTTTTGCCAAAGGATATCGAGCAGATTTATGGAGAAAAGACACGCAAACGAGTTTTAGTAATTGGCCAAGTGGAAGATGATGCTTCTATAAAAAAAGGATGTGAACGGCCGATAACGAATAATGAGTTAGTACGGTTAGCGAAAATGGAGAACCCTGATGCTGACATTATATATAAACCACATCCTGACGTTCTTTATGGAAAAAGAAAGCTATATTCCAATCCAGATGAGGTTAAAGAGATAGCTTATGTCATGGAGGAACCGATTCGTTTAAATGATGCTCTACAAACGATCGATCATGTTTACACGATTACTTCATTAGCTGGGTTTGAAGCCTTAATTCGACATATACCGGTTACGACGATTGGGGCCCCTTTTTACTCTGGCTGGGGATTAACAGATGACAGACAACCTGTATCAAGAAGAAAAAGAAAGCTCACCATCGAAGAAGTTTTTGCAGGTGCTTATCTTTTATATCCAAAGTATGTTGATGTTCAAACAGGCGAGCCGATCACAATGGAGGCGGCGATGAAACAAATTAGTTTAGAAATGCTAGAAGAAAGGAAGGGATAAAGATGACCACTCTTAATAAAAATGCCCATCCATTCCTTTCTAAAACGAATGTCGACTCAAACCATCCTCATTTTATTCATGAAATTGAGCAGGTAGCTTTTGATGAAAATGGTTTTGAATTAAGAGGGTATTGTTTTATCGAACATAAAAATGTCGCTCACATGCAACAAATCCAATTTATTTTATATGATGAGTTACATAAAACAGAATATTTGATTCCTCATCATAATGAGTTTAACAGAGAAGATCTTGCTTATCTTTATGATGAAAGCAATCAATATCATTATCAACTCTCAGGATTTCACCTACATGTTTCCTTTAATGAGCTTCAGAAACAAAGAAAACTTAAACAGCTAAAAGTATTTGTATATCTGAAGTTTGAAGAGACGGAATATTTAGAGCAGTTGAGTAATGTTCAGGATACATTAGAGAAAATCATCGTTCCTGACTATTTAATTTTAAAAACGGATGCTCAAAAGAAATCCTCACAGCAACACGACAGAGGTTGGAAGTACTCGATTTATAAAAAACGAAAAAATTTTATAAAAAAATCCCATCAAAATACAAACACGAAAAAATCAATCAATTCCTCGTCAAATGCAAAAAGAGATTTATCTAAAAAGGTGCCAGTGCAATACCCAGAGGCTCCCGACTCACCCGCGGAACGTGTAGGGTATGCAGCTCGCGGAGTAAAGCTAACTAATGTAACCATGTTTAACGATTAGCCTCGTTTTTAAAGGAGTGAAACGGCAATGAATGTTTTTTTCTATGGTTTGAGCTTTATGTCTATCAAAAATAAGTATGTCGGTCAGCCGATCTTCTTAAAAAAAATCGTCGATGAATTTAGAAGAAATCATAACGATTGTTTCTATTTATATAGAGAAAATATCACGGATCTAAACATATTCGATGAATTAAAGATCGAGGCACTTCAATTACCATTAAAAAGTCATGTAGAAACCCCTTTTACCGAATACAAACGTTTTTCTAAAGATGAAATAGAAGAGATCGTTGAATTTGACGATAGGAAAACAAGAAGGATACATCAAGTCGATAAAAGCCATATTTATAAACATAACGTCCTGAGGATTTTAGAAAATTTAAAGATTTATGATGAGCAGTATGGCATCGATATGTTCATCGTCTGGGGAGCCGGTTATATTCCAAAAACGATTAGCTATTATGCAAAAAAACACCAGAAAAAGTTAATTGTGATGGAGAATGGCTATTTTAGACCGTATACACTTATGATTGATGCAAATGGGGTCAACGCTGAAAATTCGGTTCCACGGGAGCGAGCATTTTATGAACAATATCCGATTGAACAAGATAAGTATATAAAGTATTTGAACCGACCGTATTTTGCTAAAGTCGACGACGAATTAAGCCTCTTATATAAAGAAGGAACCGTAATCCAAGAAAATGATATAACAACGAGCGAAGCAAAATTAAATTTAGAGATGTCTGATTATGTGTTTGTTCCGTTCCAGTTAGAAACCGATTCACAAATTATTAGCCACTCTGCTTATATAAAAGAAATGAAGGAGCTCGTCTTATATGTGTTAACAGCCGTTCTCCAATATAATCAAATACATAAAAAGAATATAAAGATTGTCTTTAAAGCTCACCCCTTTTTTAAAAATGACGGGGCTGCTCTGCAATTAGGAGCCATAAAAAAAATATGTGAAACGTATAAAGAACATTGTTATTTTGTCTCAAATGGAAATACAACGGACTTCATTAGAGACTCAAAAATGGTGATTACGATTAACTCTACTGTTGGAATTGAAGCATTAAAACAGTATAAGAATGTGATTACATTAGGAGATGCTTTTTACAATATCGAGGGAATTGTCAAACATGTCACTCCAACTGAATTAATAAAGGACTTCGAGAGATTAATAGAAAGAAAGGTTCATAAAGAATTAATCATGAAGTTTCTCTATTATTTGCGCTTTGACTATTTTGCAGAAATCTTTTACCCAGATGCTTGTCAGGAATCAGTTAAGCAACTCGTCGGGAAAATGCTCCAAATAAATGGAATGGATATTGCTATAGAAGAGCCGCAAGAAATCAATCGATCCGACCATCTTGATGTTCATGTAAAAGAAATTCGCTTTACTAAAATTGGGAATATGCTATTGAAATTCACTTATTCTAAAAATGATTTAAATACCCCTTTTAATGTGTATTTAAGAAATGAAAAATTAGCTATTTTTCATAAGTTAAAGCCTAAAGATATGACTATTCATGATGAAGTTGAACTTGAATATACGGTCACAACGAAACAAATCTTTTATCAACATCCCAAATTTGACCAAGGTGTGTGGGAGTTCGTTTTGGTTAAGGACGGAGAAAATGAGGCCACTGTTTTACAATGGCAACAGGAAAGAGTGGATTTAAAAAAACTAACGATAAATGGCGTGCTTTATAACATAACCGTACATCATTCCTTTATGACAGTCGAAAAAAATGAGTCAAGAAAAGAAATCGCCAAGTCATCCATAAAAGATGAGTTGGAATGGCAGCAATTTAAAGGTGATTATCTTTTGCTTGAACAGCCTCAGGTTGAACCTTTTTCAAATTATAAATTAAATGTCCTCTATATGCCTTGGATTGACCGTTCGACTAACGGATTAATCGATATTATTGAGAAAAGAACCGATCTGAACTTTATTCCGTTTCGATTTTTTATCGATGTCAATGAACATAAAGAACGCACAAAGGTCATTGCCTATACTCGTGAAAATAAAAACAGAATCAAGGCAGAAATGAAAAACTATCTGCGGACTCATTTTATCGATGTAGATGCGGTCGTGGTCACTTTAGATTGGATTGCCCCGATTCATTTATTTATCGAAGTGTGTAAAGAGTTAGAGTTAAAAACGATTTTAATCCCACATGAGTCCGTTTTTGCTAAAAGAGAGATGTATTATGTCGATTATATAACCGGAATCAATCGCCCAGTAACCGATTATGTGTTAGCATGGGGAGATTTACAAAAGGATATTTTCAGTTCAAGAGGCTATGAACGTGAAAAAATCATCAATATAGGCAGCCCTAAATTCGATGTATACAAAGACTATCAGCCATTCGTTGCGAAACAGGAGTATTTTGAGCAAATTGGTTTTTCTGTAAATAAGAAAACGATCTTATTTGTCATGCAGCCTCTCGATTCCCAATATAATGAAAAAGAAGCGAGACAGGCCCAGCATCAAATGATTGATGATTTAATGAAAATCATCAATCAAAATCAATTTCAACTGATTTTAAGACTACCACCAGCATTAGGCGAGAAATTATTAGACGAACCATTATTAGCAAAGTTAGCCAAATGTCCGGATGTTTATTTAGAAGGGTACAAAGATTTACCCCTTGAGCCTATGGATGCAATCTCTCATTCAGATATCGTCGTTTCCATTAATAGTACAATGCTATTTGAATCCGCCTTATTAAATACACCGTCCCTTTCAATAAAATATGTAGAATTTGAATCCTTTTGGGAAAAAGCAGGCATTCCCGTCGCCGAGCATTTTGAACAATTAAAGAATACGCTCACTCATTTAATCGAAACTAAGAAGCATTCCTTATCAAAAGAAGGCTGGGAATGGGCAGCTAAACAATTAAGTGACGGCGGATTTGAATTTGATGCATCGGTGAAAGTGGAGCGGGTGATGGATGAATTGTTGTGTGGGATTGTGAAGTGATTATTTAGGTAAGACACCCGTTTATGCGGGTGTTTTTATTTTATAGGGAAGTGTAAGATATTTAATGATCTGAATTTGAAAATGAGGGTAATTTTAATAGCTGGGTGTATTGACTCGAATGCATGTGTTGTATTTGCATGGTAATATTTCTTTTTTAAACAATAATATGAATAAAATGCTAGTGTATTTGATTTTGAATTTTGATTCTATAAAACGATTGAAAATACCCCCTCCAAAAATACTATTTTTTTGGTATGATTAAATTAGAATGGTTAAATTAGGAGGGATTTTTATCTCTAATTATAATGAGATTAAATATAAAAGAGGCTATTTGCTTACTGATTTGGATGTAGAAGTACCTAATAGTATGTGGCAGAAGTTAAGTTTAGGAAAATTTAACTTGTTTTATGATCCGCTTAATAAATTAGAATTAAGCAAAAATGGAGAAGATTGGTTAGTGTTACTTGGTTATACAATTGATGTTAAAAATAATACATCAGATACTTGTTTTATTGCTGAAAAATTGCTTGCTTGTTTAAATAAATCAGATAATGAATTTTATGATTATCTAGATTACTTATCAGGAAGGCATATTATTGTATATCAATTAAGAGGGGAAATTAAGGTTTTATCTGATGCAACTGGGTTGAAATCGATAGTTTATTCTAAGAATCAAAATGTGATAGCGTCTCATGTAAACATTGTAAAAGACTTAACTAGAGCTAAAAAGGATAGCAAAATAAAAGATGAATGGAAGAAAGAGTTTGGGGGATATTATATACCGGGTCATTACACGCCATATGAAAATATATATTTTCTAACACCAAACACATACTTAGATTTAGAGACGAAAAAGGCTATTAGGTTTTTCCCACGCGAAAATCTTAATTTAAAACCTGTTAAAGAAGTAGCTGAATTAATTAGTGAGTCTGTTAGAAAGCAATTTAGTATCTTGTCAGCTGATTTTGATAAAAAAATAATCTTTTCATTGACAGCTGGAATGGATAGCAGAACAACTTTATCACTTTGTAAGGAAATAACTAACGAGATTGATTTCTTTACTTATTATAAAGTGTTTAAAGAGGATAAAAAAAGAGTCAAATCCTTAGAAATAGATAAACATGTTGTAGAGGATATTGTTTATAATCTCGGACTAAAGCATTCTTTCTTACCTTTAAGGGTAGATGAAGTAGAGAATGATTTTTCAGATTTCGTGAAAATAATGAGTTTAAACAGCTTACGTCCACATAATTTCAAACTGGCTAAGTTTTATTATGAGAAATTTTCTGATGAGTCTATCCATATAAGATCAAATATATTAGAAATAGGTAGGTATTTTTATCGTGAGAAAATTAAGCTTCCAAGAGAATTAACTTCTGAAGGAATGGCAAGTTGTTATTCTAAAAATGCAACCGATAATAAATCCATACAAGGTCTTTTTAATGAGTACAGTTCACACGTAAATATGAAAGATATTTATAACTATGATCCGTATGATATTTTATATTGGGAGTATCGGATGGGCATTTGGCACGCTCAATTACTGTTGGAAAGTGACGTTTCACACGATACATTTATTCCGTTTAATAGTAGACATATACTGAAATTATTTCTTTCTGTTTCTGAAAATCATAAAAAAAACTATAGTGTCTTTAAAGAAATCACTAGTTCAAATTGGCCTATTTTAGATTATTGGGGAATTAATACTATTGAAAAACCTATTGACCGTATTAATGAAGAGGTAGATAATTATGGACTTGATCTGAAGGAATTTAAATTCAATAGCAATGTATCGTTTAAATTTAAAAAAACTAGATCTTCAAATAAATTTTTAATAAATAAGAATGATCCAAAAAAAGGTGAATTTGTCGAATGTTATTATAAATTACAAACAAAAGTAGAGCGTGATTATCTAATCTTATTGAATGTAAGGTCACCATATGAAAACAAAAAAAATATAGGAAGAATGAAGTATCAGGTATTGCTAAATGAAAATGTATTTATTGAAGAGGATATTTCACAGTGGGGAGAAAGTAATACTATTTCAATCCCCTTTAGGGCTGAAGAAAGTTCAGCTAAAATATCAATAAGGATTGTTACAATAAGAGACTGTGAAAAATGGAACTGGGGTCGAGCTGGTACAATGATTATAGAAAGGTTGATTTTTAGAGAGGTTCAAACAGATTCAAGCTTTTGTATATCAACTTCTAGCCCATTCTCTAAAAGAGTACCAAATATTAATAAATGATTTTGATGAAACCTGTAACCCTATATAACTTTTAAGGGGGGACAGGTTTTTTAAGCAGGCTTTTTAGCTAGCCGATTTAAGATAGGGAAAATTAACGTAATGAAAAAAGGGATTTTAGGGAATTGTAGCAACTATACATGATACTTTGTACGGCTTATATTTATAGTTTAAATCAATGAAATTGAGCTAAACATTTTTTGTTTCTTCCCTTAATTCTTCATAAAACTACATATTTAAGTGAATACTCTCACCATAAGTGATTATGTCAGCTTTTGAATGTTCCTCTGTTGAAATAGAGGTGCCTCGAAGCTATGTTCTTGCTATACTAGAACTGAATCTTTATGTTAAACTAATTTGGTGTATATTTAAATAACACAGTTTAGAAAGGATGATAACAGTGATCTATGCAGCAATTTTAGCTGGTGGTAGTGGGAGCCGAATGGGAAATACTCATTTACCGAAACAGTTTCTATCATTAAATGATACTCCAATTATCATTCATACAGTTGAGAAGTTTTTATTAAATGCTAATATTGATAAGTTATTAATAATAGTGCCGGCCAAATGGATGAACTATACAAAAGATATTCTTCATAAATATTTAAGCACTCACGCAAAGGTAGAAGTCATTGAAGGTGGTGCAACAAGAAATGAAACGATTATGGCCGGAATTCGCCATATAGAATCCAATTTTGGTCTTAATGAAGATGATATTATTGTAACACACGATTCCGTGCGTCCATTTTTAACCCATCGTATTATTCAAGAAAACATTGATGCGGCTTTGAAATATGGGGCAGTGGATACGGTAATTGGTGCGATTGATACAATTGTAGAGTCGACTAATCAAGAGAAGATTACGAATATACCAATTCGTGACCATATGTATCAAGGTCAAACGCCACAAAGTTTTAATATCAATATGCTTAAAGGTGCGTATGAAGAATTAACAGATGAGGAAAGAGAGACCTTATCTGATGCCGCAAAGATCTGTTTATTAAAAGGTCACGCTGTTCATCTTGTTGATGGAGAAGTCTTTAATATAAAAATCACAACCCCATTTGACTTGAAAGTAGCTAACGCAATTATAAAAGACTCTTCAGTTGTGGAAAGGGATCCAGAAGAAGAGGTGTCTTTTAATGATTAATCAAGTTTATCGCCTTGTGTATCCAGGACAATTTGAAGTGACATACAAAGTTCGTGATTTGAATTCGGGTAAAGTTATAGTTCGTCCAAAATATCTGTCGGTTTGTAATGCTGATCAAAGGTATTATCAAGGGAAACGTGATGCAGCAGTCTTAGAGAAAAAGTTACCGATGTCATTAATTCATGAAGGAATTGGAGAAGTTGTTTTTGATCCAAAAGGTGAATTTGAAGTAGGTCAAGCAGTCGTTATGATTCCAAACTTACCAGTTGAAGAAGTTGAACATATGGATGAGAATTATATACGTTCATCTCGTTTTCGTTCAAGTGGTTATGATGGCTTTATGCAAGATTATGTTTTTATGCGTCACGATCGTATTGTTCCATTATTTGATGAACTTAACAATCCAACCGCTTCAATTTTAGAATTAGTGACTGTTGCAATGCATGGAATAAGTCGATTTAAGTTAAAGTCGCACGGTAGGAAAGAAACAATTGGAATCTGGGGTGATGGTAACCTTGGTTATATTACTTCGGTTCTATTGAAGAAACTTTATCCTAAAGCGAAAATAGTCGTTTTTGGAAAAACAAAGCAAAAAATCGATTATTTTACCTTTATTGATGAGGCATATCTCATTCATAATATCCCTAATGACTTTGAAATTGACCATGCATTTGAATGTGTTGGAGGTCCGGGGAGTGAAATGGCTATAGACCAAATTATTGATCATGTTAAGCCAATGGGTTCAATTTCTTTATTAGGTGTTAGTGAGGATCCAGTGGGAATCAATACAAGAATGGTATTGGAGAAAGGTCTTACTTTATTTGGTTCAAGTAGAAGTGGTCGAGCAGATTTTGTCAATACGGTTAACTTTCTTGAAGAACATAAGGATGTCATTCACTACCTAGAACATTTAGTGACCAAAGTCGTAGAAGTTAATAAGATTGAAGATATAAGGTTTGCCTTTGAAGAAGACCAAATTTCTCCATGGGGGAAAACGGTCATGAAATGGAATATTTAATTTCTGTGAATAAAATAAAGATCTATCCTGGTGATAAATAAATGATGGGACAGTTTAAGAAAATCTTGAAGTTCATATTTCATATAATCTTTAAAATTCTTTATAATTCTTTTTCACTCTTGCCAATTAAAAAAAATCAAGTTTTATTTGCGTCCGATAGAAGAGAAAATCTATCGGATAACTTCTCTTTTATTTTTTCTGAAATAAAAAAACAGCAGCTTCCAATCGACTGTAAGTTTGCGTTTAATCTTAAACAGAATAGTATGAAGCAGATTGTCCAGTTAGCTTATTTGCTTGCTCGTTCTAAAGTGATTTTAGTCGATGATTATTACCCTTATATTTATCCATTAAAAATTCGTCAAAACTCAGAAATTATTCAAGTATGGCATGCAGTCGGTGCGTTTAAGAGATTTGGATTTAGTTTAACTGGAGTGCATGGTGCTCCAAAACTAGATCCTTTTATGCACCGCAATTATTCAAAAGCTATAGTAAGTTCAAAGAATGTAGCCTCACATTATGCTGAAGCATTTAATATGAGCGAGAATCAAATTGTAGCTACTGGAATTCCTAGAACAGACGTTTTTTTTGATGAAGAATATAAGAGTAAGAAAATAGTGGGATTATATGACCGTTTTCCCTTCTTAAAAGATAAGAAGGTTATTATGTATGCCCCGACGTTTAGAGGGAAAGGTAAAAATACGGCTTATTACCCATTAGCTAAAGTTGATTTTGCGAAATGGCATAATGCACTTAAGGAAGATTATGTTTTTTTGATAAAGTGGCATCCATATATAAAAGAAAAAGTTGTCATACCTGAAGAATTTGCTAGCTTTTATTATGATGTTTCAGATTATAGTGATATAAATGATTTACTATTTGTAACGGACATTCTTATTACTGACTATTCGTCGGTTTGTTTTGAATACGCATTATTACGTAAACCGATTATTTTTTACGCTTTTGATGTTGAAGACTATACTCATAATAGAGATTTTTATTATCCATATGAGAGCTTTATTCCAGGACCACTTGTGAAGGAATCACAAGAATTATTGGAAACAATACAAGAAGAAAAATTTGATATGAGTCTAATTGATGACTTTGTTAATTACTTTTTTGACCATCAAGATGGTAAGAGTAGTGAAAGGTTTGTTAACCAACTATTGAAATAACTATTGATAAGAAATGAGGTGGACAAAATAAAAGCGTATTTTTCAACAAAAAAGAAAGGTGAACAAATGACGAAAATGCAAGAACATGACGAGAAAAGTGACCTAGAAGACATGTTGTTAGTTGAACAACCATCCAAACCAAAATATGTTGTCAAAAAAAAAATCAGCTCCTTAGATTGGAATGGAGGCATTCTTCATATTAAAGGATATGCCTATTTAGAAGGAGTTTCCATTGAAAATGAGGATATGGTTTATAAAGCACTAGTATTGAAAAATGAAGCTGAGTTAGCAGAAGAGTATGTTGAATTTGAGCTTCCATTAGAGGATGATATTGTTCCAGATAGTGCATTATCAGAGTCTGAAAAGAAGAAATATAAATGGGCTGGTTTTAAAGGAGGCATTAACTTTTCGGCAGTTACAAAAGGCGGAGCACCTCTTCCAGCTGATGTTTATAATGCGTTTATTCGTATCGAAGTAGAGCACCCACAGCTAGGAAAAGTTGAGCAAGATTTTCCATTAGGGAATGTTTCCAAGTTATTAAATAATAATTTTCATTCTACTAAATTAGAGTTTTATTCAGCTCGACGTCTGATACAATATAATTTAATGGCTACACAAAATGCTAAACTTAAGACATTAAGAATTGCTTCCACTAAATTGAAAGATGTTGATCCAGCTGATTTAATATTAACAGAGAAAACAAACAGAAAATCTTTTTTTATACAAAAGTTAATATTAAGATTTTTTTATTCTATTTTTTGTTTATTCCCAATCAAAGAAAACAGGGTGATTTTTGCGTCGGATAGTCGAGAAGAAATGAACGGGAATTTTGGTTTTGTATATGAAGAGATGCTTCACCAAAAGTTGGATCTTGATTATAAATTTATGTTAAAACCTTCTATAGATGATAAAAAATCGATTAAGGAACTTATTCAATTAGCTTTTTGGTTTGCGACATCAAAAAAGATTATTTTAGATGATTTTTATCCTATGATTTATCCATTAAAAATCCGAGAGAAGGCAGATTTAATTCAAGTATGGCATGCCGTTGGTGCTTTTAAAACTTTTGGTTATAGTAGGATTGGCCGTCCGGGAGGACCTAATATAAAATCACGTAATCATAGGAACTATACGAAGGCAATTGTAAGTTCAAAAAATGTCGTACCACATTATGCGGAAGGTTTTGGAATAGATGAATCTGCTGTAATCCCAACAGGGGTTCCGCGTACTGATATATTCTTCGATGAACAATATAAACAGGAGAAACAAAAGGAACTACATGAACAATACCCATTCCTTAAAGGTAAGAAAGTCATTTTATTTGCACCAACATTTAGAGGGAATGGGCAAAGTTCGGCTCATTATCCATTCGATGTACTTGACTTAGATAAGTTATATAAGGAATTCAAGGATGAATATGTTTTCTTATTTAAAATCCATCCTTTTGTAAATAATAAGGTGACGATTCCTTATCAATATGTTGATTTCTTTTATGATTTTTCAGAATATCGAGAGGTAAATGATTTACTATTTATTACCGATATTCTTATTACTGATTATTCGTCGGTTTGTTTTGAGTATGCTTTATTAAGAAAACCAATGATTTTCTTTGCATATGATGTGGAAGAGTATATCCAAAGAAGAGATTTTTATTTTGAGTACCAATCGTTTATTCCAGGTGTTTTAGCAAAAACGACTGATGATATCATCTACAGTATTGCTCATGAAAAGTTTGAGCAAGAAAGGGTAGAGCCTTTTGTTCAGTATTTCTTTGATGATTTAGATGGGAGAGCAAGTGAAAGGTTTGTTAAACAAATTATTTTAGAAGAAGATTTAGATAGTGAAGAAAATGGAAATGAGACTAATGTATAGTAGAGATTGGTTTTAGGCCTAAGGTTATTTTTAATTAATATACCTAGGGTAAATGAAAGGGGATTTATTTAAGTTTATGAAAAATATTATTATGCGAGCGGGTATTTCGCCGCTAGATAACTTTGATCCGACACATATGATTCTTAACAACTCAATAGGGGGGAATGTTGGGAACTTAATGTATCAATACAGTGTTGTGAGAAACTTAATGACGGAAGATACTGTAATCACACCAGATTATTATAATTATAGTACGGATGATAAACGAGCTGATGAAATAAATGAAAAGTATGATTGTTATGTTATTCCATTAGCGGATGCATTTAGACCAGACTTTGTTCCAACATTACGAAAGTATACAAAACTAATTAAGAAATTAAAAATTCCTGTTGTAGTAATTGGAGCAGGGTTACGAGCCCCTTTTGAACCTGACTTAGATGGAGGGTTCCCTTTTGATAAAGATGTTAAAGAGTTTGTCAGTGCTGTTCTAGAAAAATCTTCGATGCTTGGTTTGAGAGGTCAGATAACAGCTGATTACCTAACGCGCTTAGGGTTTAGAGAAGGTGTTGACCATACGGTTATTGGTTGTCCATCTTTATATGCGTTTGGTAGAGATTTAACTGTGCGTGATACAAATATAACGACGGATTCTATTGTTAGTATTAATTCTTCCAGATTATCACCAGATAATGTTTTGGAGTTTATAGGAAGAAGTTCCGAACAATTCCCAAACCATTATTTTGTTCCACAGTGGATGAGGGAATTTGTGATGACTTATACGGGAAGTCCTTCAGTTAATGATGCTGATGATAAAAATTATCCTAACAAAATGTCTCATCCAATGTATATGAATGATAAAGTTCGCTTCTTCTTGAATGTTCCAACTTGGATTGATTTCTTAAAAGGAGTAGATTTAAGTTTTGGAGCCAGACTTCATGGAAATGTAGGTGGAGTACTTGCGGGAACACCGAGTTTAATTATCCCTAAAGATGCTCGTATGCGTGAATTAACGGAATACCATGGTATGGCTCATATTATGGCTGATCAAATTGATGAGAAAACGAACCTAATGGATATTATTGAAAAAACAGACTTCCATTCAGTCGAAAAAAATGCAGGTCGTAATTTTGATTACTTTATCGAGTTTCTAAATAAAAATAACTTAGACCATATTCATAATTACTCTTATAATGAAGTACCGTTGGATAAAGAAATAGCGAAAATGGATTTAAATCCACCTGTAGGTCCAATAACTGGTTGTACAATGGAAGAGACTGTTCAAAGATGGGAAACGTATTATCCAAAAGTTAATGCCAAAGCAGCAGAAACGGAAAAGAAGAGAAAAGCTCAAGTTAAAGAAAAAGATAAACGTATAAAAGAAAAAGATAAACAAATTAAAGAAAAAGATAAGCAAATCAAAGAAATGAAGAAAACATTAAATAGAAGAAGTGTAAAACTAGCTTTGAAATTAGCAGGGAAGAGAAAATAAAGAACAGTCTTAAAAATCACGGTTATTTTTTGATCGTGATTTTTTATTTTGCCTAACAGTTTATGACTATAGTACCTTTTGATTAATGAGATTTGCAAACCGATGAAATTATTTGTGAATTTAACTTGTTCAAAATTGACTAAAAATAATAGTTGTAAGAGAATTAACCATGAAAAATTCGAAAAAATAATCTGATATTAGGAGATTTTCATTATGATTTTTGCTAAAAATCTAAATCAAAAAGAGTTATTAACAATTTTAAAAGAAATCAGTGAAAAAGTGGAAGGAGAACAAGATATCCAGGTAACTGAAGTTGTAAATGAAATAGTGCATAAGTTAAAAAAGTATGAAATTAGATAAATGTTAACAGTATATAAGTCTTATTTTTTAGTGATAGTAATCTAAAAACAGTGTTGTTGTTTATTTGAGTTTACTTATTTTACCTAAATTTAATTATGCTTAACTATGATAACATGTATAGTGTAAAAAGAGCGGCATATAAGTCGTAACAAATAAAATAGTATAAGCTCTCTCTAATTACAAATTAATACAAGATATGATATAATCCAAACTGGTAAAGACTTTTAAACATAAATTAACTTAGTAGGTGAAAAGTATTGAATAAAATTAAAGTAATGACCGTCTTTGGAACTAGGCCGGAAGCCATAAAAATGGCTCCTTTAGTATTAGAGTTAGAAAAGAATGAGCAAATTGAATCGATTGTAACAGTAACTGGACAACATCGAGAAATGCTTGACCAAGTGTTAGAAATCTTTGGGGTAACTCCTGATTATGATCTAAATATTATGAAAGCTCGCCAAACACTAATGGATGTAACGACAAATGCACTTCAAGGACTAGATGAGGTTATTAAGAAGGTAAAACCAGACATTGTTTTAGTTCACGGTGATACAACTACTACATTTGTGGCGAGTTTAGCTGCGTTTTATAATCAAGTGAAAGTTGGGCACGTAGAAGCTGGTTTAAGAACTTGGAATAAATATTCACCGTACCCTGAGGAAATGAATCGTCAATTAACTGGAGTAATTGCAGATTTACATTTTGCTCCTACTATAAAATCATCTCATAATTTAATGGAAGAAAATAAAAAAGAAGATAACATTTTTATAACAGGTAATACTGCAATAGATGCATTAAAAACAACAGTTGCAGAAGCTTATGAACATCCTATTTTTGAAGAATTAGGTTCAGATAAGCTTATCTTATTGACAGCACACAGAAGAGAAAACCTAGGTACCCCAATGAGGAATATGTTTAAAGCAATAAGAAGAATAGTTGACGAAAGACCAGATATACAAGTTGTATATCCTGTTCATTTAAATCCTGTAGTGAGGGAAGCTGCGAACGAAATTTTTGAAGATAACAAAAGAGTTCACTTAATCGAACCGTTAGGGGTAAAAGATTTCCATAACTTTATGAATAGATCCCATATTATTTTAACTGATTCAGGTGGAGTACAAGAAGAGGCACCTTCTTTAGGAAAACCAGTATTGGTTATGAGAGATACAACCGAGAGACCAGAGGGGATTGATGCTGGTACATTAAAGCTTGCAGGTACAAATGAAGATACTATTTACTCATTAATTAATGATCTTCTTGATCAAGAAAATGTATACCAAGAGATGTCTAAAGCTTCGAATCCATATGGTGATGGTCGTGCATCTAAAAGGATAGTTGATGCAATTTTATATTATTTTAATGTAACTAATGAAAAACCAAGTCATTTTGAAGTTTAAAGAGTAGGGTAAAGGGTTCCTTTTGAATCCTTTACCGAATCTTACCGAAAATAATTAGGACTTTTTTCAGTAGTGAGGGAAATATGAAAAAGAATATATTGATAATTTCACAGCATTTTTATCCTGAAATAGGAAGTGCTGGAAATAGAATGAAAAACATGTATCAACTTTTAGAAAAGGAATATACAGTAAGTGTATTAACAACTGAACCCTCATACCCAAATAAAAGTATTTATGAAGATAACGAGTTTTGGGATGAACCGAAATTTAATAGTCAACTTATTCACAGGGTGAAAATTAAAAGTAGGAAATATTCAAGAAGTATTATAAATAGACTTTTGTATTATCTCGAAATTACTATTAAAATGTTATTTTTTATAATGAAAAATAAAAAGGAATATGATTTAATAGTCGCTTCATCACCACCTATTTTTATTGGTATTGTTGGCTTGATGGCAAAATGGCGATATAAGAGTAAATTAATTCTTGATATTCGTGATTTGTGGCCAGAGTCTTTAAAAGGGGTAGGGGTTTTCAACTATAAAATTATAATTTGGCTACTAAGATTAATTGAGAAACTACTGTATAAAAAATCAAATACAATTTTAGTAAATAGTAAAGGTTTTATTAACTATATACAGGAGAACTATAAAATTAGCTTAGAGAAGATATTATTTTTACCTAATTCTGCAAGGGAAATAGAATTAGAAATGTATACTAAAAAGACAGAATCAATAAGAAAAAGAGTTATATTTGCAGGGAATATTGGTTTAGCCCAAGATGTCTCTCTTCTAATGAAAGTAGCTGAGGGGCTTCAAAAAAATAACATTCATTTAGATATAATCGGATATGGTATGAAACATGTAGATCTACGAAATTTCACAGAAATTAACCGATTAGAAAACGTTCACTTTCTTTCGACTAAGACCCGAAAAAAATGTTTAGAAGTTATTAGTAATTATCCAGCTGGTATTGCTACATTAAATGATAAAGAAGTATTTAAAACGGTGTTACCAGGAAGAATTATTGATTATATGACTTGTGGTGTCCCAGTAGTAGCGGCAGTTTCAGGTTATTCGGAGCAAGTAATTTTAAATAACGATGTTGGGTATGTAACAAATACTAGAAATGTAGATGAACTAATTAATTATATAATGGAGATATTATCAAGTGAAACGACTATCCATAGAATGTCTACTAATGCAGTAAATTGTGTAAAAAGGGATTTTTTATGGGAAGAAAATATAAAAGAGTTATATGATAATATAGAAAAATTACTTCCGTAAAATTAATAAAGAGGTTGAGAGATAAAATGAATAAGAATGTCTGTATGTATGTATGGAACCACTTTACTAATGATGCTAGGGTTTTAAGAGAATGTAGAGCTTTGTCAGAAGAAGGATTTAAAGTTGATTTGATTTGTATACATGATCCTACTGATGAGAATTTACCTGTATATGAAAGAAAAGATGAGAATTTCAACGTTTATAGAGTAAGACGATATCCTATTCTATTAGAGATATTAAAAGAGAGTGTTATTTTTTTGAAACGGAATAAACTAATGGCTTTATTGGCAGCTGCTCTATGGATATCTTTAGTTTATTTATTTCCTCTTTTTGTAGTGTGTTTAACTACGATTGTTTTTTTGATGGTGAAAACAAAACTAAAAACAGTGTGGATAAGAGGGAATATTATATTCAAAATGATTTTACATGGTTATAAAAAAAATTATAATTTTTACCATGCAAATGATTTGAATACTCTGCCTCAAGCTTATATTGCTTCAAAATTCCGATTCAAAAAGAAGAAATTAATTTATGATTCGCACGAAGTTCAAACAAGTAGAACGGGCTATAAAAGTCCTATTTATGGCAAGTTAGAAGCACTTTTGATTAAAAGAATAGATGAAATGATTGTAGAAAATCATACTAGAGCTAAATATAATGAGGAGCTTTATGGTCTTTATCCTCATGTTGTTCATAATTATCCATTTAAACAAGATAAAGATAAAACAGTAAAAGTTGATTTACATAATCAACTAAACATACATGAAGAAGAAAAAATTTTATTATATCAGGGTGGAATTCAAGAAGGTCGTGGGTTAGAAAAATTAATATGTGCAATGGATCTCATAAAGGAAGGAACTTTAGTCTTTATAGGTGATGGTAAAATTAAACCAAACCTTGAAAAAATGGTTAAAGAAAAAGCTTTAGAAAGTCGAGTTCGATTTTTAGCTAAAGTACCTTTAAGTGATCTACCTAAGTATACAAAAAATGCTTATTTAGGGTTCCAAGTTCTTAATAATATATGTTTTAATCATTACTCAGCTTCTTCAAATAAACTATTTGAGTATATGATGGCTGGTGTACCTGTTATTGCCTGTGATTTTCCTGAAATTAAGAAAGTGGTTGAAGGTGAGAAGGTAGGTTTGTGTGTAGATTCTCATAATTATAAATCTATAGCTAATGGAGTAAATAAACTATTAACAGATATAGAGTTAAGAAACTCTTTAAGCCAAAATACAGAAAATGCGGGAAAGAAATACAACTGGGAAGTGGAAAAGAAGAATTTTTTAAAAGTCTATCAAGATGTGGCTATTTGAAGGACTAGGAGGGTTAGAATGAATAATAATTTAAATGAGCTAGCAAATAATTCAGGAGAATCCATTAATAAAAATTATTGGATCTGTAAAAATGCTTTTGGGGAAAATATATTAGACATTTCAAGCTTAGAAAGTGATAGTTTTCCTATAACTTTAGCAAAAGAAAATAAAAGAGTCCTATCAATAAGCTTAGAAAAAGATAGAATTGATGTTTTAAGTGAAAAATTAAAAAATGAACCTGAATGTGTTCAGAAGAATGTTGAGTGTAGAATAACAAATTTATTTAACCTTGAGAACAATAAATTATTTGACTCGATACTACTGGATTATTCATTAGTTCATATAACTGATATGAAAAGATATTTAATGCAAGTAACAAATAAATTAAGCATAGAAGGTAGAATTATTATAACGTTGCCCTTAGGAATAAAAAAAGGACAGAATCTTGTTAGTCCTTTTTATTTTGAAGATTTTCTTAATGAAATAAAAGAAAAGCTATATATAAAGGAAATCGAGTACCAGGAAGATTGGGTAGGAATCGTCTTAATGCAATTAGAACATAGTGATAAAAATGATAATTTGAATTTATTTGAAGTGATAAGAAAGATTGAACAGATATTATATGCTAAAGAAAATACATTTTTTTGCAAATAATGTTCAACAAGAAATGAAACCAGTTACTATCGAGGTTAATAAGAATATAGATGAGGAAATAAATAAATACAAAAAGCTATATTTAATAGCCAAAAAAGAGAAGATACAATTACAAGAAGAATTACTAAATCAATATGAAAAAGAAACTAAACTATTAAAGAGTATTAAAAATGAAAATACTAATAAATATGATGATTTGCAAAGAAAGTATAATGCTTTAAGTAAATCAAAACTAGGTAAAATTCAACTTGCATATTGGAGACGCAAAAAATAGTCTGGAGGTGAAGAGATTGAATAAAGATTCTATAAATCAAAGGATAAATACATTAGAAAAGTTAAAACAAAAAACTAAAAATGATTTAATAAATGATATTGAGGATTATCTAAAAGAGAGAAAAAATGATAAAGAGTATAAACAAAAGTTAAAACAGATAAAACAATTAGATTATCAAGTAGATAATAATCCACTAAATAGAAAAAAAGAAGTTAATATAGAAAGGGCAAATTATTTAAGTAAGTTAACAAGAGAACATGATGGTAACTTCTTTAAAGAAATAAAACCTTTACTAGATGAATTACCAGAGAGTAATGGAAGTAGATACTATCAGAAAATGAAAGTTAACATTGGGATAATTTCAGATGAATTCTTGTATCATTCATTTGAGGGACAAGCTAATTTTATATACATTACCAGAGATAATTATAAAGAATATGTTAATAAATTGGATATCTTTTTATTAGTTACAACTTGGAAAGGTCTAGATTTAAGTTGGAAAGGGCTTGGGAATCCAAATATTCGCAGACATAGAAATGATATGGATAAGATTATAAAATTATATAAGGACAATGGAATAAAGACAGTTTTTTATTCAAAAGAAGATCCTGTAAATTATGAGATTTTTATTGAGCTAGCTAAGAAATGCGATTATATCTTTACAACTGCAATTGAAAAAGTTGAAGATTATAAAAGAGATTGTAAGAATCCAAATGTTAATGTATTAAGTTTTGGTATAAATCCAACTATCCATAATCCAATTGGAATTAATAAGTTTGTTAAGCGAAAAGAAGTATTGTTTGCAGGGTCATGGTATAACAAGTATCCTAAACGTCAAGAAGAAACAAAAATGTTATTTGATGGAGTAGTAGAAAGTAAAAATAAATTAAAAATTATTGATCGTAATTTTAATTTGAAATTAGAACAATACTTCTTCCCGGAAAAATATATTGAATATATTTCTCCGGCTATCGACCATGTCTACTTGCAGAAACTCCATAAACTTTTTAATTACTCTCTTAACTTAAATTCAGTTAAGAATAGTGAGACCATGTTTGCTAATAGAGTATATGAACTTCAGGCATTAGGGAATATATTAATTTCAAATTATAATACAGGGATAAATAATTTATTTCCAAATGTACATTTAGTGCATGATAAAAATGAAGTCGGAGAAATAATAAATAATATTTCAGAAGACGAATTATATAAGCAACAAATTCTTGGAATTCGGAGAGTCATGTCTAAGGAAACAACTTATCAAAGATTAGAAGAAATGTTTTCAGCTATTGGTTTTTCTTATAATAAAGTAGAAAGAAGAATTGCGGTTGTTGTAAAAGCTAAAACTGAAAAATTATTAAAAATGTATAACTCACAAACTTTATTACAAAAAGATTTAATTTTAATGAGTGACTTTACTGAAGAAACAAAAAATCACTATGATTTTATTGCTTTCTTTAATGATGAATATAATTATGATGAATTTTATTTAGAAGATATGATAAATGGATTTAAATATACAGATGTAGATTATGTTACAAAGAATTCATACTATCTGGATGGAGTGTTACAAGAAGGAATTGAGCATGATTATGTTGACGTGATTAAAGATAAATATCAAACTGTTTTTTGGACTAGTGCATTCACAGTGAATGAATTCATTGAAATGGAAAGAAATATTCCTCGTGCAAATGGATATAGTATTGACAGGTATAATCTTGAAATGGGAACTAATAAAGTCACTCAGGAAATTAAACCTTATAAATTGTCAGTTATAATCCCAACTTACAATAATGGTGACCATTTGATGAGTAAATGTTTTAATAGTTTAAAAAGAAGCTCTATATTCAGTGATATGGAAATTATTATAGTAGATGACGGTTCTACTGATGGTTATACACCTAAAATCATTTCAAGTTTAACTAAACAATATCCAAACATTAAATCTTACTTTTTCGATGATAATGGAAGTGGTAGTGCGTCACGTCCAAGAAATAAAGGGTTTGATATCTCGACTGCCCCTTATATCACATATTTAGATCCTGATAATGAAGCGATAAATAACGGATACTCACAATTATTGAAAACGGTAGAATCAAATGATTATGATATGGTTGTTGGCAATATGCTTAGAGTGTCGGATGATTTATTGAGCTTTAATTATTACAAAACCGTTTATTATTTTAACGATAAAAAGGATGTATTAACAAGTGATAAAGGGGAATTCCTAAAAAGAAGCTCTTTTAAAGCTATGAGTATACAAGCTTTAATTGTTAAAAGAGAGGTAATCTTTGACAATCGATTAAAAATGATTGAGGGTGCCGTTGGTCAAGATACGTTATTCTTCCAAGAGTTATTATTAAATTCTTCTAAAGTTAAAGCTATTAATCTGGATATTCATATTTACTATGCTGCAGTATCTGGTTCAGCTGTTAATTCAGTTGGAATTTCATTCTTTCAAAAATACTTTATAATGGAAGAAGGAAGAGTTAAGGAACTTAAAAAGTATAATTTATTAGAATCATATATTGATATAAGATTTGAATACTATTTTGATAATTGGTATTTAAATAAGCTAAAACGGGTTAGTAAAAAAGAACTTAAAGAATGTGTAGAGATTTTATGTGGAATCTATAATCTTTATGAGCAGCGTTTTGAACCGAAAGAAGCTCATTTAGTCACATTTTCAAATTTGTGTAAAAATAAAGATTATGAAAGAATTATAGAAGAATTTGTAGAAAATAAGTTATGATTAAAAAGAATAAAGTTATTGAAAGGAAGATGTTTTAAATGAAATTATGTACAGTAGGATTAGGATATATTGGATTGCCTACATCAATAATGTTTGCAAAACATGGAGTAGATGTTGTTGGGGTAGATGTTAGATTAGAAGTTATAGAATCATTAAATTCAGGGAAAATTCATATTGAAGAACCTGGTTTACAAGAGGCATTAGAGGAAGTAATTAAAGCAGGCACTTTTAAAGCAAGTCTAGCACCTGAAAAAGCAGATACATTTATTATCGCAGTACCAACACCAAATAATGATGATATGTATAAATCGTGTGACTTAACGTATGTCTTAGGAGCAGTGAATTCAGTTATACCTCACTTAGAAAAAGGAAATACAGTAATAATTGAATCAACAATTGCACCAAGAAGTATGGATGATTATGTAAGACCATTGTTAGAAGAAAACGGATTTAATATAGGTGAAGATATTTACTTGGTACATTGTCCAGAGCGTGTATTACCAGGTCAAATTATGCATGAGCTTATTTTTAATAATCGAATTGTTGGTGGGGTTACACCGAATTGTACTGAAGCCGGAGCTAAAGTTTATAGTACTTTTGTTCAAGGTGAAATTATCAAAACAGAAGCAAAAACAGCTGAAATGTCTAAGTTAATGGAGAACACTTTCCGTGACGTAAACATCGCACTTGCAAATGAATTAACGAAAGTATGTAATGAATTAGATATTAATGCTTTAGATGTAATCTCAATGGCTAATAAGCATCCACGTGTTAATCTTCATACTCCTGGACCTGGTGTAGGTGGACATTGCTTAGCTGTAGACCCATATTTCATTGTTGCTAAAACACCTGAAACCGCTCAGATTATTAATCTTGCACGGAATGTAAATACATCAATGCCAGAGTATGTAGTAAATAATATAAATACTTTAATGGAAAAAATAAATGGTAGAACAGTAACTTTATTTGGTTTAACTTATAAAGGTAATGTAGATGATATTCGTGAAAGTCCTGCAATGGAAATAAGAGAGAAATTAATAAATCAAAATAAATATGAGATAAGATCGTTTGATCCACACGTAGAATCAGATTTTGTAATTGCTGATATCAACCAAGCAACTATTAATTCGGATCTGATTGTTATTTTAACTGACCATAATGAATTTAAAGAGCTTGATTGGAGCAGTTTAAGTCAATTAGGGAACAAACGAGTATTAGATACGAAAAACATAATTGACGAACTACCAAATGGTTTTGAATTAGTTAATTTCGGTAATTTGCATCAATTTATTAAGAAGGAAGCAAGTTTAGTATGAAATTTGTTTTAAAAGTCTTAAGGGAACAAGTTAATCACATAAAATTGATATTCAGGTTAGCATCCTATGAGACGAAAAGTAAGTACCAAATGCACTACCTTGGTATTCTCTGGCAATTTCTTAATCCCCTACTTCAAGTAATTGTCTTTTGGATTGTGTTTGGTTTAGGAATCCGAGGGGGAGCTCCAGTTGGAGATACCCCCTTCTTTGTTTGGTTAGTAATAGGATTAATACCTTGGTTTTTTATAAGTCAAACTATTGTGCAAGGATCGAATAGTGTTTATGCTAAAGTTAATTTAGTATCAAAAATGAAGTTTCCAGTAAGTATTTTACCTTCAGTGACAATAGTGGGGAATTCAGCTGGCTTTCTTGTTATGTTAGTCTTGCTTGGAATTATTCTGCTTGTTAATAATATTTACCCAACGATCTATTTACTACAATTCCCTTACTATTTATTGTGTATGTATATGTTTGTATTTTCTTTTACTTTGTTTAGTTCGACAATCTCTATTATTATTAGAGATTATCAAGTGTTATTACAATCAATGATGAGGATGTTGTTTTTCTTAACACCGATTTTTTGGGTTCCAACTAATATGTCGATTATTTTTCAAGAACTACTTAAATTGAATCCCTTTTATTATATTGTTAATGGATTTAGAATGTCATTATTGGGAGAAGGTTGGGTATTTCAAGACTATCTGTACACTATATACTTTTGGTCTTTAACACTGTTTTTAATTTTAGTTGGTTCATTTATTCATGTGAAATTTAGAGATCGATTTGTTGATTATTTGTAGTGGAGGCTAAGTTAATGAAGCCTAAAGTAGTTTTTAAAGGTGTATCTAAAAAATATGAGATATACAATAAAAAGATTGATAAGATACTAAGTTTATTTTTTCCTTCAAGAAAGAGGAAGGAATTTTTTGCTTTAAAAGGTGTTTCGTTTGAAGTATTTGAAGGAGAATCAATAGGTATAGTTGGGGTTAATGGATCTGGAAAATCAACATTATCAAATTTATTAGCTAAAATTATCCCACAGTCTTCTGGTGAAATATCTATTAACGGTGAGAGCTCTTTAATTGCCATATCAGTTGGATTAAATAATGCGTTAACTGGATTAGAGAATATTGAACTAAAATGTTTAATGCATGGACTGAATAAACAAGAAATTAACGAATTATTGCCAACGATTATTGACTTTGCAGATATCGGTGATTTTATTTCACAACCTGTAAAAAATTATTCATCAGGTATGAAATCAAGGTTAGGATTTGCTATATCCGTGCACACAAATCCGGATATTTTAATAGTTGATGAGGCGTTATCAGTTGGTGACCAAACTTTTTATAAAAAGTGTTTGAATAAGATTAATGAATTTAAAAAAGAGGGCAAGACTATTTTCTTTATTAGTCACTCCATTGGTCAGATGCGGTCAATTTCAGATAAAGTTATTTGGATTCATTATGGACAATTGAAAGAATTCGGTGAATCTAAACAGGTTTTAGATAACTATCAATCATTTATAAAATGGTTTAATGAATTAACTGAACGTGATAAAAAAAGCTATAAAATGGAAATGTTAAGCAAACAATCAGGTCCTTTATTAGATGCAGAAAATAATGAGATTGTCTTAAATCGCAGTACTCGTTATAAATCTACTAAGAATAGCCATAAAAACGTATACGGTCAAATAGTAATATCTTTTTTAATTTTTATATTAAGCGGATTATTTCTTGTTGTATCTCCTCATTATCATACATCGAGTAGTGAAACTGAAGAGAATGAAAACGTAGAAATGATTATTAAAGGTGAAACAGAAAATGATGAACTTAATCAACCTATTGAGGTAATGACTATTCATAAATTAGGTTTTAGTAATAATACTTTGATTTATGATGATCCAAAGCTAGTAAATATTAAAGGGGAATTATTACCTAATACTGAGTTGAATTTGCTAGAAGAAACAACTTTAAGTTATAAATTTGAAAATAATAGTATTGAAGGTTACGTTGAAAAAAATACGATACTTTTAGAAAAAGATTTTGAAGAGAAATCTCAAGTTAATATTAATACGTTTACTGAGTATTTTTCGGAGGGATTTGTAGAATCATATCAATATTTTTTAATGCATTTAGGTTATGAAGCAACTGAGATGAAAGAGAATATGTTTGGTGGGGAAGAAAAGGAAAGAGATGCATTTGGGCAAAGTGAGTATTATTTTGAACGTGAAAAATTTTCTTATATTCTTAATGAAGAAGATATTGTATCTAGCTTAATAATTTTTGATTTTGAACCTGATTTAGAATTTTTAGAAGAAAATCTTTCTACAAATTTCGCTGTTCATGATAGACTAGGTTTTCACATCAATAGTTATTCAATAATTATTGATCTAACTGAGAAAATACTTTTTGTGACAATCTAGTAATAAGTGTTTAATACAAATTAAATAATCCCCCCTTATTAAAGGAGGGGTTATTTTACATTTTTGTGCAATATATCGTTATTGCAACGAACCTAAAATGACTAAGTTGATGCTATGGCCAATGTAGAGTCGCAGCTCCTTCTATTTAGAAGCAATTATTTTAGTAACTTTAAATTGTTTTTGATAACACTTATTGTTTCTTTTTCAGGTAGTGGGTTGTGTCCTTGTTCTTCATTTGAATATAAAAGTGTTCGAATGCGGTTTTTGAAGGCACCTCTTTTACTTAAGTCAGTTAAAGAAGTTATAAATGGAACAAAGTGATTCACCATATCTTCCTCCCCCCTCTGTTAGGATAAATGTCGTAGGATGCTTTAGTGTTATACTTAAGTAAATAACACGGAGGTCGATCGATATGACAGGAAATAGAGTACGGTATTCAAAGGAACAAAAAGAAGCCATTGTTAAACGCATGATGCCGCCAAATAATGAATCAGTGAAGCGAATTGCCAAAGAAGAAAACATCACAGAAGTGACGTTGTACAAGTGGCGTAAGGAGGCTCGTGCAGCTGGAGTAGCCACATGTAACCGTCAAGTAGAATTAAACAGTTTTCAACAAATAATTTTAAACAGTTTTCATCAATTAAGATTCAACAGTTTGATTATCCCCGCCATAAAGGCAGGGGAATAATCATTTTGCTTTTAAAACAATTTATCAGGCATTCCTAACGCTTCTTCTAATAGATCCTGCTCTTTTTTCAACTTTTCGATTTCCTTTTTCAAAAGGAAATTCTCCTCCACTAATCTTTCGATTTTGGTTGTATCATCAATCCCTTCCTCATAGGCAGTACCTCTCACAAAGCACCAATGATTATAACAATGAAGGTCTTCTTCTATCATTGGACGGTTTTTATTGGCTGGAGCCTTCATTTCCATATCCTTAATCCATTCTTTTACTGATTTTTCATCGACTTTTAATCCATAAGAATTGAAAAATTGAACGGCTTCTTCAGCATTTAGTAGATTCACTTTTTTATCCCCCTTTAAGATTCAATATTCTGATGGTTAAATAAAGCTTTTCGGTATTTCATTCTGATACTATCCTGCTCATCGCTAAAAGTTAAAACCTCACTTCGATGGAGAAGACGGTCTAAAATGGCTGTCGTTAACGTTTCATCTCCAAGAAACTTTCCCCATTCACCTGGACCTTTGTTAGAAGTTAGGATGAACGCTGCCTTATCATACATTTCATAAATAAACTGAAAGAATAGGTGAGCGTCCTGAGGTTCATAAGCCATATACATGACATCATCAATAATAATTAAATCCGATTCAGTGATACGCTTATATCTCGTTCTGGACTTTCCAACATAGTCTCTTGACTTTAAGATATAGATTAAGCGATCCATAGATATAAAAGACACTTGGTACCCATTTTCAATACAATGAATACCTAGAGCTGTTGATAAATGGGTCTTCCCAACACCTGTTGGTCCCATCATGATTAGGGTGAAACATTCATCAACCCATGTTAGTTCTTTCAAGATATTTAATTGTTTCTCTACAAATGCTGTCTGTTCTTCCAAACGATAGTTTTCAAATGTCAGAACTTCTGGAAACTCAGCCCACTTCATTAGTTTTTCGCTATTCTTTCTTTCTCTACAACTCATC
>NZ_ALPT02000042.1 GCF_000292245.2 Alkalihalobacillus alcalophilus ATCC 27647 = CGMCC 1.3604 | reverse complement strand
AGCTCTGGCCCGTAGGGGCAGCAACTGCGGAGGATAAGCTTCAAAAAGAGAACCTCATGAAACACATCGTGGAAAAGCCTCATGAATCAACCAGGGATCGGGTGTGAGACGAATCGGTTGTCTTCGTACGACCTCGTGAGAAACCTCGCGGAAAAAACGACATGCCCCACTTCCCTGAAGAAGACAACCGAAGAGACAGTAGGACGTTGCCAAGCGATAAAGCACATTCCAATAGGGATGTGCTTTTTAGTATGCATAAAGAGAACGCTCGGGCTATCAATTTAATATTTATTCAATTTAACCTAACACTTAATAATTTTAGTTATTTATTGAAAAAAATCTAATATTTTAGTATGCTTTATTTGGTTGGTTATGTTAATTTTGTTACTAAAAGGAGGTTCAGAATGTATTTTGACAATGCATCTACCTCTTTTCCTAAGCCACAGGCAGTAATTGAGGGTATTAACAATTACTTAGCTTATGAGCAAGGAAATAGTCAACGTACGACGGGCAAAAAGAACACCGATATGATTTATGAAACAAGAAAGAAACTTGCAAATTTTTTTGGAGTAAAATCTATAAACAGTATGATATTTACTAGTAATGCAACTGAATCCATAAATGTAATCATTTATGGATTATTGGAGCAGGGCGATCATGTTGTAACAACTGCTACTGAACATAACTCTGTATTACGACCTTTATTAGATTTAAAGGAAAAAGGAATAATTACAATCTCTTGGGTAGATTGTGACAGTTATGGAGCTATTAACGCTAGTTCGGTTATAAAAAAAGTTAAAGAAAATACTAAATTAGTTATTGTTAACCATGGATCAAATGTAACCGGTGCTATTCAAGATATTGAAAAAATAGGAAGTCAATTAAAAAGTACAGATGCCCACTTTTTAATTGATACTTCGCAGACAGCAGGTCATATTCATATTGATAATAAAAATATTTTAGCAGATTTTATTGTTTTTACAGGTCATAAGGGGTTGCTTGGATGTACAGGGATAGGTGGATTTTATATTAACCCGGAAGTTCAGATAAATCCATTAAAGATTGGGGGAACGGGTGTTTTGTCAGAGCTTTTAAGTCAACCACAAGGCTTGCCCTTGAAATATGAAAGCGGTACATTAAATTCTCTGGGGATTCATTCTTTATACCACAGTCTAGACTATTTAAACTCTATAAGCATTGATACAATAGGGAAAAAACTAGAAAAAAATACTGATTGGATTGTTAAACGAATTAGCGGTTATGAAGATATAGAAGTGTATAGTCGAAAAAATAAATTGGGTATAGTTAGTTTTAATATTTCTAAAGTCCAACCAGTCAGGGTTTCTCATTTCCTTGAAGAAGGAATAAAGTTAAAATCCAGAGCCGGGTTACTTTGTGCACCATTAATACACGAGCATTTAAATACCAATCCGTTTGGTTGTGTTAGAGTAAGTATTTCACATTTTACTACTGATGAAGAAATAGAAAAGTTCCTGAGGTTTATAGATGAAATTATACATAACTTGAGCAATATTAGAAACATAAAAGTTCCTCAAGTTTATGAGACCCCGACTATATATAATGTTTAAAGGAGTGGAGTAAATGTTAGATAATTTAATGTCAGATTTTTGTACCTTTTGCGAACAAGATGAAAATAAAATTGTATATAGAACTAAGAATTATACTGTTTGGCTATCGGTAGGGCAAATCGTTGAGGGATACTGTTTAATTATTCCCAATGATCATTATCACTGCATTTGTTCAATTCCCAAGGAATTAAGAGAGGAGTTTTACTCTGTAAAAGAATACACTCGTTCATTTTTACAAGATTTGTATGGCTCATGTATATTTTACGAGCATGGAAGAGTTGGAGCATGTAATGTACAACCTGGTGAACAACTTTGCTATCATGGTCATTTACACGCTGTACCTATTCAGTCAGACTTACTGCCTCTATTTAAGGAAGATGGACTTTTTCCAATTACTTTAGCGAATGAAAAAGAGATGTTTGAGGTTTATAGAAAGATAGGTCACTATTTATTTTATGAAAATAATCAAGGTGAAGGGTTTATGTTCCATATCAACCAACCAATAAGACGACAATATTTAAGACATTTGGCAGCAAAAAGTATGGGAGATGAGAAACTTGCGGATTGGCACGACTACCCTGGGTGGGAGAAATTGTACGCTGCTAAAGAAAAAATATTGAATCATACTTATGCTAGATAAACCAAATCGTAGAGTATATTACCTATTTGTATCTAGTTTAGTTGCTAATTTTTTGGTGTCTTTTAATAATATGTCAATGAACGTTGCTTTGCCGAGTCTTGTAAGAATCTTTGATATTTCTTACAACACAGCACAGTGGTCAATTACTGTTTTCGTTTTAGCAATGTGCTTTACGATGCCTATTGCCCCATATTTATCGAGACTTATGGGAACGCCTCAGACCTTATTTGTAGGCATGTGTATGTTCACAATTGGTACAATTATTGGAAGTTTAGCCAGTCAAGAATTTAGCACGTTAATTATAGCAAGATTCATAATGGGTCTTGCTGGCGGATTACTCATTCCTGTTAGTATGATGATCGTTTATGAAATTTTCCCTTCAAATAAAAGAGGAGCGATGATGGGGGTTTGGGGTATCGTAGTTTCTATAGCTCCAGCCTTAGGTCCTCCTTTCTCGTCAGTAATGCTTGGCGTTTTTTCATCTTACAACAGTTTATTTTATATAAACTTTCCTTTCTTGATAATAATGTTCCTTTTATATAGAGGATACAAAAGTAATCAAAAGAAAAGGGGAAATTTTGATGCTCTAGAGTATTTGCTATTAGTTATAGGTCTTATAAGTTTTCTCTATGGAACAACAGAATTAAGCCACTCTGTCATATCAGGATTAATAATCATGGGAGTGGGCATTGTTTCTTTATTAGCGTACATATGGAGGACGTTTAAAGTTGTTGAGCCGATTCTTTCCATTGATGTTTTCAAGGTACCTGTTTTCGCGTACTCACAAGCTTTGGTGGCTATTGCGACTTTCTCTCAATACTCTATTTTAGTACTAGTTCCTATCATAATTGTGGAGTATATGAATTTTTCAGAAGTATACGCTGGTTTTTTTATGTTGCCCTATGCATTAATTTCTGGGTACTTTATGAGTTTAGGAGGAAAGCAATTAGACAAAAAAGGTGCCGTTCCTACAATAAAAAAGGAATTTTAATTATGGCTTTGGGAAGTGCGCTAATAGGAGTGTTTACATCACTCATACCCCTTTTTATAATTGGTGTCCTATTGCATGCAATAGGGTGGGGACTAATGAGCATGCCTAGTACCACTGCTGGATTAAATGGTTTAAAGGCAGAGAGTGTATCTGATGGTAGTTCTTTTTCAAACTTATGGAGACAAATGTTTAGAGCATTATCAGTTGTAATCTTAATACAATTGTATGAGATTATGAAAAACCTAAATTTGTTTGGTATTTCCATTTTGTTTGTGTTGTTCTCTGTTATGTATATAGTATCCACTATTGTCGCCAACAAGGTAGAGCGTCCAACACATATGGAAAAAGTTAGCTGAAAGGAGAAATACGAAGTGGCAGTAGGACGTTGCCAAGCGATAAAGCACAATATCTAAAGTAATGGGTTTACACTTTAGAGGTGCAAATAAGCCATTCATAAGCAAAAACACATGTGATTTCATAGTAGAAATCACATGTGTTTTTTGTAGCCATATCAATGTTTTATCACTAAATAGACATAAAATCACAGAGTAATTGACAACTATTCATTTAACCTACATGAATCACTTTATTATGGGTTGCTCTCTAAATATATAAATGCTAAAATATGGTATTAAATATATGGATAAAATAGGTAGGTGAGATAATTGTATAATTCGAAAAGACCAGTGAACTTTTACGAAGAAGGATTATATGAAATTGATAATAGTATTTGTAAACTATTAGAAGAAAGAAAGAGATTGTCAAACAATCCTGGCTTTCCACCTGTTGAATATATATCTAATTGGGCTAAAAAATATGAATTGATGTTCTACAGCAAGTTTTGTATCAAAACGACCTTATTCCTGATATCTCATTCCCTTTATTATACGAAATCCTATTTCATCAAAAGGATATAGCAAGCAGCCCTATTCTCTTTAAATTTTGAATGGTATAATAAAAAATCAGAACATTTCATTTATTCGGTTTTATATAATTTAATTACTTACTAATAGGAGAGATAAGATGAATCAGGCGTTATTAATTATTGATGCTCAGCAAGAGTTAATGGATGGAAATAGTGATGAAAAAGAAGTGTTTCAAAAAGATAAGTTAATTGCTAATATAAACAGCGTCATTAAGCAGGCATTAGCAAAAGGTGTACATATTATTTTTGTAAGAGATAAAGATGTTGCTGATGGTAGAGGGGCTGGTTTTCAGGTTCATAATAAAATCAAGATACCAACTA
This sequence comes from Alkalihalobacillus alcalophilus ATCC 27647 = CGMCC 1.3604, assembly GCF_000292245.2. Lineage (GTDB taxonomy): Bacteria > Bacillota > Bacilli > Bacillales > Bacillaceae_D > Alkalihalobacillus > Alkalihalobacillus alcalophilus. The sequence goes on along the minus strand of NZ_ALPT02000042.1, from coordinate 32,241 downwards.
GTCCAGTCACTTTTATAAACAAAGAGGCAACGAATTCATTTTATAACACGAATTTACTTCCATTTTTACAATGGAACCAAATAGAGCACTTGGTGATTATGGGATGTAAGACTGAACATTGTATTGATACAGCGGTTAGAACGGCTACAGTTAACTCTTTTGATGTAACCCTTGTTGGTAATGGACATTCGACGACAGACTCGAAAACGTTGTCTGCTGAGAAGATTATTGCCCACCATAATGAGCTCCTTGATGGACATTACAACGTAGATAACTTTTCGGTTGTTAGATATAGTGATGAGAACTTATTCGAACCAAATCATAATCAATATCGGTAATTTTCTTTAAGTCTGCGTTCATTTATCAGGTTAATAGAAAGTAGGGGATAAAGTGAACCTGATTGCAACTGGAAATACAGCAAAAATATATCTTCACGAAAATAAAATCATCAAAATATATAATGATAAATTGCCTGAAACAGAGTCAATACATGAGGCTAATAAACAGAAATGGGCTTACTCTTTTGGACTCTCTGTTCCTAAAATATTAGATGTTACAAAAATTGAGGGAAAACAAGCGATCATCATGGAGTATAGTAAGGGGAAGACATTAGGCGAGCTTCTATTAGAAAACAAGGATCAAGCAGAATATTATATGAACCTATCCATTGATATGCAACAACAAATTCATTCGGTTGTTCCGAATACTACATTGGAATTGATGACGGAAAAGCTCCAGCATCAAATACAAACTGTATCGATTTTGGAGAAAAAACAACAGGACATGTTAATTAAGAAGTTACATTCTATCACATTTGATAAAAGACTCTGTCATGGTGATTTTCATTTATTTAACTTAATTAAGACGGATAATAAAGTAACGATTATTGATTGGGTCGATTCTAGTGTTGGGGATATTCGTGCTGACGTCTATCGCACCTATCTTTTGTATTCATATTTTTCATTAGAATTAGCCGAGATGTATTGTCGACTTTATTGTGAGAGAAGCGGACTATCTAAAATCGAGGTTTTTCAATGGGCACCGATTATTGCAGCGGCAAGGTTAGCTGAAAATGTCAGATCTGAAAGTTCTGAGCGTCTTTTGGAAATCGTTAATCAATTCTGTCCGTTATAGTTTAATAGAGAAATAAGTCTTTTATTAAGGAGCAGTGGTAGGGAGAATGGGTATATTTTTTGAAAAAGCGACTAAGCCTTCGTTAAAACCTTTTATGATTGCGAGGATAGTCATCCTATTTATGATTTTCATTCAGTGTGTTTTCTTTTTCTTTCATGAGTTTCAATATAATTTATTAGCGATGACTTTATTGCTAGTTGCGATTGGGTCATTATTAGATGGAATAGAGGCAATCATCCAAGGTGATCGATTGTATAAGTACTTTGCTTTATCGGGAGTATTCTTCTTATTGGCACTTATTACTTTTTCAATTTAGAGCTGGGTTTTGTCCCAGCCCTTCTTTTGTGTTTAAGCTGTTTCCTTCGTGTGTTCATTTGATTTCGTCTTTTTGATAAAGGACCAATATGTAAAAGTACGAAGAAGGTATTCGAATGGACCGTATTTCCATTTCTTTAAATAATATCGGCTCGCAAGCATTTGTAAGAGAAAAAGTCCTATCCCTAACAATAACCCTAATGTAACACCAAGTTTACCGTATAGGCCAAGTCCATAACCATAAAAAATGAGTGTACAAACGATACTTTGAATTAAGTAATTCGTTAATGATAATTTACCAACGCTTGCGGCACCTTGAAATAAAGAAGAAGCGTGTGCTGTTTTTTCATAAAGAAAAGCGATGAGAAAAATATAACCTAATGCTAAAAGGTTGGCCCCGAGTAAAGAAAACATTCCTAACCAGTGGACCTCTGGAAAAATAAAATAAAGTGATTTAGCTAATAGGGCTACCGGGATAAGGAAAAGCCCTTTTTTATACATCCTTCTTTCTGCTGAAGGAACGGTAAACCATTGCTTCTTTGCTGCATACATCCCAAATAAAAATAAAGGAGCAATCATAAGCGGCATTAATAGTGCCATGAGAAGGAGTGCTTCATCGGGTATTCCTAAATATTCAAAGGGTATAATCTCATTACGAAACTGATTGATTTCTGAATAGGTCCCTTCACTATAAGTAACATTGGCTAACCCTATATATTCCTTTAAGCCACTAATATCCAATTCAGACATATCATTTGCCCCATAACCTAATAGTGTACTGAGAGATAACAAGGTAATAGACCATATCAAGAGTGTTTTGGAATGTCTACCGACGAACATTAATAAGAGTAAACCTGCGATTCCATAAGTTAATAAAATATCACCTTCCCATATAAATGTTCCATGCAAGTATCCTAAGATGATTAAGAGGAGAAAACGTCTTAATAATTTCCTTTTTGGTTTTTGGTCTGCGGATAAGCTTCTTTCTCGCATAATGACCATGCCATATCCGAATAAAAAGGCGAATATCGGCATAAAGCTTCCTTCAATAAAAATTTTCACCACGTAGTAACTAAACCAATCAACCGAGTGAGGTGAGAATAGCTCAAGCTCGTCTTTCCCAAACACCCCATACTGAAAGATAAGTAAATTAGCTTGCAAAATTCCAAATAAACATAATCCCCTAATCACATCAAGAAGCTGTATTCTTGGTTGCAAATTTTTTTCCTCCATTCAATATTAACCATTATTTGTATGTGTCTTGAATAATTTACCATATCATTATAAATCTTTCTATATAATCCTGAAAAAGGTTTTTTATGGTAATGAGCTTTTTATGATGATTTCACTTTTAGAAGCCACGTTGAATGTCGTTGTGGCAACATACGTTTTAGTCTCCTTCTAACAGGGGCGATTAAAGTTGATAAAGAACATAGAACCACGAAAAACACCCCAATCAAGTAGATTGAGGTGTTTTTCGTGGTTCTTAAGAAAGTTCCTTTATTTTTTTAGTAAGTTCATTAAACTTTTGATCGAGTTCTGTATATTCTTTACTGCTAGGGCTTATAAAGCTCAGTTTACCTAACACTTCCTGTCGTTCTGTTTCAAGTTTTAACCTTAATTCTTCAATATCATTTGTTTTGGGTGAGGATTCGTTTCCATTTAGCTGCTTGTAGATACCTTTCTCAGAAAAAATAAGATTGATGTCAGTTGTTTTTTCGAGAAAATAACGATCGTGGGAAACGATCAGCAGTGTTCCTGTATACTGTGCCAAAGTATCTTCAAGCTGTTCACGAGAAGGTAGGTCCAGATGATTGGTTGGTTCATCTAAAATAAGGACATCTTTTTCCTCTAAAATATACTTCATCAACTTAATCTTTACTCGTTCACCCATACTCATATTTTGAATCGGTTCCGTCCATTGCGAAGCACTGAAGCCTAAATGTTTCATTAAATTTTGGACATGTCCTCTTCCTGAAAAGGTTTCCTGATAAAAAAGTTGCTCTGGCGTTTGCCGAAGGGGAAGGTCAAATACCTCCTGTGTTAAATAACCTATTTTAGCTGATGGAGAAATCCAAATATCCCCTTCGCCAGTCTCTTCTCCAACAATCATTTTCAAAAAAGTTGTTTTGCCACTTCCATTTGGCCCCGTAACGGAAACTTTTTCACCATGTTGAATCGTAAAATGAACATTTTGAAATAGAGTTTGCTTGCCAAATGTTTTAGCTAGATTTTTGACTTCTAAAAATCTTTTCCCAACTTTGTGGGTGGATTCCATCGAAAAATGAACTTCATATTCAGGCTCAAGTGGTTTAGCTTTGATTCTTTCGAGTTCTTTCTCTAATCGTTTTTGCTTGGATTGTACTTGTGAATCTAGACGTTTTGCTTTGACACGATAATATTCTTTGAAGCCTTCTTTTTTAGTCGATTGTGCATGACCTGATTGAGCCCATGAGGTCAACTGATTCATTTGTCCTTCAATGCGCTCGACCATTTTTTGTTGCTTTTCGTATTCACGCTGCTGTGTTAGTCTTTTTTGTTCGCGTGCTTCCATATAACTTGAGTAATTGCCAGTATGGGCGTAGACCTTTTTATGCTCAATGGACCAAATTTTTGTTGCCACTTCATCTAAAAAATAGCGATCATGTGAGACTAAAATAACGGTACCGTGATAACTTTTTAGTTGTTTTGTTAAAAAGTCTAAGCTTTGTTGATCAAGATGATTGGTCGGTTCATCGAGTAATAAAAGAGCGGTCTCTTTTGCTAAACCTCTAGCAAGGCGTGCTTTTAATTTTTCTCCGCCACTTAATTGTGCGTAAACGCGAACTGGAACGTCCCATTTCTTTAATAGGATTTCTTCTTGATTGGTGATGTTATCAAAAGAATGGGATTCGGTTTCTTGCTCAACGATCGTGATTTTGAGATGGTTTTGTATTTGTTTAATTTGCCCTGTTGTCGGGACTAAATCACGATTTAGTAGCTGTAACAAAGTCGATTTCCCAGCTCCGTTTTTTCCAATGATCCCAATGATATCCCCTTGTTGAATATTTGTGTTTACCTTCTCAAAAATAGTCTGATCATTTATTTCATAGCTGATATTTTGTAGTTGTAATAATTCTTTCATTAAAATTTCCCCCTTCTTTTTTAGGAGAATAAAAAAATCCTCCCAATAGACATGGAAGGATTAGTCGCATTTTAACGTACCTAAATGAAGCCATATAATCATATAGCTCAAACGTTTATAGAAAAATGGGCAGACTAATCCTATGTTTTATAATCTGAAATATACGATTTCAAATGTAAAAAATAGGTTAGTTATCCATCGTCCACCCATCATTCCTTTCCGTAAATAATAATAAAATTGTAGCATGAATAAAATATGGATGCAATAAGTCATAAATATCCTATTAAATGTCATAGGCCATACGTAGAGTTTTGTCGATTGATGCTAAAAAAATGTTCTAAATTTAAAAGGGAATGTCCTATTATAAGAGTCGATAAATAATAAAATAATCGGGTGTTTGTCCTCAATTAAATGAGGGGAAAGAGTGATATGAGAGAAAGAAATATGCGATTTTTTTAAATCTTTTTTTTTATGAGAGAGTCGAATTAAATTTGTTGTTAGTCGCTATATATTGTGTTAATATGTGATAAGAACATCAATATATTGACGATGGTTAAGAATTTGTCAAGCCCTAATTTCGCACACTTTTAAAAGTATATACGATATAAGTAGATAAAACAAATCTATTACTCACGAAAATATTTCTATATGATCGAGAGGCTTATAGAATAGGGCTTTATCTCTTTAATTTGTCTAGGTTTGCTTATGAATATGAATAATAAATAAAAGAATGGTGGTCATAATTATGTCAAAAGTGACAGTGTATACAAAGAACGGTTGTCCGCAATGTGAAATGACAAAAGTCGTTTTAAATGGAGAAGGTATTGAGTTTCAAGCTTTTAATATTGAAGAAGATCAAAAGGCTTTTGATTATGTTGTGAATACCCTAAATTTACGTCAAATGCCAGTCGTTGTGGCAGATGGGACAGAACCATTTACAGGATTTCAACCAGATAAATTAAAAGAATTGGTGTTGAATTAAATTGCTCATTGCCTATCTTTCTTTAACTGGGAATGTTAGAGAATTTGTGGAAAAAACAGGGATGAAGTCTGTTGAAATAAATTACAGCGATCCTTGTGAAGAAATGGATGAACCCTTTATTGTGATTGTCCCAAGCTATGATGAGCAAATTACTGAGGTGATTAGTTCTTTTGTTGATTACCAGATGAATAGGAGCCATTTAATAGGGTTCGTAGGCAGTGGTAATTTAAATTTTGATGGCGATTATTGTTTTAATGCTAAGGACTTGTCCAAAAAGTATAATAAGCCTTTATTATATACATTTGAATTTAGTGGGACGAATAATGACTTACTGAATTTCAAGGAGGAATTGAACCACTATGCAGGCACCGGAATTAAGTAAAAAGGTAAAAGAGGATACTTATTTTACCTTAAACAATCTATTGAACTTGCCAAAGGAAGGCAAGATTCAAATTGATAAAGATAGAGAAGCCGTAAAAGCTTACTTTTTAGAATATGTAAATCCAAATACGGTCTTTTTTCATTCGTTAGATGAGAAGCTCGATTATTTGATTGAGAATGACTATATAAAAGAGGATTTTTTAAATAAATATGACCGAAAGTTTGTTAAAAAAGTATTTAAATCGATTTATAATCATAAGTTTCGTTTTCGTTCTTTTATGGGGGCTTATAAATTTTATTCCCAATATGCGATGAAAACCGATGATGGTCAGCGTTTTTTAGAAAGATATGAGGATCGTTTGGCTTTTAATGCTCTTTCGATTGCGGATGGGGATGAACAATTGGCTTTAGATTTAGCGGAGGAATTAATTAACCAACGTTATCAACCAGCGACTCCAACATTCCTAAATATCGGTAAAAAGAGATCGGGTGAAATGGTGTCTTGTTTTCTATTAACGGTTTCTGATGATATGAATTCCATTGGTAGAAGTATTAATTCAGCATTACAATTATCTAAATTAGGTGGCGGAGTTGGAATTAGTTTATCGAACGTCCGTGCAAATAATGATCCAATCAGAGGCATTTATGGACTAGCTGATGGGGTAGTACCTGTCATGAAAATGTTTGAGGATGCTTTTTCTTATGCCAATCAAGGTGGAGCAAGAGATGGTGCCGGGGTTGTTTATTTGAATATTTTCCATCCTGATATTGTTGATTTCTTATCGGTTCGAAAAGAAAATGCGGATGAGAAAGTAAGAATTAAGACTTTATCGCTTGGCCTTGTTGTGCCTGATAAATTTTATGAACTAACAAAAAGTAACGACTTTATGTATTTATTCTCACCACATGATGTTGAAAAAGTGTATGGGAAACCATTTTCTTATGTGGACATCACAAAAGAATATGACAACATGGTCGACAACCCTGAAATTCGAAAATCGAAAATCAAAGCGAGAGATTTAGAGACGGAAATTAGTAATCTTCAAAATGAGAGTGGCTATCCGTATATTATTAATATCGATACGGTGAATCGTGAAAATCCGATAGACGGACATGTGATTATGTCAAATCTTTGTACTGAAATCTTTCAAGTGCATAAAGATTCTATGATTAATAATGACCAGACATACGCTCAATTAGGAAATGATGTTAGTTGTAATTTAGGTTCAACAAATGTCGCGAACTTAATGAAATCTCCTGACCTTGGGAAATCCGTACGAACGATGCTTCGTGCTTTAACATATGTGACAGACCATTCAAGTATTGATGTCGTTCCTTCTGTAAAAAATGGTAATGATATGTATCATTCAGTCGGTCTTGGAGCGATGAATTTGCATGGTTTCTTAGCGAAAAACCAGATTTATTACGGATCTCCTGAAGCGATCGAGTTTACGGATATTTATTTTATGTTATTAAACTATTGGACACTTACCGAAAGTAATCGAGTTTCGATTGAAACAGGAAAGACTTTTTACGATTTTGAAAAGTCTAAATATGCAACAGGTGAGTATTTTGATAAATATTTAGCGGAAGAGGACTTTTCGTTTAAGCATGAGAAAATAAAAGAAATCTTTGAAGATATTTTTATTCCCCGTCACGAAGATTGGGAGAAGCTTAAAGCGTCCGTAATGGAACATGGAATTTATAATGCGTACCGACTCGCTGTGGCCCCTACTGGCTCGATTTCTTATGTGAATGAAGCAACCGCCTCGATTCATCCGATTACGCAAAGGATTGAGGAACGTACAGAGGGTAAACGTGGGAAAGTGTATTATCCAGCCCCTTATTTAACGAGTGAAACGATTCCACATTACGAGTCTGCTTACGATATCGATCAACGAAAGATTATTGATACGTATGCGACCGCACAAAAGCATGTCGACCAAGGATTAAGTATGACCTTATTTTTAAGATCTGAATTACCAGAAGGACTATATGAGTGGAAAGTGAATAGTGATTATCCGACGAAAAAAACAACAAGAGACTTAAATATTTTAAGAAACTATGCATGGAAAAAAGGCATTAAATCCGTTTATTATATTAGAACCTATACGGATGATGGAACTGAAGTTGGTGCCAACTATTGTGAATCGTGCAGCATTTAGGGAGGTTTTAATTGGTGACGGACTATGCAGCTTATGAAGCAGTCAATTGGAATAATATAGAAGACGCGATCGATAAAATCACCTATGAGAAGTTAACGGAACAATTTTGGTTATCGACTCGTATGCCAGTATCGAAAGATCGTTCGGATTGGACAAAGTTACCCGATGAAGAAAAGCGCTTAGTGGAGAAAGTTTTCGGCGGACTCACAATGCTTGATACGCTTCAATCAGAATCAGGTATTGATGCACTAAGAAAAGATGCGAAAACTCAACATGAAATTGCGGTGTTGAATAACATTCAATTTATGGAGTCAGAGCATGCACGAAGTTATTCTTCGATTTTTAGTACGTTAAATACGAAGAAGGAAATTGAAGATATTTTTAGATGGGCACGTGAAGATGATTTCCTTCAAACGAAAGCCCGTATTATTGATGAAGTTTACAAAAATGGTTCTCCTTTAGAGAAAAAAGTAGCAAGTGTTTTCTTGGAATCATTCCTCTTTTATTCTGGTTTTTATACACCACTCTATTATTTAGGTAGAGCGAAACTGATCAATGTAGCTGAAGTCATTAAGTTGATTATCCGCGATGAATCGGCACATGGGGCGTATATCGGTTATAAATTCAAAGTTGGATTTAATAAACTGTCCGATTCGGAAAAAGAGTCGTTAAAAACGTGGACTTATTCATTGTTGTATCAATTATATGAGAATGAAGTGAAATATACAGCCTCTCTATATGATCAAGTCGGTTGGACAGAGGATGTGAAAGTCTTTTTACGTTATAATGCAAACAAAGCGTTAATGAACCTTGGTTTAGCTCCGTTATTTCCGGATACAGCGGATGATGTCAATCCGATTGTCATTAATGGATTATCCACTGGTACAACGAATCACGATTTCTTCTCAACAGTTGGAAATGGTTACTTGCTTTCAGTTGTTGAAGATATGGACGAATCAGACTACGATTATTAAGAAGAGAGAGGGACTAGCGCGTTTAGTCCCTATTTTCTTTGTTATGAAAAAGGAGAATACGATGTCAACAGAGCAAATAAGAATTAAATACTTTAATGATAATCTTGTAAGGGCCGATAAAATCGTACAAGGCGATTGGATTGATTTACGTGCTGCTGAAACAGTCGAGTTAAAAAAAGATGAATTTAAATTAATCCCACTAGGAATTGCGATGGAGTTGCCTGAAGGGTATGAAGGCCATGTCGTTCCTCGTTCAAGTACGTTCAAAAACTTCGGCATTATCCAAACGAATTCTATGGGTATCATCGATGAATCGTATAAAGGTGATAATGATCAGTGGTTTTTCCCTGCTTATGCCTTAAGAGATACGGTAATTGAGGAAAATGATCGAATTTGTCAATTTAGAATCATGAAAAAAATGCCAGCGATTGAATTTGTTGAAGTTGAAAAGCTTGAAAATGAAAACCGTGGTGGACACGGTTCGACTGGAACGAAATAAGATAGATTCGATACTAAATATTTGCGATGTATTTACCTTTAGATAGCTTTATCTAAGGGTTTTTTTTATGGAGTTTCTAGTGAGTTGGTAAGTTTGGCTTTGGGAGTGTATAAGGGTTTATTGGACAGAAAGAGAGAACCACCTGTAGAAAGTTGTCCTATAGAACCTGTTTCTGAGACAAATAAAGAACGATCAGCTTCGGTTTGTCCTATAAACCAAGGTTCTAAGACAAACAAGGGAAGGAATGTTATCGATTTGTCCTATAAACCAAGGTTCTAAGACAAACAAGGGAAGGAGTGTTATCGGTTTGTCCTATAAACCAAGGTTCTAAGACAAATAGGGAAACAGCAGCTACCAGATTGTCCAATAAAACAAGTCTTAGGACATTTTACTATTGCTTGGATAGTAGAGGCATTTCTTCAATTGAAGAGCATCAAAAAAGAACAGCTCAAGCGACTGTTCTTTTTTTCATCATTAATAAAATTTGTGAGACGGCGGCGAGGACGGGTAGTTCGATTAGTGGACCAATCACTAGTGCTAAGGCGATAAGAGGTTGCTCGGGAAAAGCTATGACGACAATTGCTAAGGCGATCGGTGAATTTCGAGCGATAATCGTTAAATTTAAACTAGTTGTGTCCTCGAATGAGAATTTCAGCACTTTGCCAACAGTTTGAGCCACAAGAAAATTGATGCTAAAGAAAAGTAATAATGGAATAAGTAATAAATAAATAACCTCTAAGTTCGCTAATAAATACGAGCCTTGTGAAGCGAACATCGCGACTATTGCTAATGATAAAAAGATGATTTGTGATGTTGCAAAAAACGGTATGATCTTTTCTTGGAGTATGTTCTGTCTATTTTTGAATAGATAGCGTGTGACTGCCGCTAAGAAAAGAGGGAGTAACAGTACGAAAACAACACTTTCGATAATCGATGAGAAAGCGACTGTCTCCATCGTGCCAGCAAAAATAAAAAAATACACAGGCAATAGAATAACTTGTAAAATTAAGTTAATGGGTAAGACCGATGTCGATAAAGCAATATTTCCTTTGGCAATCGAAGTAAAAACTAAATACCAATCTGTACAAGGTGTGACGAGCAGCAAAATAAACCCAAGCCATAATGCCGGGTGATCGGATAGAAAGACAGCCCCTAGTAACCAAGCGAGAATGGGAGTCCAAATAAAGTTAATAAGTACATTTGTGCTTAAAAAGGGAATGTTTTTAAAAGCTTTTTTAAGATTATCAATGGGAGTTGTTAAAAATAAACCGTATAACATGAACAATAAAAACGGCAAAATGAATGAACCTGCTTGGGCTTCGATAAAGGGGACTTGACCGAAAAGCAGTCCAACTCCTACAGCTAATAAAATAATGAACGTTTGAAATTTCTCAATGATGCTCATAAAGAGTACTCCTTCTGACGATTAATACTTTTTTAAAATCATATCATATTTACATAGAAAAATAGGAATTGAGGAGATTGGATGCAAGAGATTCAATATAAATTCTGGACGGTTTGTATGGTTCAAGAGCGGGACAGAGTGTTGTTATTAAATCGACAACATGATTACTTTAAAGGGTATATTCCACCAGGAGGTAAAGTTGATTTTCCGGAGAGTTTTGTGGAAGGAGCGATTCGTGAGGTATATGAAGAGACCGGTTTAAAGGTGAAAAACCTTCAATACAAAGGGCTTTATGAATATGTAAATCCAGTCAAAATGGAGCGTCATATGATTTTTAATTACTTAACAACTGATTTTGAAGGCGAAATTAAAGCTGGATCAGAAGGTGAACCGGAATGGATTCGTATAAGCGAGTTAGAGCATATACCGATGCAAAAATCCATTCGTCGTCGAATGCCTTTCTTTTTTGAAGAGGGCACATTTGAAATCCATGTACAGTGGGATGAGGAAAAGGCTCAAGAGGGAGACGTGAGGATACGGAAAACATGATGGAACCGATCAGAAAAACTACGCCTCCAAAGAGGACATGGTTTTTTCTAGGCTATGATTTATCACTAGATGAACGGTTTTTTGTTTTCTTTTTGTTCCGCTCGTCTTTCATGTCTTCTTCTATTTCTTCAAGTGGTAAGTCATCAATCGGCATGATCAATTGGTCGACTTCCTCTTGAGATTTTTTGTCTTTTTTAAATTTATCAGGATCGTTTTTTCTTGTTTTGTTTTTATTGGTTGTCATTTCAGATTCCTCCTTCAAGGCTTTTACTATCGGGATTGCTTATAAAGGCTATTCCCTTTTGCCTTTTCTTTAAACAAATCCTCGCATTATGGGAAAAAAGATAGCTGAAGGTTAATTCAACTTTTGAGAGAATTGCTGGAATACTTAAATTAAATGGGCCAATCCCTACACCAATCATATCGTATATTTTTTGTTCGTTCATTGCTCCGCTCCTTTTGGAAATTCCCTTAATAGTTGTATTTTCCCCATTTTTTCTTAAATGAAACGAATCTACTTTAAAGCGAAAAAAATTCCATTTGCCAGTTGCAAACTTTTTGAGTATAATATCTAGAAATATATTCGTCTGTGAGGAAGAGAGTAGTGATGGGGGAGTTTAAGCGAGTTAGGGTTGGTGTGAGCCTAATAACAAAGCCATGATGAAGCGCACTTCTGAGATGCATCCTGAAATGAGTAGTAGGGAATGCCGGTGCTAGCCGTTATCTAGTTGAAAGCAGGTTCGTATTTTGAACAATCAGAGTGGTACCGCGGGTAAATCTCGTCTCTAAATATATAGAGACGGGATTTTTTTGTGGAAAAAATGAAAGAGGTGTAAGGGTAATGGAAGCAAAGCAATTATATGCCGAGGAAATAGAAAAAACGATTAGTGGTGTAAAAAAGAAAGAGGAGATTGAGGGATTAATAGAGAAGCCTAAATTTGAGGAGCAAGGAGATTTAGCTTTTCCTTGTTTTGTTTTAGCGAAGCAGTTGAAGCAAGCTCCAGCTAAAATTGCCGAACAGTTAGCTAACCAAATTCAGGCATCCATTTTTTCCAAGGTGGTCGCGGTAGGGCCTTATGTGAATGTGTTTTTAAATCGAGCGGAAATGAGCAAAAGTATTTTGTCAAAGGTTTTAGCTGAAAAGGAGTGTTTTGGTGCTCAATCGATAGGTGAAGGCCAAGTGCTGACGATTGACTACTCTTCACCCAATATTGCGAAACCCTTTTCAATGGGGCATTTGCGGTCAACGGTGATCGGAAATTCACTGGCTACGGTTGCTAAGAAAAATGGCTATCAGGTCGTGCGAATTAATCATTTAGGTGATTGGGGGACACAGTTCGGTAAGCTCATTACCGCTTATAAAAAATGGGGCAATCCTGATACGATTAAAGAGAATCCGATTAAGGAACTGCTCGCTTTGTATGTGAAGTTCCATGAAGAAGCAGAGGAGAAACGAGAGCTTGAAGATGAGGCAAGAGCGTGGTTTAAAAGGTTAGAAGATGGGAATGTCGAAGCAACAGAGCTTTGGAATTGGTTTAAGGATGAATCATTACAAGAGTTTGCGAAAATCTATCAGCTGTTAGGTGTCCCGTTTGATTCCTATCATGGGGAAGCTTTTTACAATGACAAAATGGACGGGGTTATTAAAGAGCTAGAGAATAAAAATGTGTTAGAGCGTTCAGATGGGGCAGACGTTGTTTCATTGGAGAAGGAAAATTTACCGCCTTGTTTAATTCGGAAATCGGATGGAGCGACCCTTTATGCAACCAGAGATTTAGCCGCCGCCATTTATAGACAAAAGACGTATCAATTTTCTAAATCATTTTATGTAGTCGGTCATGAACAAAGCTTACATTTTCAACAAATTAAATTAGTTTTAGAAAAGCTTGGCTATGACTGGGCCAAGGAAATAGAGCATATCCCATTCGGGTTTATTTTACAAAATGGTCGCAAGATGTCGACGCGAAAAGGTCGGGTTATTTTATTAGAAGAAGTGATTAAAGAAGCAATAGATTTAGCGAAGCAAAATATTAATGAAAAGAATCCAAACCTTGTAGACAAAGATGAAGTAGCCAAACAAGTAGGGGTTGGGGCGATTATTTTCCATGATTTAAAAAACGAAAAACAGAATAATGTCGAATTTTCATTAGAAGATATGCTTCGATTTGAAGGAACAACCGGGCCGTATGTCCAATATACGCATGCAAGAGCTTGCTCGATTTTACGTAAGGCGAAGTTTGGGGAAGTATCGTCTCCGGAAGATGGTTTGGACGATTCGTATAGTTGGGCCGTTCTGAAGCTTGTCGATCATTTTCCGCATGTTGTGGAAAGAAGCTTCCTATTAAGGGACCCATCAAAGGTAGCCAAATATGTCCTAGAGTTGGCTCAAGAATTTAATAAATATTACAGTCATGTCAAAATCTTAGTCGAGGACGAACAATATGAAGCTCGTTTAGCCTTAGTGAAGGCCGTGACGATTGTGTTAAAAGAAGGGTTACGCTTATTAGGAGTCAAAGCACCGAAGCAAATGTAAAATCGAGAGAGACCATAAGGAGGAACAGTCATGTCGATAACAATAGAAGGCATTTATGTAGGGAAGCCAAGGGAAGTCATGATGAATGGGAAGCCAGTTAAAACGAGTATATATAAGGAGCCATTATTTTCAACTGTGCAGGTGAATGCATTAGGGATTATCGGTGACACGCAATCTGACCCAGTTCATCATGGTGGAGTGGATATGGCGATTTGTTTATATCCAGCTGAACATTATTCCTATTGGGAAGAAAAACTTGGTCGAAATCCAGGAGAGTCAGCTTTTGGTGAGAATTTAACGATTTCCGGATTAAGTGAGCAAGATGTCCAGATTGGCGATGTGTATAAAATTGGCGAGGTGTTGCTCGAAATTAGTCAACCACGTTCCCCCTGTTACAAAATTGGTTTAAAACACAATGAACCCAAAATGGCTTTATGGGTGAATGAAAAAGGCTGGAGTGGCTACTATGCCCGAGTGTTGCAAAATGGAGAAGTAAGTGTGGGAGACGAGTTGGAACTAGTGGAGCGTCATGCGAAGAACCCGACGGTTTTGAACGTAAATAAAGCAAGGTATTGGAAAGAAGCGACATCAGAAGATTGGCAGGAGCTTGTCAAAGTGAGACAACTTTCCCAAGAATGGCGCGAGCATTTTCAAAAAAGATTGGAAAAGTTGAAATAAAAAATGGAACCCACACTCAATTTTATATTGGTTGTGGGCTTTTTTGTGTTGGTTTTAGGAGTTTTTGAAGTATGGAGGGATAAATGAGTGGATAAGTAATGAAAAAGTGCGGAGTGGGGAATTAGAGTGCGAAAAAAAGTGAATAAGTAATGAAAAACCGTGCTGAGTCGGATTACGGTGCGAAAAAACTGGAATAGGTAATGAAAAACCGTGCTGAGTCAAATTACGGTGCGAAAAAAAGTGAATAAGTAATGAAAAACCGTGCTGAGTCAGATTACGGTGCGAAAAAGCTGGAATAAGTAATGAAAAATCATGCTGAGTCAGATTACGGTGCGAAAAAGCTGGGATAAGCAATGAAAAATCGTGCTGAGTCGGATTACGGTGCGAAAAAGCTGGAATAGGTAATCAAAAACCGTGCTGATTCAAATTACGGTGCGAAAAAAGCACATTAGGTAATGAAAATCCAAGTTGTTCTATATTATGGTACGTATAATCATTCAAAAGTAATAAACTGGAAACCGAGACGGTATTAAGGTACAAACTAGAATAAATTAACTAATACTGGAAAACCTAAACTAACAAAATAAGGATAGGGGCTTAATTATGGTTAGTATTTTATCGGTAGGAACCTTTCGTCCGCCCAATAGGTTGACTCAGGATTTAACGATGGAGTTTGCGAAGGAATTGTTTAGTGAAAGTTTTTCAGATATTAATCGGCTGCTGCCCGTTTTTAAAAATGGTCAGATTGATGAGCGACATTTTGCGGTTCCAATCGAATGGTTTGAGGAAAGTCATACTTTACAAGAACGTAATGATTTATACATCGAACTCGCCACCGAATTTGGTGTCGAGGCAATTAAGACATGTCTACAAAATGAAGCGTTTCTCAAAGAGCCAATTGAAGAAAAAGAAATCGATGCGATCGTATTGGTGACGAGTTCGGGTATGTCGACGCCAAGCTTGGATGCACGAATTATGAATCAAATGTCCTTTTCCCCTCATACAAAACGAATTCCGTTATGGGGGTTAGGGTGCGCTGGTGGTGCAATTGGGATAAGTCGTGCTTTTGAATATGCACGTGCGTATCCGGAGCAAAATGTATTGGTTTGCTGTATTGAACTTTGTAGCCTAACTTTTCAAAAAAATGACCGTTCAAAAAGTAATTTAATTGGTGCGTCTTTATTTGCGGATGGTGTTGCTTGTGCGTTAGTTTGTGGGGAACATTCTTCACTGACACAAAACGCGAAAAGGCCCCTTCGTCCAATGGTAACCGCAACACATTCGACCTTAATGCCGGATTCAGAAGAAATCATGGGTTGGGATGTGAAGGATACGGGTCTCCATGTGGTGTTTTCGCGTGATATTCCTTCCGTTGTTGAAAACTGGTTTAAACCAAATGTAGAAGGTTTTTTGCATGAGCATGGTTTAGAAATAGGTCAGATTGATTCTTTTGTTGCTCATCCAGGTGGGAAAAAGGTACTTGATGCTTATGAAGCGTCGTTATCGATTCCGACGACCTTAACAGAGGAAGCGAGAGATGTATTACGAATGAATGGCAATATGTCGTCACCAACCGTTTTATATGTGCTTGAAGAATGTATGAAAAAGGAACGGCAATCAGGCGATATTGGTTTAATGGCTGCATTAGGACCTGGTTTTTGTTCCGAGCTTGTTCTGTTAAAGTGGGAGGGAGTTCATTGAGTATTTGGATTTATATCTTCCTTGGCTCAGTTATGTTACAAAGAGTATTGGAGTTGATTATTGCCAATCGTAACAAACGTTGGATCGAGGACCAAGGGGGATTTGAAGTTGGAAAGGAACACTACCCTTTTCTTGTCTTATTGCATGTAGGTTTCTTTCTTTCCTTATTTAGTGAGATTGCGGTGACGCAACCTGAGATGATGAAATGGACGGCGATTCCATTTTGTCTCTTTATCATCGCCCAAGTTGTTCGAGTCTGGGCTCTGTCATCGCTCGGGCGGTTTTGGAATACACGAATAATGATTTTGCCGGGGGCGAGGGTTGTGACTAAGGGACCTTATCATTTTATGAGACATCCTAATTATATGGTCGTGGCCGTCGAGATTATTAGTTTACCGATTATTTTTCAAGCATATTGGACGGCTTTTTTGTTTACTGTTTTAAACGGAGTCGTCCTTTCGATTCGAATCAAGGAAGAAGAAAGAGCCCTTCAAGCAGATACGAACTATAATGAGATTTTTGAAAATAAAAGTAGATTCATCCCAAGTTCCGACGATTAACGTCACGATGTCGCTCAAAATGTAATCGGTGTTGTCAGTCTTCCTCATACACACTACAATATGATGTATGTCGGTTATGAAATTCCGAATAAAAAAGAAATCAACATAGGCAATGTTCATATAGGGGGAATGTATGTGAGTAAAAAGAAGAAAATGAAGTTTGAGGTTCAGGAAGGAGAGTCGATTGCTGATTGTCTCGAACGAATGGATAAAATGGGCTATAAACCGGTAAGGAGAATGGAGAAGCCTGTATTCTCGGAGGAGAAACAAGGGCAAAATGTCCACTATGAACCGATAAAACAAGTGATTGTCTTTGAAGGCTTATTAAAAGAAGACGAACGATAATTATTTTATAATAGTAAATGTTCGATTTTTCGTTGACATCACCGTGAGTTACTTGTAAGATGAAGGTGAAAAGACCACAAATACGAAATTACCTCATATAATCCTTGGGAATATGGCCCAAAAGTTTCTACCTAATAACCGTAAATTATTAGACTATGAGGGGAAGTTCGGCATTCATTCATCTTAATGTACGAAAATGAATGATTTACGTTTGGATAAAAAGCGTAGAATTAGCTTACTTTCTCTCGGCAAGATCGATGATAAAGAACCTAATTCTATGTTTTTTTATGTTTAAGCAAATGGTTAATCGAGAAAAAATAATAGATTATTGGATAGGGAGAGATTAAATATGGATCCGGTTGTCGGTGTCATTATGGGAAGTACATCTGATTGGGAAACGATGAAACATGCCTGTGACGTATTAGAAGAGCTTGAAATTCCTTATGAGAAAAAGGTTGTATCTGCTCATCGTACACCTGATTTAATGTTTCAATATGCAGAAGAAGCAAGAGCAAGAGGCTTGAAAGTGATTATTGCTGGAGCTGGAGGAGCTGCCCATTTACCAGGGATGGTCGCTGCTAAAACGACGTTACCGGTTATTGGTGTTCCCGTTCAGTCAAAAGCCTTACAAGGATTAGATTCCTTATTGTCGATCGTACAAATGCCAGGTGGTGTACCAGTTGCAACAGTCGCCATTGGGAAGGCAGGAGCAACAAATGCTGGTTTACTTGCCACTCAAATCATTGGCTCTTTTAATGAAGAAGTTCAATTACGTTTAGAAAAAAGAAGAAAACAAACGGAAGAAAAAGTGTTAGAAAGCAGTGATACATTATGAGTCAGCCGTTAACACCAGGAGCAACGATCGGAATTATTGGCGGAGGCCAACTTGGACGAATGATGGCGATTGCGGCGAGACAGATGGGGTACCGGATTGCTGTACTAGAACCAACGGCTGATTCACCTTGTGGGCAAATAGCAGATGTCCAAATCGAAAAAGGCTATGACGATTTAGATGGGGCTAAACTACTCGCAGATGTGTCAGATCTTATAACATATGAGTTTGAAAATATTGACCAGAAGACAGCTGGTTGGATTGCTGAACAATGTTTTTTTCCACAAGGGGATAAATTGTTAAAAATCACACAACATCGTTTGGAGGAAAAGCAAGCGATTGAATCATTAGGTGTTAAAGTTGCTCCGCATCGTGCGATTTTAGCGGAGGAAATGATCACAAAAGCTGGCGAAGATATCGGTTTTCCGGCTGTGCTGAAAACATGCCGCGGTGGTTATGATGGCAAAGGACAAGCCGTTGTCAACAATCAAGAAGAACTTAATGAAGCGGTGAGAAGGTTGCTCAAACACGGTGAACTAGTATTAGAAGCATGGATTCCGTTTCAATGTGAGGTTTCGGTAATCGTTACTCGTTCAACGACTGGGGAAGTGAAGACTTTCCCAGTAGCGGAAAACATCCACCGTAACAATATTTTATATCGTTCCATTGTTCCAGCAAGAGTTTCACAGGACATTCAAGATGGGGCTAAAAAAATGGCGTTAACGATTGCGGAAGGGCTCGGGTTAGTTGGAACGCTCGCTGTTGAATTTTTTGTCGGCTCTGATGGCACCCTTTTTGTAAATGAACTTGCCCCAAGACCTCATAATTCTGGGCATTATACGATTGAGGCTTGTGAAACTTCTCAATTTGAACAACATATTCGCGCGGTTAGTGGCTGGCCACTTGGAGAAACAACGTTGCATAAGCCGGTCGTAATGGAAAACATTTTAGGTGAGGACTTGTCGCAAGTTTTAGCTCATATTGAGCAATTTAATGATATAAAGCTTCATCTATATGGAAAAGCCGAGGCAAAAGAAAAAAGAAAAATGGGACATTTAACCGTCATGGCTAAAACCGTTGAAGAGGCATTGCAAAAATTAGATGAACGCTCATAATAAAGAAGGTACGAAAAAGATAATTGGAGGCATTAAACTATGATTGAACGTTATACAAGACCAGAAATGGGTCAAATTTGGACAGACCAAAACCGCTATCAAGCATGGTTAGAAGTAGAAATCGTTGCTTGTGAGGCATGGGCAGAGCTTGGTGAAATTCCAAAAGAAGATGTCCAAAAAATTCGTGAAAATGCGAGCTTTGATGTGGAGCGTATTTTAGAAATTGAAGAAGAAACTCGTCACGATGTAGTCGCATTTACACGTGCGGTTTCGGAGACGCTTGGCGAAGAGCGTAAATGGGTGCATTACGGATTAACGTCAACAGATGTGGTTGATACAGCTCTTTCTTATTTATTAAAACAAGCAAATGAGATTTTATTAAACGACTTAGAGAACTTTTTAGAAATTATTAAAAATAAAGCAAAAGATCATAAATATACGGTAATGATGGGGCGTACGCATGGCGTTCATGCTGAGCCAACAACATTCGGATTAAAGCTTGGTCTTTGGTATGAAGAGATGAAACGTAACATCGAACGTTTTAAACAGGCAGCTGAAACAGTTCGTGTCGGCAAGCTTTCAGGTGCGGTTGGAACGTATGCCAATATCGATCCGGCGGTTGAGCAATTAGTTTGTGAAAAATTAGGGTTAGAGGCAGCACCGATTTCAACGCAAACCTTACAACGTGATCGTCACGCTCAATATGTGAGCACATTAGCCCTTATTGCGACGTCAATTGAGAAATTTGCAGTTGAAATTCGTGGGTTACAAAAAAGTGAAACACGTGAAGTGGAAGAATTTTTTGCAAAAGGTCAAAAAGGATCTTCTGCAATGCCACATAAACGTAATCCAATTGGTTCAGAAAATATGACAGGTCTGGCTCGTATTGTTCGTGGACATATGTTAGCTGCTTATGAAAATGTTCCATTATGGCATGAGCGCGACATTTCACATTCATCAGCAGAGCGAATTTTGTTACCGGATGTGACGATCGCCTTAAACTATATGTTAAATCGTTTCGGTAATATCGTGAAAAACTTAACCGTATTCCCAGAAAACATGAAACGCAATATGACAAGAACATACGGATTAATTTATTCGCAGCGTGTGCTTCTTTCTTTAATTGATAAAGGCCTTGTTCGTGAAGAAGCGTATGACCTTGTTCAACCAAAGGCGATGGAAGCTTGGGAGAAGGGGATTCAATTCCGCGAACTAGTCGAAGCGGAAGAACGGATTACTTCTGTATTATCACCAGAAGAAATTGAAGAATGCTTTAACTACGAACATCACTTAAAGCATGTCGATACGATCTTTACGCGTTTAGGGATTGATGAGTAAAAGCTGTTAGTTGTGGTTAAGGAGAAGTGAAGAGGTTGTTACTTCTAGTGAAACCACTAAATGATTAAATTTTCATGAACCAAAACGAAGCCAGAGGAATGCCCGAAGACTCCTGCGGGAATAGTGAAGGACGGGAGACCCCACAGCGACTGTTAGCTAAGGGGCTCCCGACTCACCCGCTATTGCTGTGGGCATGGAGCTGGTGGAGTAAGACAACCAAAACAATTAAAAAAACGTAATTATTCTTAATATTTATTCATATCGCATTTGCCCGTGTTTTTTGACATTTAACTATTACTTTAGTGGAGGACCCAAATGGAAAAACAACAGCTCCTATATGAAGGAAAAGCGAAGAAGATTTATCAAACGAATGAAGCAAATATCCTTTGGATTGAATATAAGGATGAGGCGACAGCTTTTAATGGCGAAAAGAAAGATACACTCGCTGGAAAAGGTCGTTTAAATAATGAAATTTCCTCTCTTATTTTTACTCAGTTAAAGGACAAAGGAATTGAGAGTCATTTTGTGGAGCGGCTTTCGGAAACAGAGCAACTCGTGCAAAAGGTCGAAATTGTTCCATTAGAAGTGGTTGTTCGTAATATTGTCGCAGGAAGTATGGCGAAGCGTCTTGGAATGGAAGAGGGAACCCCGCTCAGCAAGCCGATTGTTGAATTTTATTATAAAGATGATGATTTAGGAGACCCGCTGATTACAGAAGCCCATATTGAACTACTGGAGGCAGCATCAGATGAAGAGGTAGCTCAATTAAGAGAGATGGCATTAGCGGTAAATGAGCATTTGCTTGCTTTATTCTCTGAAATTAACATTCGTTTAGTAGATTTCAAGCTTGAATTCGGTCGGACGGTGAACGGTGAACTTCTTTTAGCAGATGAAATTTCGCCTGATACGTGTCGCCTTTGGGATAAAGATACGAATGAACGCTTTGATAAAGATTTATTCCGTCGTAATTTAGGTAATTTGCAAGAAGGTTATGCTGAAATTTTAGCTCGATTAACCCAGCATTCGTAAACTTCACCTGATAATAAAAACCATTTTAGGAGGACTTGTCCATGTTGAAAGTAAAAGTTTTTGTCACGTTAAGAGAAAGTGTATTAGACCCTCAAGGAGTAGCAGTTAAGGGAGCTCTTCACACGATGGATTATAAAGAAGTTCAAGAAGTGCGTATCGGTAAATATTTGGAACTTCAATTAGAAAAAACAGAAAATGTTGAAGAACGTGTTAAGGAAATGTGCGAAAAAATTCTTGCGAACACAGTGATTGAAGACTATCGTTTTGAAATCGAGGAGGTCGTGCCATCATGAAATTTGCGGTAATCGTTTTTCCTGGATCAAACTGTGATTCAGATATGTATCATGCGATTAAGGATGGTCTAGGAGCGGAAGTCGAATATGTTTGGCATGATGAGGCTTCAC
This sequence comes from Alkalihalobacillus alcalophilus ATCC 27647 = CGMCC 1.3604, assembly GCF_000292245.2. Taxonomy (GTDB): domain Bacteria; phylum Bacillota; class Bacilli; order Bacillales; family Bacillaceae_D; genus Alkalihalobacillus; species Alkalihalobacillus alcalophilus. The sequence goes on along the minus strand of NZ_ALPT02000042.1, from coordinate 10,178 downwards.
TTGAAGGTTTTGATGGAATTCTGTTGCCGGGTGGTTTCTCGTACGGTGATTATCTTCGTTCAGGAGCGATTGCTCGTTTTTCAAAAGTGATGAACGCGGTTATTGAAGCGGCTAATGCCGGTAAACCCGTACTTGGTGTTTGTAATGGCTTCCAAATTCTCCTTGAAGCAGGTCTTTTGCCTGGAGCGATGAAACGAAATGAAGGTTTAAAATTCATTTGTCGTCCGGTTCAGTTACAAGTTGAAAATGCGAATACGATGTTTACAGCCGGTTATACCAAAGGTGATGTTATTAATGTCCCTGTTGCCCATGGCGAAGGGAACTATGAATGTGACGAGGAAACACTTTCGAGATTAGAAGAGAACAATCAAGTCGTTTTCCGTTACGTCAATGCGATTAATGGGTCAAGGAATCAAATTGCTGGGATTACGAATGAACAAGGAAATGTACTAGGAATGATGCCACACCCAGAACGTGCGGTAGAAGAGATTTTGGGTAGTGCCGATGGGTTAAAATTATTTCAATCGATGTTACGAAATTGGAGGGAAACTCATGTTACAACAGCTTGAGCCAACATCTGAACAAGTAAAGGAACAAAAATTGTATCGTGATATGGGCTTAACAGATGAAGAATTTGCCCTTGTGGAACAGATTTTAGGACGTACACCGAATTATACAGAGACTGGTATTTTTTCTGTAATGTGGTCGGAGCATTGTAGTTACAAAAATTCGAAGGTTCTGTTAAAGAAATTCCCTGTTGATGGTGAGAAGGTTTTACAAGGTCCTGGTGAAGGTGCGGGTATCATTGATATCGGGGATGAGCAGGCGGTTGTTTTCAAAATTGAAAGCCATAACCACCCATCCGCGATTGAACCTTATCAAGGAGCTGCAACAGGAGTTGGTGGAATTTTACGCGATGTTTTCTCCATGGGAGCTCGTCCAATTTCGTTATTAAACTCATTACGTTTCGGAGAATTAACCTCTCCAAAAGTGCGTTATTTATTTGAAGAAGTTGTTGCAGGTATTGCCGGTTATGGAAATTGTGTCGGTGTGCCAACGGTCGGAGGAGAAGTTCAATTTGACTCTTGTTATGATGGCAATCCACTTGTAAACGCCATGTGTGTCGGCTTAATTAATCATAAAGATATTCAAAAAGGCCAAGCAAAAGGTGTTGGCAACACGGTTATGTATGTTGGAGCTAGTACAGGTCGTGATGGAATTCATGGAGCTACCTTTGCTTCGGAAGAATTGAGTGAAGGTTCAGAAGCGAAACGTCCAGCGGTGCAAGTTGGCGATCCGTTTATGGAAAAATTATTGCTCGAAGCTTGTCTAGAGCTTGTTCAATGTGAGGCGTTGGTCGGAATTCAAGATATGGGAGCAGCTGGTCTTACTTCATCTTCAGCAGAGATGGCAAGTAAAGCAGGATCGGGAATTGAAATGAATCTTGATTTAATTCCGCAACGTGAAGCTGGCATGACACCATATGAAATGATGCTTTCGGAATCTCAAGAAAGAATGTTACTTGTTATCAAAAAAGGCCAAGAGGATGAAATTAAAGAAATTGTTGAGCGTTGGGGATTGCTTTGGGCCGAAGTAGGCCATGTAACGGATGATAAGAAACTTCGCCTCCTACATAAAGGAGAAGTGGTTTCAGAAATTCCAGTCGATGCTTTAGCTGAGGATGCACCTGTTTATCATAAGCCATCAACTATACCAGCTTATTACGAAAAATTCCAACAGCTGGAGCAAGTGATTCCAGTGATTGAAGATAAAAAGGAAACATTATTAAAGTTATTAGCTCAGCCAACGATTGCGAGTAAGGAATGGGTATACGACCAATATGATTATATGGTTCAAACAAACACAGTTGTTAGCCCAGGTTCAGATGCTGCGGTCGTTCGGATTCGTGATACACGTAAAGCTCTTGCGATGACAACCGATTGTAATTCTCGTTACTTATATTTGGACCCAGAAGTTGGTGGACAAATTGCCGTGGCCGAAGCGGCTCGTAACATCGTATGTTCAGGTGGTGTTCCACTTGGTGTGACGGATTGTTTAAACTATGGTAGCCCGGATAAACCAGAAATTTTCTGGCAGTTAGAAAAATCAACAGACGGAATGAGTGAAGCGTGTCGTACGCTAGAAACACCTGTTATCGGTGGAAACGTCTCTTTATATAATGAAACAAATGGGGAAGCGATTTTCCCAACACCTGTTATTGGTATGGTTGGGTTAATCGAAGACATTGACCATATTACAACTCAAGCTTTTAAAGCGGCTGGTGATTTGATTTATGTGATTGGTGAAACGAAGCCTGAGTTTGCCGGTAGTGAATTACAAAAGCTTTTAGAAGGCGAAATCTCTGGAAAAGCACCAGCTCTTGATTTAGAAGTGGAAAAAGCAAGACAAAAGAAATTATTAGCGGCCATTCAGCAAGGTCTTGTTGCATCTGCCCATGATGTTGCAGAAGGTGGACTAAGTGTCGCACTAGCTGAAAAAATGACTTCTGGAAACGTTGGGGCGAGAGTTACTTTAGCAGGAGATGTCGTCACGGTTCTATTTAGTGAAACTCAGTCTCGTTTTGTCGTTACGGTAAAACCAGAAAATCGTCTTGCATTCGAAGCCGCTGTTCCTGAAGCGACTCTAGTCGGTGAAGTAACTAATGAAGCACGTTTAGTGATTATGGATGAGTCAAATAAGGTCATGATTGATGCTACTCAAGAAGAAATTGTTACAGCTTGGAAAGGGGCTATCCCATGTTTGCTGAAATCAAAGGCTTAAATGAAGAATGTGGTGTGTTTGGCGTTTGGGGTCACAAGGATGCCGCACAGATTACGTATTATGGACTTCATAGCTTGCAACATCGTGGTCAAGAAGGAGCAGGGATCGTTGTTTCAAATGGCGAGCATTTAAAAATTCATAAAGGCTTAGGTCTTGTTAATGAAGTGTTCCGTCCTGAGACTTTGGCTGATTTACAAGGGACATCAGCTATTGGTCATGTGCGGTATGCAACAGCAGGAGGCGGGGGGCTCGCAAATGTGCAACCCCTGCTTTTCCGCTCTCAAACAGGCGGGCTTGCGATTGCTCATAACGGGAATCTCGTAAACGCTAATAATATGAAACATCAACTAGAGGGACAAGGAAGTATTTTTCAATCGACATCTGATACAGAAGTGTTGGCTCATTTAATTAAACGAAGTGGGTTTTATAGCTTAGAAGAACAATTACGCAATTCATTAGCGATGTTAAAAGGAGCTTATGCTTTTGCGGTTATGAACGAAAAACAAATGATGGTCGCTCTTGATCCAAATGGCTTACGTCCATTGTCGATTGGCCGTTTAGGTGATGCTTATGTCGTCGCGTCTGAAACATGTGCTTTTGATGTGATTGGAGCCACTTATGAGCGTGAAGTTGAACCAGGAGAGCTCGTGATTATTGATGAAAATGGCTTGCGTTCCACACGTTTTGTCAATAAAACCGCTCGTTCGATTTGCTCAATGGAATATGTATATTTTGCACGTCCAGATAGTAATGTGGATGAAATTAATGTTCATACCGCTCGGAAAAACCTTGGGAAGCAGTTAGCGATGGAAGCCCCAGTTGAAGCAGATGTCGTAACTGGGGTGCCTGATTCCAGCATTTCAGCTGCGATTGGTTATGCCGAACAAACGGGTATTCCATATGAGCTTGGGATGATTAAAAACCGTTATGTCGGTCGAACTTTTATCCAGCCGTCTCAGGAGTTGCGGGAGCAAGGGGTCAAAATGAAGCTGTCGGCAGTGCGTGGTGTTGTCGAAGGAAAGCGTGTGGTCATGATTGATGATTCAATTGTTCGTGGGACAACGAGTCGGCGTATCGTTAAAATGTTACGTGAGGCAGGTGCTCTTGAGGTTCACGTTCGCATTAGTTCACCACCAATTAAAAACCCTTGTTTTTATGGCATTGATACATCGACAACAGAGGAATTAATTGCTTCCCAACATTCAATTGAAGAAATGCGTGAAATCATGGGAGCCGATTCTTTATCGTTTTTATCAACTGAAGGGCTAATGAAAGGAATCGGGCGCTCTGAAAATGAAGCGAACTGTGGTCAATGTTTAGCTTGTTTTACAGGACAGTACCCGACCGAAATTTATTCAGATACATTGCACCCACACGCGAAGGTTTAACCTCACACGGGTTGAGGCAACTGATAAACTCTCATGCTGCCCCGCGCTTGCTGCGGGCAAGCAGCTGGTGGAGTATATGAAAATGATCTATCTTCTAAACGTATGAAAAATAAAAAACATATATAAGTAGTTAGCTAAAGTAGGAGGCAATTAAACCATGTCCGAAGCGTATAAAAAAGCAGGCGTTGATATAGAAGCAGGTTATGAAGCAGTGAATCGAATGAAAAGCCATGTGGAAAGAACCTCTCGTTTAGGTGTCATGGGTGGTCTAGGTGGGTTTGGTGGCATGTTCGACCTTTCTGCTCTGCAAATGAAGGAGCCGATTCTCGTTTCTGGAACAGATGGGGTCGGAACAAAGCTCATGCTTGCTTTTATGATGGATAAGCACGATACGATTGGGATTGACGCGGTTGCGATGTGTGTCAATGATATTGTCGTACAAGGAGCAGAACCCCTATATTTATTAGATTATCTAGCTTGTGGAAAAGCGATTCCGGAAAAAATTGAAGCCATTGTTAAAGGATTTGCTGATGGTTGTGAACAAGCAGGGTGTGCCTTAATCGGAGGCGAAACAGCTGAAATGCCAGGAATGTATGAGGTTGAGGAATATGATTTAGCTGGTTTTGCAGTGGGGGCTGTTGAAAAAGCAAATGTCATTACAGGTGACAAAATCGAAGCGGATGATGTCGTGATCGGGCTTGCTTCAAGTGGTCTTCATAGTAATGGTTTTTCATTAGTAAGGAAAGTTTTGTTAGAGGATGCCAAGCTAAGTTTGCAAGACGAGTTGCCAACACTTAATCGAACATTGGGAGAAGAACTTTTAACCCCAACGAAAATTTATGTGAAACCACTTTTAGCTTTACAAAAAGAGTTCGATGTCCATGGCTTAGCTCATATTACAGGTGGTGGATTTTATGAAAACCTTCCACGAATGCTCCCAGAGGGCTTAGCAGTGGAAGTTAGTGACATTTCATGGCCTGTACCACCCATTTTTTCAATCATTCAACAATATGGTAGGTTAACCGACCGTGAGCTTTTCTCTACTTTTAATATGGGAATCGGAATGGCCGTTGTCGTTTCTGAAAAGGATGCCGACAAAGTGCTCGAGTTTTTACAAAAAGAAGGAGAGCGGGCCTTTGTCGTTGGTCGTGTGGTTGAAGGTGAAGGGGTTCATATCGGGGGCATTGATTTATGAAAATAGCGGTCTTTGCTTCAGGTAGTGGCTCTAATGCAGAAGCTATCATTCAGGCAACAAGAGCTAGGAGTTTACAGGCAGAAGTGGCCCTCGTTATTTGTGACAAACAGGGAGCGAAAGTAGTTGAACGAGCAGCAAGCTACGATATTCCTGTTTATGAATATATTCCGAAAAACTTTGCCTCAAAGGTAGCGTATGAAGAAGATATTGTGCAGCAATTAAAAGAAAACCAAATTGATTTTATCGTTTTAGCTGGGTATATGCGATTGATCGGAACGACTCTTCTTGCGGCTTATGAAGGGCGGATTGTTAACATTCATCCGTCCTTATTACCGGCGTTTGCAGGGCTTGATGCGATTGGCCAAGCGTTTGAAGCTGGGGTGAAAGTTACTGGAGTCACAGTTCATTATGTTGATGAAGGAATGGATACGGGGCCAATCATTGCTCAAGAGGCGGTTCAAGTTGAGATTAACGACACGAGAGAGTCATTAACGAAAAAGATACAAGCTGTGGAACACAAATTATATCCAGAAACATTACAAGCAATTTTTTCCTTACATAAGGTGGAAGGGGAGTAAGATGACAAAGAAAAGAGCATTAGTGAGCGTCTCAAATAAGGAAGGCATTATTGATTTTGTTAAAGGTTTAGTGGAGCGAGGTTTCGAAGTCGTTTCAACTGGTGGCACAAAAAAAGCGATTGAAGAAGCTGGTATTCCAGTAACCGGTATTTCTGAAGTGACAAACTTCCCAGAAATTATGGATGGTCGTGTGAAAACCTTACACCCAAACATTCATGGTGGCTTACTAGCCATGCGTGAAAAGGAAGAACATGTTGCCCAACTGAAAGAACATAATATTACGCCAATTGATGTCGTTTGTGTCAATCTTTACCCATTTCAAGAAACGATTGCAAAACCGGAATCAACTTTTGCTGATGCGATCGAAAACATTGATATTGGTGGACCGAGTATGCTTCGTTCTGCTGCGAAAAATAATAAACATGTTACGGTCGTAGTCGATCCAGCTGATTATGGAACGGTTTTAACGGAGTTAGATAGTGGAGCTACAACAGAAGAGACACGTCGTCAGCTTGCGGCAAAAGTATTCCGCCACACAGCAGGGTATGATGCTTTAATTGCTCAGTATTTGACAAAAGAAGTCGGAGAAGAAAATCCAGAGTCTTTGACGGTTACGTATACGAAAAAACAAGACTTACGATATGGAGAAAATCCACATCAACAAGCGGTTTTTTACGAAAAGCCATTAGCAGACGATAATTCGATCGCTAAAGCAACTCAGCTTCATGGCAAAGAACTCTCTTATAACAATATTAAAGACGCTGATGCTGCATTAGCGATTGTGAAGGAATTTGCTCTCCCAGCAGCGGTTGCTGTTAAACATATGAATCCGTGTGGTGTTGGAACAGGTGACACAATTGAAGCCGCTTATGAGGCTGCATTTGAAGCGGATCCCGTTTCGATCTTTGGTGGAATTATTGCTTTAAATCGTGAAGTTGACCAAGCGACAGCTCTGAAACTGAAGGAGGTCTTTTTAGAAATTATTATTGCCCCTTCATTTACAGAGGAAGCGCTAGACGTTTTAACATCTAAGAAAAACCTTCGTTTACTTACGATTGATTTAACGGCTAAAGAGAAAAAAGAGCAAGTGATTACTTCTGTTCACGGTGGTTTGCTTGTTCAAGATGAGGATCGTCATGGTTTTAATGAAGCGACAACCTCAGTACCAACGGAGCGTCAACCGAGTGAAGAGGAATGGGCAGCGTTAAAGCTTGCTTGGAATGTCGTAAAACATGTGAAGTCTAATGCGATCGTGTTAACGAATGATAAAATGACCGTTGGAATTGGAGCCGGTCAAATGAATCGTGTCGGTGCCGCTAAAATTGCGATTGAACAAGCAGGAGAAAGAAGTACTGGAGCTGTCTTAGGTTCTGACGCCTTCTTCCCAATGAATGATACAGTCGAAGCAGCTGGAAAAGCAGGAGTTACCGCCATTATTCAACCAGGTGGTTCAATTAAAGACCAAGAATCGATCGATAAAGCGAACGAATACGGCATCGCAATGGTCTTCACAGGAGTTCGTCACTTTAAACATTAATCATAAGTTAAAAGGCTCAAATAAAAGCTCAATAAAAAAAGAAGTCACTGAAAAAATCCCATGCTCAACCTTAACAGAGGAAAATTATAAATAATTGGTTATTCATTTAGAAGATCTATGTCGCTTTAGCTTTTTTTCTTTGACCAAAGCGGAGCGAGCGCAATACCCGGAGACTCCTGCGGGATTAGTGAAGTACGGGAGACCCCGTAGCGACTAGTCGTGAGGAGGCTCTCGATTCACCCGCGGAACGCGTAGGGTATGGAGCTGGCGGAGTAGTCTAATTAATGTAACCATTTTTAACGAGCAGATCATTTTCAGTGGTTTTATAAAAAAGGGGACATTTTTGTGAATGTATTAGTTATCGGTAGTGGCGGAAGAGAGCATACGATCGCTTGGAAATTTTCAAAAAGTAAACATGTCTCAAAGGTATTTGTTGCACCAGGGAATCCTGGGATGATCGATGTTGCCGAAGTCGTAAATATCGCTGAAGCAGAGCATGAGGAAATCGTTAAATTTGCGATTCAACAAGAAGTAGAACTCGTCTTTGTCGGTCCAGAAGTACCACTTTTAGCTGGCTTAGTAGATCGTTTAACGGTTGAAGGGATTCCAACTTTCGGACCAAATAAGGAAGCGGCTTTATTAGAAGGTAGTAAATCTTTTGCGAAACAAATGATGAAAAAGTACAATATTCCAACCGGCGATTATGAGAACTTTACAGATTATGAAAAAGCCGTTGCCTATGTGAAAGAGCAAGGAGCTCCGATTGTTATTAAGGCAGATGGTTTAGCAGCAGGTAAAGGAGTCGTTGTCGCCTTTACTGTGGAGGAGGCGATTGCTGCTTTACAGTCGATGCTTCAAGATAATCAATTTGGCGATGCCGGTGCCTCTGTTGTCATTGAAGAATATTTAGACGGTGAAGAGCTTTCCTTAATGGCTTTTGTTCATGGCGACATTGTCGTACCGATGGTGGGGGCACAAGATCATAAACGTGCCTATGATCAAGATGAAGGGCCAAACACAGGGGGAATGGGAGCTTATTCTCCAGTACCTCAATTCACGGAAGAAGATGTCGACCGTGCAGTGAAAGAGATTTTACAACCAATGGCCGAGGCGATGATCCAAGAGGGACGTACATTTACAGGGATTTTGTATGCAGGTCTTATGATGACAAAAGAGGGTCCTAAAGTAATTGAATTCAATGTTCGTTTTGGGGATCCAGAGACACAAGTGGTTTTACCTCGCTTGAACTCCGATCTTTATGAAGTGTTACAAACATTGTTAGCTGGGAAAAGGCCTGATTTGGACTGGTCGGATGAGGCAGTACTTGGTGTTGTTCTAGCAAGCAAAGGATATCCGAAAGCATATGAAAAGGGTATTATAATTAAAGGGTTAGAAAACATAAAAGAGCCCCATCTTCTTTTCCATGCAGGTACTAAAATAGAAAAAGAGCAATGGGTGACAAACGGAGGACGTGTCTTATTAGTCGCTGGAAAAGGTAAGACTATTGCGGAAGCACAAAAAGAAGCCTATGCAGCAGTAAAAGAAGTAAAATCATCTGGCTTATTTAATCGTAGTGATATAGGGCAAAAAGCGATTTCAAAAGTCACTTCATCATAAGTTAAGAAAAATGACCATTTTAAAGAGGAATTCGTTGTTCCTTTTACGAATAATACAGTATGGGATGGCATATACATGTTCCCATACTGTTTTTTATCATTTCCCGACAGAAGACTCCCTCTTCAATCGTGTGAAGGGAGAAGCCCAACGATAAGGGGGAGATGAATGGCGGTTGGCGGTAGCCAAAGAGATTCTTGTTAGGGTATAATAAGAACATACATTCCTATTGGGGGGGTGAAAACAATGCTCATCAACAAAGCGTACAAATTTCGTCTCTATCCAAGCAAAGAACAGGAAATCTTCATTGCTAAAACCATCGGCTGTTCTCGTTTTGTCTTTAATCGCTTTTTAGGGCAATGGAACGATACCTACCAAGAAACAGGCAAAGGATTAACGTATTCTTCTTGTTCGGCCCAATTAACCAAACTAAAAAAGGAATTCATATGGCTAAAAGAAGTGGATAGCATTGCCCTTCAATCCTCCCTGAAAAACCTTGCTGATTCCTATACTCGATTCTTCAAGAAACAAAATAAAGCACCTCGCTTCAAGTCTAAAAAGAATCCGGTACAATCCTACACCACGAAAGTAACAAATAGCAACATGGCCATAGTAAACAACAAAATTAAATTGCCGAAACTGGGTCTTGTTCGCTTGGCCAAAAGTCGTGAGGTTGAAGGACGTATTCTGAGCGCTACAGTCAGACGAAATCCAAGCGGAAAGTTCTTTGTATCCATTGTAGTCAAAACAGACGTACAGCCCTTGAAGAAAACGGAATCATCTATCGGTATAGATTTAGGCATCAAGGATTTTGCGGTTTTTTCGGATGGTCACAAGATGGACAATCATACGTTCACAGCCAAAATGGAAAAGAAACTAAAACGTGAGCAACGAAAACTTTCAAGACGTGCGTTAAATGCTAAAAACAATGGTATGAACCTTCTTGATGCCAAAAACTATCAGAAACAAAAACGTAGAGTTGCTAGATTACACGAAAGAGTAATGAACCAACGTGACGATTTCCTTCACAAACTAAGTACAGACCTCATCAAAAACCACGATATTGTCTGTATCGAAGATTTGAA